>NZ_JBIWOX010000004.1:0-355461 GCF_044767975.1 Streptomyces sp. NPDC101181 | reverse complement strand
CGGCCGGGTCCAGGCGTCCGGCCGGGTCCTCGATGACCACCAGCCACTGGGCGTCCTCGGCGTGGGGGGGGGCCGCCCCGGGGGGGGGGGCGGGCGGGGGGTGGGGGGCGGCCCCCCCCCCGGGGGGCCCCCCCGCGGGCCCCCCCCCCCCCCGGGGGGGGGGGGGGGGCCCCGCGGGGGCGGCCCCCCCCCCCGGGGGGGCGGGGGGGGCCCCCCCGCCCCCCCCCGGGCCGGGGGCCCCCCCCCGCGCATTCCGGCGGGTCTCTCCGCTCGTCCTGCGGACCCCTCCGCGTACCCGCCTCAGCTGGCGGCGGACGCCTTGCGGGCGCGCCTCTGGCGGACCAGCGAGATCCCCACCACCAGAGCGGCGACCAGCAGCGACAGCACGACCTGCTCGCGGGCGGCGTCATCGGTCAGCATGTAGACCAGGACGAAGGAGATCATCGCGATCGTTGCCCAGGTCAGGTACGGGAAGAGCCACATCCGGACGACCAGCTTGCCCGGGTTCTCGCGCAGGATGAGCCCGCGCATCCGCAACTGCGTGAAGCAGATGACCAGCCACACGAACAGGGCGACCGCGCCCGAGGAGTTCAGCAGGAACTGGAACACGGTGTCGGGCCACTGGTAGTTGAAGAACACCGCCACGAAGCCGAAGACGACCGAGGAGAGGATCGCCGCCTGCGGCACGCCACGCTTGTTGACCCGGGCGAAGGACTTCGGCGCGTCACCCCGCTCGCCGAGCGAGAACGCCATCCGGGAGGCCGTGTAGAGGCCGGAGTTGAGACAGGACAGCACGGCCGTCAGCACGATGAAGTCCATCACGTTGCCGGCGTGCGGGATGCCGATCGAGTCGAGAGCGGCGACATAGCTGCCCTTCTCGATGATCGACGGGTCGTTCCACGGCAGCAGCGTCAGCACGACGAAGATCGAGCCCAGGTAGAAGACGGCGATCCGCCAGATCACGCTGTTGGTGGCCTTCGACACCGCTCGCTGCGGGTCGGAGGACTCACCGGCGGCCAGCGTCACGATCTCGGAGCCCATGAACGAGAAGACGACCATCAGCACACCGGTGAGGATCGCCCCCGGCCCTTCGGGGAAGAACCCGCCGCTGTCCGTGAGATGGGCCAGCCCCGACCCCGGGTTGTCCGAACCGGGCAGCAGCCCGAAGACGGCGAGGAAGCCGACGAGCACGAACGCGGCGATCGCCACGACCTTGATCCCGGCGAACCAGAACTCGAACTCACCGTAACTGCCCACCGAGACCAGGTTGGTGGCGGTCAGCACGACCATCACGATCAGCGCCCAGGCCCACTGCGGCACCCCCGGCACCCAGCCCTCCAGGATCTTCGCCCCGGCGGTCGCCTCGACGGCGAGCACCACGACCCAGAAGAACCAGTAGAGCCAGCCGATGGAGAAACCGGCCCAACGGCCCAGCGCCTGGTCGGCGTAGGCGGAGAAGGAGCCGGAGCTGGGCCGGGCGGCGGCCATCTCGCCGAGCATCCGCATGACCAGGACGACCATCAGCCCGACCATCGCGTACGAGATCAGAATCGCCGGGCCCGCGGCCGCGATGCCCGCGCTGGAGCCCACGAAGAGCCCCGCGCCGATCACACCGCCGATCGCGATCATCGAGAGGTGGCGGTTCTTCAGACCTGCCTGAAGCCCGTCCGACGAGTCCGGCCGGTCCGGCTCGCCGGGCTCGTGGCCCTGCTGCGCCAGCGTCTGCGACGTCATGGGGGGAGTCCTTACTTCTTCGTGCACGAGGGTTGCCCTGTCCCGCTGGGGTGTGCGTGGACAAGGCCACGCATTCAAGCCGGGATGCGAGGAGGTCGGGAACCCCCTCCCTCGGATGATTTACCGGAACATTGCTCACGTGATCTCGACCACAGAGATCTGAGCGGCCCGCACGCCGGGGCCGGTAGGTCGGGCCCCCGACCCCGCCGACGGCCGCCCGGCCCGGTTCGTGCCACACTTCGCACCATGCGCGTGTACCTCGGATCCGACCATGCCGGTTACGAACTCAAGAACCACCTCGTCGAGTGGCTCGGTGCCCACGGGCACGAGGCCGTCGACTGCGGACCCCACATCTACGACGCCCAGGACGACTACCCGCCGTTCTGCCTGCGCGCCGCCGAGAAGACGGCCGCCGACCCGGACAGCCTCGGCATCGTGATCGGCGGCTCCGGCAACGGCGAGCAGATCGCCGCCAACAAGGTCAAGGGCGTCCGCGCCGCACTGGCCTGGAGCGAACAGACCGCCGCGCTGGGCCGCGAGCACAACGACGCCAACGTGGTGGCGATCGGCGGCCGGATGCACACGGTCGAGGAGTCCACGAAGTTCGTCGAGATCTTCCTCTCCACGCCGTACTCGAACGAGGAGCGCCACACGCGCCGCATCGAGATGCTCTCGGCGTACGAGACCACCGGCGAGCTGCCCCCGATCCCGGCGCACCACCCGCACCAGGGCTGACGCCGCCTCGGACCGCCTCCCGTGCCGCCGGGTCCCGCCCCGGCGGCACGGTCATGTCGCCGCCCGCCCCGCCCCCGTACCGCCGCCCGCCACAACCACCCGTATCCGCGCAGGGAGCAGCCCGCCGTGCCCGAGGGACACACCATCCACCGCCTCGCCCAGGACCACGCCGAGCGGTTCACGGGCGGCCCGGTCCGGGTGAGCAGCCCGCAGGGGAAGTTCTCCGACAGCGCGGCGCTGCTCGACGGGCACCCCCTCACCACCACCGATGCCCACGGCAAGCACCTCTTCCTCGGCTTCGGCCCCACCGGCTGGGTCCACATCCACCTCGGCCTGTTCGGCAAGCTGGGCTTCGGCACCGCCCCGGCCCCGCCGCCCACCGACACGGTCCGCCTCCGCCTGGTCAACTCCGGCCACTACGCGGACCTGCGCGGCCCCACCACGTGCGCCCTGATCACCGAGCCCGAGAAGCGCGCGATACACGAACGCCTGGGCCCCGACCCGCTGCGCGGCGACGAGGACGGGGAGCGGGCCTGGCAGCGGATCTCCCGCAGCCGGATCACCGTCGCCGCGCTCCTGATGGACCAGAAGGTCGTCGCGGGCGTCGGCAACGTCTACCGCGCCGAGGTCCTGTTCCGCCACGGCATCGACCCCTACCGCACGGGCCGCGACCTCACCCGCGCCGAGTGGGACGCGATCTGGACGGACCTGGTGGAGCTGATGCGCGAGGGCGTACGGAACAACCGGATCGACACCGTCCGCCCCGAGCACCTCCCCGAGGCGATGGGCCGCCCGCCCCGCAAGGACGACCACGGCGGCGAGGTCTACGTCTACCGCCGCGCGAACCTGCCGTGCCACATCTGCGGGACGACGGTGCGCACCGCGGACCTGGCGGCGCGCAATCTCTTCTGGTGCCCCGGCTGCCAGCCCCCGGCCCGGGTGAGCGGCCGAAAAGGCTGACAGCGGGCGGCGGGCGTCCGGGAACCCGGGCACCCACGACGGCGGACCGGGCCTGCTTCGAGCGCATTGTCACCGGGGTCCCCCTGCACCGGAGGCGTCCGGGTGGATAGGGTCCCGGCAGTGGCCCGTAGCGGAGGAACAGACGACATCCGGGCCCGGTGGAGCAGAGCGTGGCACCGGGCTCGCGTCGGGGTGCGCAGATCCGGGGTCGACTACTTCCGCGGCGACGGCTCCGACTCGGTGGCCCTGGCCGGTCTGCTCGCCACGATCCCGGCCATCACCTTCGCCACCGTCGTCAGCCCGCTCTGGATCGACCCGGCCGCGCTCGCCCTGCCCATCGTGGCGGGCGGGCTGGTCCTGCGCCCGGCCAGCCTGCTCGGCCTGTACGCGACGGCCGCCGTCGCCCTGATCGTGGAGGCGCTCAAGCTGGGCCCGTATCTGGACGGTCCGGCCCGGGTCACCCCGGGCACCGTCCTGGTGGTCGCCGCCTGCGGCTTCTTCGGCCTGGTCCTCGCCCAGTTCCGGGCCCGGGTCGGGGTGCCCTGGCGGCGCGGCGGCACGATGCTCTTCGACCTGCGCGAACGCATCCGGGTGCAGAGTTCGCTGCCCCGGCTGCCCCAGGGCTGGCACCGCGAGATGTCGCTGCGCCCGGCGGGCGGCCAGTCGTTCTCGGGGGACTTCGTCGTCGCGGCCCGCACCCATGGCGGCCGCACCCTGGAGGCCGTCCTCACCGACGTCTCCGGCAAGGGCATGGACGCGGGTTCCCGGGCCCTGCTGCTGTCCGGCGCCTTCGGCGGGCTGCTCGGCTCGCTGCCCCCGCACGGCTTCCTGCCCGCCGCCAACGGCTATCTGCTGCGCCAGGACTGGGACGAGGGTTTCGCCACCTCGATCCACCTGGTGCTGGACCTGGACTCCGGGGACTACGAGATCTTCTCGGCCGGTCACCCGCCCGCCCTCCAACTCCACGCGGGCAGCGGCCAGTGGGAGGAGAAGTCGGGCGAGGGCCCGCTGCTCGGGGTCTACGACGGGGCCGAGTTCGACGCGGTGAAGGGCTCGCTCGCGCCGGGGGACGTGCTGATGCTCTTCACCGACGGCCTGGTGGAGGCCGCCGACCGGGACATCTCCGAGGGGATCGACCGCCTCACGGGCGAAGCCGAACGCTATGTGCCGACCGGCTTCGAGGGAGCCGCCTGGCACCTGATCGAGGCCTGCGCCAAGGACGTCAACGACGACCGCGCGCTGCTCCTGATCTCGCGCCGCCCCTGACGTACGCCGAGCGTCGGCCCCGACGTACGCGGAGCGCCGCCCCTGACGTACGCCGACGGCGGAGGCGCCCGTCCCCTGGAGGGAGGGGCACCTCCGCCGTCGGCGCGGGGAGCGGGTCAGACGGACACGGGTATCTGCTCCCGGTCCTGGCTGTCGTCCTGCTTGCCGCGGCCGCCCGGCAGGACGCGGGCCAGCCACCCCGAGCGGCCCGCGGCCAGCGGCGCCAGGACGGCGAGCAGGAGGACGTAACCGGCGATGAACGGCGAGAGGCGGTCGTCCAGTCCGGCGGCCGCCGCCATGGTGGCGAGGATCAGCGCGAACTCGCCCCGGGCCACCAGGGTGGTGGCGATGTTCGCCGTGGCCCGGGGGCCGAAGGAGTACAGCCGGGCCGCGGCGAGACCGGCCGCGATGTTCATCGCGAGCGTGAGCACCACGGCGGCCAGCACCGGCCACAGCACGCTCGGCAGATGACCCGGGTCGATGGAGAGACCGAAGGCGAAGAAGAAGATCGCCCCGAACGCGTCCCGCAGCGGGTGGACCAGGGTGCGGATGCGCTCGCCGGACGTGGTGGAGCCGAGCATCAGACCCACCATGAACGCGCCGATCGCGTCGGCGACGCCGAACATCTCGGAGACCCCAGCGACGAAGACCGCGACCCCGAGGAAGGAGATGACGAGCAGCTCGTCGTCCCGGGTGTTCATGAGCTTGCCGATGACCCTGGTCCCGAACCGGGCGGCGAGGGCGAGCAGCAACAGGAAGCCGAAGGCCTTGCCGCCGTCGGCCAGCGCGGCCGAGAGGCTGTCCGCACCGGACAGGATCGGCTGGAGCGCCGCCAGGTAGAGCGCGAGGAAGATGTCCTCCACGACGATGATGCCGAGGATCGGCCGGGTCTCCGGATTCCCGATGCGCCCCAGGTCGACCAGGATCTTGGTGACGATCGCCGACGAGGAGATCCCGAGGACACCGGCGAGGACCAGGGCCTCGGAGGTGCCCCAGCCCAGCGCGAAACCGAAGGCGAGACCGGCGCCCACGTTCAGCGCGAGATACGTCCCGCCCGCGACGGCCATCTTCCGGCCGCCCGTCCTGAGGTCGTCCATGTGGAATTCGAGCCCCAGGTAGAAGAGCAGGAGGACGAGTCCCAGCGCGGAGAGCATCTCCAGGTCGTGCGGGTCGGACAGGAGTGTGTACCCGGGGGTGTGCGGGCCGAGCAGGATCCCGGCCAGGATGAACAGGGGGATCGTCGGCAGCCCGATACGGCCGCCGAGGCGGGCGAGGACGGCAGCGGCCAGAAAGGCGCCGCCCATGGCGAGGAGGGTGTCTGCGTGTCCGATGAGCCTGTTCCTTCGGGGCTAGGTCAAGAGATCGTCAAGGGGATGTCAATGATTCATCAGTAATTAGTTTACCGAAGGATTGAGCTTGCAACTATGCGAAGGTCGTATTGCCACTGTTTGTCCGCTCGACCGCATCGCGCCGGCCGGTCAACCGCCGCACGTACCGGCCGAGTTGTCCGGCTGAATCACCCGTCCGTAACGGTCCCCGGACCGGGCGGCGGGGCCGTCACGGCCCGTAGAGTCGGCTCATGACGGAGCCCGATCTGACCCTCGCCGAGGTGGAGGCCATCGCCCGCGAGGCCCACGCGACGCAGACCGACAAGGCGGGCCGCCCGTACGCGGAGCACCTGGCGGCGGTGGCCGAGGGTGTACGGGTGCGGGGTGGCAGCGACGCGCAGATCGCCGCCGCCTGGCTGCACGACGCCATCGAGGACGACGCCCTGTCCCCGGAGTGGCTGACGGACGCGGCGCTGCCCCCGGAGGTGAAGGACATGGTCCTGGCGCTGACCAAGCGGCCGGGCGAGGAGCTGTCCTCGTACGCCGCCCGGATTCTCGGCACCCCGGGGGCGCTGCTGATCAAGGAGGCGGACCTCGCCCACAACGCGGACCCCGCACGCCTCGCGGAGCTGGACGCGGCCACCCGTACCCGACTGGCGGCCAAGTATGCGCAGGTGCGGGGCCTGTTGGGGCTGACCGGTACCGCCTCACCCGGAGACCGAAAGAATTCGGCCAACCACGGAACGCACTGATCCACCCGCGGCCGGAGCCGACGAGTGGATCAGGGGGGGGAGCCGTGGGTCAGTGTTTCGCGGCGGGGTTCTTCCGGAACGCCCACCCCAGGTCCGGATCGGTGGCGAACTTCAGCACCCGGGCCACCAGCGGCGTGCACATCGCCGTCACGGCCGCGGCCGCGGTGACCGAGACGACCACCAGTCCGACCGGGCTGGAGAGCCAGCTGTAGCGGTCGAACAGGCCCGCGTACTCGGCGCCCTTGATCACGAACCCGTGCAGCAGATAGCCGCAGATCGTCCCGGCGCCCAGCGCGGTGAACCAGAGGTCGCGGCGGGGCACCCAGGCCAGGAAGGCGACCGTCAGCACCAGACCGCAGCCGAACATGGCCAGCGTCATCACCGCGCCGGACCACCACGGGGCGCCCATCTCCTGGGCGCTGTTGGCGCGGTAGAGCCACCCGAGCTGCATGTGCGGCGCGATCCAGTAGGCGAACAGCAGCGCGCCCGCCACCAGCGGCACGGACAGCAGCCGCACCTCGCGCCGCCGGACGAGCTGGAAGTGCTCCGGCTTCACCAGTAGCCCGAGGACGAAGAACGGCAGGAACTGCAACACCCGCTGGAGGTCGAGGTCGTCGCCGATCTCGGGGGAGACCGAGGCGAGCACGGCGATGGCGAGGGCCACCGGCAGCGGATGGCGCAGGCTCCGCCAGATCGGCGTGGTCACCCGCCAGATGAACAGGGCGATCAGGAACCAGGTCAGATAGAAGGGGTCGATCAGGCTGATCGCCATGTCGGGCGAGTCGTCCGCGTAGCGCTTGAAGAGCGAATAGGCCGTCTCGAAGATGACGTACGGCACGACCACCGAGGCGATCAACCGTTTCACCTTGTTCGGCGTCATGTCGAACGAGCGGGAGAAGTAACCGGAGATGAGGATGAAGGCCGGCATGTGGAACGCGTACACGATCATGTACAGCGCCCGGGTCGCCCGGCTGCCGTCCATCACGGGTTCCCAGGCGTGGGCCACCGCCACGAGGACGATGGCCAGATACTTCACGTTGTCGAAGTAGGGATCGCGCTTCTTCGCCGCCGCGGGCGCCGGAGCGGCGGCGCCGGTGGCGGCCGGGGCGGACGGCGGCGCGGTGGCGGTGAGGGTCTGCCCGTGTCCGGGCTCCGGCTCCCGGGTCGCCGGGGGGAGCGGGGCCCTCTGAAATACGCGCGGAGCTTGGAACATTTCAGAAACCTTAGACCGGTCGATCGCCCCGCGTAAAACCGCGAGTGGATATCGCGTGTTCCCCGCTATTCGCAGGTGAAACTGTCGAACACCGCCCGCTATGACCCTCTTGATCCCGATTAAAGGGGGCATATCGGCGGGGAGTTGATGAAGTGAATTGCGTCGTGTCCGCACGCCGTCCCGGGCCGTGAACGGCGTGTGGGGATACAGAAAAGATCGCCGATGGCGCACCGTCACGCCGACGGCCGGAATATCAGGCGTACGCATTCACAGGGGTCGCACAATCGTTCCACAGCTGGGGCGTGGAGCGGCCGCCCCGGGACCCGCCGGTCGCCGCACGGTGGAAGGATGGCGGGATCCGGTCAGTTCGTTCCGTCACCCGGCAGCACCCATGGGGGAGTTGGTGGCACGATGGAAGCGACGGGGCGCGCTCTGGTGCACGCTTCCGGGCCGGCAAGGCGGACCGACCGAGGGAGTGATTCAGACGTGGCTATTTCACTGTCGATGGTGCTGCTGTTCGCCGTCATCCTGGTGGTGATGATCCGGAGCGGCTCGATCAAACCCGGGCCCGCGATCATCGCCGTCCTCTTCGGCTTCTTCCTGGCGTCGACCGGCATGGCGCCGTCGATCAACAGGTTCATGAACTCGATAGCCGACACCATCAACCAGATCAGCTTCTGAGGGGGCGGGGGCCCCTCCACGCGCGAGGGCCGGGCCGGAGAATCCTCTCCGGCCCGGCCCTCGGCCGTGTGGAGCGGGCGACGGGAATCGAACCCGCGTAGCTAGTTTGGAAGACTAGGGCTCTACCATTGAGCTACGCCCGCAAGCACCGCACCGCAGGTCCGGTGGACCGCGGTACGAGGAGCATCGTAGCGGGTCGGCGACGGTGCCCGCACACCCGGGACGGCGGCCGCCGGACCGTGCCGCTCCCGGTCGCCGCGCACAGCGGGACGGATGCCGCTCCTGTGCATGTACCCTACGTGTCGCACCGACGGGGTGTGGCGCAGCTTGGTAGCGCGTCCGCTTTGGGAGCGGAAGGTCGTCGGTTCGAATCCGGCCACCCCGACCACCTGCAAGATCGCATTGTGGGAGTCCTCCACCTTGCCGTTACTATGCAAAATGCGTGCCCGTGTGTCTGATGTACCGGGCTCGGTCCGCGAAGCCGCCACTCGGTGGCCCAGCAGAACCCCAAGAAGTCAGCCACCAAGGAGACCGAACCGTGAAGAGCGCCGTGGAGACCCTGAACCCGACCCGGGTTCGGCTCAGCATCGAGGTGCCCTTCGAGGAGCTCAAGGACAGCCTCGACGCGGCGTACAAGAAGATCAACCAGCAGGTCACGGTGAAGGGCTTCCGTAAGGGCAAGATCCCCGCCCGGGTCATCGACCAGCGGTTCGGCCGTGGCGCTGTGCTGGAGGAGGCCGTCAACGACGCGCTTCCGAAGTTCTACACCGAGGCGGTCAACGAGGGTGAGCTGAACGTCCTCGGCCAGCCCGAGGTCGACATCACCGAGCTGAAGGACGGCGAACTGCTGGCCTTCACCGCCGAGGTCGACGTACGCCCCGAGATCGAGATCCCGGACTACTCCGGCATCGAGGTCACCGTCGACGCCCTCGAGGTCACCGACGAGGAGGTCGACAAGGCCGTGGAGCAGCTCCGCGACCGCTTCGCCTCCACCAACCCGGTCGAGCGCGCCGCCGCCGACGGCGACGTCGTCACGATCGACCTGGCGGCCAAGGTCGACGGCGAGGTCCTGGAGGACGGTGTCGCCGACGGTGTCTCGTACACCATCGGTTCCGGGGAGCTCCTGGACGGCATCGACGAGGCCGTGACCGGCCTGGAGGCCGGTGGCGAGGCCACCTTCACCTCGCAGCTGAAGGGTGGCTCCGCCGAGGGCAAGGACGCGGAGGTCACCGTCAAGGTCACCGCCGTCGCCGCCCGCGAGCTGCCCGAGCTGGACGACGACTTCGCCCAGATGGCCAGCGAGTTCGACACGCTGGAGGAGCTGCGGGCCGACAGCCGCAAGCGCCTGGAGACCACCAAGCAGTACGACCAGGCCACCCAGGCCCAGGAGCGCGTCCTGGAGGAGCTGCTGAAGCTCGCCGAGGTCCCGATCCCGGAGAAGCTGCTCGCGGACGAGGTCCAGACCCGCAAGCACAACCTGGAGCACCACCAGCTCGGTCAGATGGGTCTCGACCTGGAGAAGTACCTGGAGATCCAGGGCAAGACCCTGGAGGAGTTCGAGAACGAGACCTCCGAGCAGGCCATCAAGGGCATCAAGACCCAGTTCATCCTTGACGAGCTCGTCAACAAGGAGAAGCTGAACGTCAACCAGGAGGAGCTGACCGAGCACCTCATGCGCCGTGCGGCCTCCTCCGGCATGAGCCCCGACCAGTTCGCCCAGGCGGTCGTCGAGGGCGGCCAGGTGCCGATGCTCGTCGGCGAGGTCGCCCGCGGCAAGGCGCTCGCCGTCGTCGTCGAGGCCGCCAAGGTGGTCGACACCAACGGCGAGGTCGTGGACCTGGAGGACGAAGAGGACGCCGCGGACACCGCCGACGCCACCGACTCCGCGGAGACCACCGACGCCGCCGCGGACACGGCGGAGGAGAAGGCCGAGGAGAAGAAGGAGGCCTGAGCCTCCCGCCAGCCACGGCGGCCCCGCGCCGACCGGCCGGGCCCCGGACGCACCACGCGTCCGGGGCCCGGTGTCGTATCCCCGTCCCTCCCTCGTATCGCTGTGCGGCCGGAACCCCGGTTCCCCGTGGGGACCTTGCGCTCCCAGCGAACAGTCGCGGAAGCGGGATGGCGTTGTCCGACCTGCGCGTTAGGGTCCATGAAGGAAGGGTGGGGAAGCGACTCATCCCGCCCGGTACGAAGACGCTGAGACGGCCGGAGCCGTCAGAGACGAGCAGGTGGATACGTGACGAATCTGATGCCCTACGCCGCCGGAGAGCCGTCCCTCGGTGGAGGCCTCGGTGACCAGGTCTACAGCCGGCTGCTCGGCGAGCGCATCATCTTCCTCGGCCAGCAGGTCGACGATGACATCGCCAACAGGATCACCGCGCAGCTCCTCCTCCTTGCCGCCGACCCGGACAAGGACATCTACCTCTACATCAACAGCCCCGGCGGTTCGGTGACGGCCGGCATGGCGCTCTACGACACCATGCAGTACATCCCGAACGACGTCGTGACCATCGGCATGGGCATGGCCGCCTCCATGGGCCAGTTCCTGCTCACCGGCGGCGCCGCGGGCAAGCGCTTCGCGCTCCCGAACACCGACATCCTCATGCACCAGGGTTCGGCCGGTATCGGCGGTACGGCCTCGGACATCAAGATCCAGGCCGAGTACCTGCTCCGCACCAAGACGCGGATGGCGGAGATCACCTCCCGCCACTCCGGCCAGTCCGTCGAGACGATCATCCGCGACGGTGACCGCGACCGCTGGTACACGGCGGAGGAGGCCAAGGACTACGGCCTCATCGACGAGATCATCACGGTCGCGTCGGGCATCCCGGGCGGCGGCGGCACCGGTGCCTGACCCGGTCCCCACCGGACCGGCGGCACCCCTTACCGCCCCTCTCCCGTACGCCGAGCCGTACGCCGAGACCTCCAGCCCACCGAACGCCACCAGGATGGTGAACACCCACATGAACAACTTCCCCGCCGCCTCCGCGAGCGGCCTCTACACCGGCCCGCAGGTGGACAACCGCTACGTCGTCCCGCGCTTCGTGGAGCGCACCTCGCAGGGGGTGCGCGAGTACGACCCGTACGCGAAGCTCTTCGAGGAGCGCGTGATCTTCCTGGGCGTCCAGATCGACGACGCCTCCGCCAACGACGTCATGGCGCAGCTGCTGTGCCTGGAGTCGATGGACCCGGACCGCGACATCTCGATCTACATCAACAGCCCCGGCGGCTCGTTCACCGCGCTCACCGCGATCTACGACACGATGCAGTTCGTGAAGCCGGACATCCAGACGGTCTGCATGGGCCAGGCCGCCTCGGCCGCCGCGATCCTGCTGGCCGCCGGCACCCCGGGCAAGCGCATGGCGCTCCCGCACGCCCGCATCCTCATCCACCAGCCGTCCTCGCAGACCGGCCGCGAGCAGCTCTCCGACCTGGAGATCGCGGCCAACGAGATTCTCCGTATGCGCAAGCAGCTGGAGGAGCTGCTGGCCCGCCACTCGACCACCCCGCTGGAGAAGATCAGCGAGGACATCGAGCGCGACAAGATCCTGACGGCCGAGGGCGCCCTGGCCTACGGTCTGGTCGACCAGATCGTTTCCACCCGCAAGACCACCGCGGGCGCATCGCTCTGACGTCGGTCTTTCCCCTTGGCACATTCCGTATCCACGGCCACGGCCGTGTGAACCGTGCCAAGGGGGGCCCGAACGGGGGCCCAGGCAAGGTACCGTCGGATAGAGGCACCAGGAGCCGCTGAACCAGGCGTCTCCCAGGCGAAGGGGAAGCACCTCGTGGCACGCATCGGTGATGGCGGCGACCTGCTCAAGTGCTCGTTCTGCGGAAAGAGCCAGAAGCAGGTGAAGAAGCTCATCGCGGGACCCGGTGTGTACATCTGCGACGAGTGCATCGATCTCTGCAACGAGATCATCGAGGAGGAGCTCGCCGAGACGAGCGAGGTCCGCTGGGAGGAGCTTCCCAAGCCTCGCGAGATCTACGAGTTCCTGGAGGGGTACGTCGTCGGGCAGGAGCCCGCGAAGAAGGCCCTCTCCGTCGCGGTGTACAACCACTACAAGCGGGTCCAGGCCGGGGAGAACGGCGGCGGCGCCGGTCGTGAGGACGCGATCGAGCTGGCCAAGTCGAACATCCTCCTGCTGGGCCCCACGGGCTCCGGCAAGACGCTGCTCGCGCAGACGCTGGCCCGCATGCTCAACGTCCCCTTCGCCATCGCGGACGCCACCGCGCTGACGGAGGCCGGCTACGTCGGCGAGGACGTCGAGAACATCCTGCTCAAGCTGATCCAGGCGGCCGACTACGACGTCAAGAAGGCCGAGACCGGGATCATCTACATCGACGAGATCGACAAGGTCGCCCGCAAGAGCGAGAACCCCTCGATCACCCGCGATGTCTCCGGCGAGGGCGTGCAGCAGGCCCTGCTGAAGATCCTGGAGGGCACCACCGCCTCCGTCCCGCCGCAGGGCGGACGCAAGCACCCCCACCAGGAGTTCATCCAGATCGACACGACGAACGTGCTGTTCATCGTGGGCGGCGCGTTCTCCGGACTGGAGAAGATCATCGAGTCCCGGGCCGGGGCCAAGGGCATCGGTTTCGGCGCCACGATCCGCTCCAAGCGGGAGATCCAGGCGAGCGACCAGTTCCAGGAGGTCATGCCGGAGGACCTGGTGAAGTTCGGGATGATCCCCGAGTTCATCGGCCGTCTCCCGGTCCTCACCTCGGTCCACAACCTCGACCGCGAGGCCCTGCTCCAGATCCTCATCGAGCCGCGCAACGCCTTGGTCAAGCAGTACCAGCGCCTCTTCGAACTCGACGGCGTGGAGCTGGAGTTCGAGCGCGAGGCGCTGGAGGCCATCGCCGACCAGGCGATCCTGCGCCAGACCGGCGCCCGCGGCCTGCGGGCGATCATGGAGGAAGTCCTCCAGTCCGTGATGTACGAGGTCCCGTCCCGCAAGGACGTCGCCCGCGTGGTCATCACCCCGGACGTGGTCCGCGACAACGTCAACCCCACCCTGGTCCCGCGCGAGCCGCGCACGATCGGGAAGAACGACGGCCGCCACGAGAAGTCGGCGTAGCCGCAGGGGAGTCACGCACACGCCGAAGGGGCGTTCACCGGGCGGCCGGTGAACGCCCCTTCGGCGTCGGGTGGACCGGACGCCGGGTCAGATCTTGGTGCGGGAGGTGTTGTAGAGCTTCGCGGCGATGGCCGCCACGTCGTCCTGCGCCATCGACTTCCCCGTCAGGGCCGAGCCGATGTCGATGCCGACAACGATGCCGACCGTGCTGTAGTCGGCCCAGATGCAGACCGGGGTGGTGAACTCCTTCGGGCCCTTCGCCGCGGTGCCGTTGATCGACTTCATGTCCTGGCACCGCATCAACGCGCCCTCGAACCCGGCCGGCTTCACGTCCTTGGGCTCGCCGATCAGGGAGACCTTCTCACCGTCGGAGTCCTTCGCCATGTTCTTCTCGGCCTCGCTGAAGGCCTTGTCGAGCGTCTCCGCCGGGTCCGACACCTCGCCCCAGATGCCCTGGAGCAGCAGCATCTTCTGCGCCAGCGGGTTGGCCTTGGTGCCGGACATGTACTGGGCGGCGGCCTCGTTGGGCGATGTGACCCCCATGGCCTCGGCGTCGGCCTTGTCCTTGCCCGTCATCGGCCCGGACGGCGGCTTCGACGTGGAGTCCTGCCGGTAGTCGTCCACCGACTCCGCGGGCGTCAGCTTGTACCCCTTGGTGGAGTCCGCCACATCGCTGCTGCCGCCGCTGCCGGAGGTCAGGAAGTACACCCCGCCCGCGATGACCGCCAGCGCCACCACGGCGACCCCGATGATCAGCCCGGTCTTCTTCTTCGGCTGCGGCGGCTGCTGGCCGTAGACCGGCTGGCCGCCGTACGGAGGCTGCGGCGGCTGCTGACCGTAGGGGCCCGGCTGCTGGGCCTGCGGGTAGCCGTAGCCCTGCGGGGGCTGCTGGCCGCCGTACGGGTTCTGCTGCGGCGGCACACCCTGGGGGGCCTGCTGCGGGTAACCGTAGCCGGGCTGGCCCTGCGGCGGAGGCGGAGCACCGTAGGGGCCGGGCTGCTGTCCGTACGGGCCCGGCTGGCCCTGCGGCTGCTGGCCGCCGTATGGCCCCGGCTGGTTGTAGCTCATCGCGGTGTCCCCTCCACAATCCTTATACGTTGCGAACATCCTGACGGAAGCCGCCCTGACATGGGGAAGCGGGCCCGACACCGTTACGCAAACAACCCGTTTCAATGCACGACTGTGACGGCCCTAAACTATCCGCGTGACCGAGAACTCGACGCAGCCCAGCATCAGCACTCCCGAACTGCCGACCACGTACGCGCCGGCCGACGTAGAGGGGAAGCTGTACGAGCGCTGGGTGGAGCGCGGTTACTTCGAGGCCGACGAGCACAGCGACAAGCCGCCCTACAGCATCGTCATCCCGCCGCCGAACGTCACCGGCTCCCTCCACCTGGGCCACGCCTTCGAGCACACCCTGATCGACGCCCTCGTCCGCCGGAAGCGGATGCAGGGCTTCGAGGCGCTGTACCAGCCGGGCATGGACCACGCGGGCATCGCCACCCAGAACGTCGTCGAGCGCGAGCTGGGCAAGGAGGGCAAGTCCCGCCACGACCTGGGCCGCGAGGCGTTCGTCGAGCGCGTCTGGCAGTGGAAGAACGAGTCCGGCGGCCAGATCTCCGGCCAGATGCGCCGCCTCGGCGAGGGCGTCGCCTGGTCCCGTGAGCGCTTCACCATGGACGAGGGTTTGTCCCGGGCCGTCCAGACCGTCTTCAAGCAGATGTACGACGACGGGCTGATCTACCGCGCCGAGCGCATCATCAACTGGTGCCCGCGCTGTCTCACCGCGATCTCCGACATCGAGGTCGAGTACCAGGAGGACGACGGCGAGCTCGTCTCCATGACGTACGGGGAGGGGGAGGAGACCATCGTCGTCGCCACCACCCGCGCCGAGACGATGCTCGGTGACACCGCCGTCGCCGTCCACCCCGACGATGAGCGCTACCGCCACCTGGTCGGCAGGCGGATCAAGCTGCCGCTGACCGACCGCACCATCCCCGTCGTCGCCGACCACCACGTCGACCCGGAGTTCGGCACCGGCGCGGTCAAGGTGACGCCCGCGCACGATCCGAACGACTTCGAGATCGGCAAGCGCCACGACCTGCCGTTCCTCACGGTCCTGGACGAGCGCGCGGTCATCACCGTCCCCGGCCCCTTCCAGGGCCTGGACCGGCTGGAGGCCCGCTCCGCCATCGTCGCGGCCCTGCGCGCCGAGGGCCGGATCGTCGCCGAGAAGCGCCCCTACGTCCACTCCGTCGGGCACTGCTCGCGCTGCAAGACCACCATCGAGCCGCGCCTGTCCCTCCAGTGGTGGGTCAAGGTCGCCCCGCTCGCCCAGGCCGCCGGTGACGCGGTCCGCGACGGCAGCGTCAAGATCCACCCGCAGGAGATGGAGAAGCGCTACTTCGACTGGGTCGACAACCTCCACGACTGGACGATCTCGCGCCAGCTCTGGTGGGGTCACCGCATCCCCGTCTGGTACGGCCCGAACGGCGAGACGGTCTGCGTCGGACCCGACGACGAGGCGCCCACGGGCGAGGGCTGGACCCAGGACAGCGATGTCCTGGACACCTGGTTCTCCTCGGGCCTGTGGCCCTTCTCCACGCTCGGCTGGCCCGAACAGACCGACAGCCTCGCGAAGTTCTACCCGAACTCCGTCCTGGTCACCGGCTACGACATCCTCTTCTTCTGGGTCGCCCGGATGATGATGTTCGGCCTGTACGTCAACGACGGCGTCCCGCCGTTCGGGACCATCGTCCTGCACGGCATGGTCCGCGACGAGCACGGCAAGAAGATGTCGAAGTCCTTCGGTAACGTCGTCAACCCGCTGGACTGGATGGACAAGTACGGCTCCGACGCCCTGCGCTTCACCCTCGCGCGCGGCGCCAACCCCGGCACCGACGTGCCGATCGGCGAGGAGTGGGTCCAGGGCTCGGCCAAGTTCTCCAACAAGATCTGGAACGCCACCCGCTTCGCCCTGATGAACGGCGCGACGATCGAGGGCGAGCTGCCCCCGGTCGAGGAGATGTCGGTCACCGACCGCTGGATCCTGTCCCGGCTCAACAAGACGGTCGCGGACGTCGACGCGTTCTACGACGACTTCCAGTTCGCGAGGATCAGCGAGGCGCTGCGCCACTTCGCCTGGGACGAGGTCTTCGACTGGTACGTCGAGCTGTCCAAGACCACGTTCTTCGCGGGCGGCCGCCCGGCGGAGGTCTCGGGCCGGGTCCTCGGCGAGGTCCTGGACGTGATGCTGCGGCTGCTGCACCCGATCGTCCCGTTCGTCACGGAGGCGCTGTGGACCGCGCTCACCGGGCGCGAGTCGATCGTCATCGCCGAGTGGCCCGGCGACTCCGGCTTCCGCGACGACGCGGCCGAGAAGGAGATCGAGCTGGTCCAGCAGGTCGTCACCGAGGTCCGCCGGTTCCGCAACGACCAGGGCCTCCAGCCCGGCCAGAAGGTCCCGGCCCGGCTGACCCTGACCGGCACCGCGCTCGCCCCGCACGAGGCGGCCATCCGCCAGCTGCTGCGGCTCCAGCCCGCCGAGGACGGTTTCCAGGCCACCGCGTCCCTGCCGGTCGCCGGGGCCACCGTCGCCCTGGACCTGTCCGGCACCATCGACGTGGCGGCCGAACGCAAGCGCCTCGGCAAGGACCTGGAGGCGGCGCGCAAGGAGCACGCCCAGGCCACGGGCAAGCTCGGCAACGAAGCCTTCCTGGCCAAGGCCCCGGACCAGGTGGTCGACAAGATCCGCGGGCGGCTCGCCAAGGCCGAGGCCGACATCGAGCGGATCTCCGCCCAGCTGGCGGCGCTCCCGCAGAGCTGACCGGCCGACCGCGCAGCCCCCGTACCCCCGGCCGCCCCGGGGGAGCGGGGGAGTCGCCGTACCCCCGGGCGACAGCCCCGGGTGCCGCGCGCGTTGTCGGCGGCCATCCGTAGACTGGCCCCGTGAGTGAGCCCCGCCCTTCAGACCGGCACGACGAGCCCGATCCCGACGACGCCTTCGAGGAGATCGTCGACGAGGAGACCCAGCGCGACCCCGACCTGGCGGTGATCGAGGCCGGGAGCCGCACGCTGCGCGCCCACTCCGGCCAGCCGCAGGGCGAAGCGGTCCCGGCCCGCCCCGCCGACCCCGAGACCGACAGGGCGCTGCGCGCGGTGGAGCAGGAGCTCGCCGGGCGCTGGGGCGAGACCAAGCTGGAGCCCTCCGTCACGCGCATCGCCGCCCTGATGGACGTCCTCGGCGAGCCGCAGCGCGCCTACCCCTCGATCCACATCACCGGGACCAACGGCAAGACCAGCACCGCCCGCATGATCGAGGCCCTGCTCAACGCCTTCGAGCTGCGCACCGGCCGGTACACCTCCCCGCACGTCCAGTCGATCACCGAGCGGATCAGCCTGGACGGCTCCCCGATCGAGGCCGAGCGGTTCATCGAGACGTACGAGGACATCAAGCCGTACGTCGAGATGACCGACGCCCAGCAGCCCTACCGGCTCTCCTTCTTCGAGGTCCTCACCGGCATGGCGTATGCGGCCTTCGCCGACGCCCCCGTCGATGTCGCCGTCGTCGAGGTCGGCATGGGCGGCACCTGGGACGCCACCAACGTCATCGACTCCACCGTCGCCGTCGTCACCCCGATTTCGCTGGACCACACCGACCGGCTCGGCACGACACCCGCCGAGATCGCGGGGGAGAAGGCCGGGATCGTCAAGGAGGGCGCCACGGTCGTCCTGGCGCAGCAGCCGGTGGACGCCGCGCAGGTGATGCTGAAGAAGGCCGTCGAGGTGGACGCCACCGTGGCCCGCGAGGGCATGGAGTTCGGCGTCGTCTCCCGTGAGATCGCGGTCGGCGGCCAGCTCATCACCCTGCGGGGCCTGGGCGGTGCGACCACCGAGTACACCGACATCTTCCTCCCGCTGTACGGGGCCCACCAGGCGCACAACGCGGCCGTCGCGCTCGCCGCCGTCGAGGCGTTCTTCGGCATCGGCGCCGAGCAGGCCCGCACCCTGGACATCGACGCCATCCGCAAGGCGTTCGCCTCGGTGCTCTCGCCCGGCCGCCTGGAGGTCGTGCGCTCCAGCCCGACCGTCGTCCTGGACGCCGCGCACAACCCGGCCGGGGCCAAGGCCGCGGCCGACGGCATCTCCGAGGCGTTCAGCTTCTCCCGGCTGATCGGCGTGGTCGGCACCAGCGGCGACAAGGACGTCCGCGGTCTCCTGGAGGCCTTCGAGCCGATCTTCGCCGAGATCGTCGTCACACAGAACTCCAGCCCGCGCGCGATGGACGCGGACGAGCTGGCCGCGATCGCCGTGGAGGTGTTCGGCGACGACCGGGTCCAGGTCGAGCCGCGCCTGGACGACGCCCTGGAGGCGGCGATCACGCTGGCCGAGGAGGACGACGAGTACGCGGGCGCCGGGGTGCTGGTGACCGGTTCGGTGATCACGGTCGGCGAGGCCCGGCTGCTGCTGGGAAGGGGCTGAGGGGGATGCGGACGCTCTGCGCCTCGACGCTGATCGGTGAGTTCTTCGTGATCGGCTTCGCCGGTCTCGTCGCGATGAAGCTGGACGACGTCTCGATGGCCGCGGTCTGGACGGTCTGTGGCGTCGGGATGGCGCTGTCCGTGCTGCTGTGCGGGATGATCACCCGGCCCGGCGGGGTCCAGCTGGGCTGGGCCCTCCAGGTCGCGCTGGTCCTCAGCGGTTTCGTGGTCCCGATGATGTTCATCCTGGGGCTGGCCTTCGGCGGGCTGTGGTGGGCCTCAATCCACTACGGCCGCAAGATCGACGAGGCGAAGGCCCGCTGGGCCGCCCAGCAGGAGGCGGGCGGAGCGGCTGCCTGAGGAGGCGGCCCGGAAGCGCGGACAGGGGCGGGCGAGCGTGGCCCGGGGGCGCGGAACAGGGGCCCGCGCTCACCCGTCCGGCGGCCCGACACGCCCGCCCGGCCACCCGGTCCCGGCCGCGCTCAGGCCAGAAGGTGACCCTCGGTGAACCCGGTGCGCGAAGGGGCCCCCGCGCCCCTGTAATCTCGCCCTCACCGCACCCGTAACGCCTGGCATTGCAAGGAGCCGCACATGACCCAGCGCACCCTCGTCCTGCTCAAGCCCGACGCCGTCCGCCGTGGCCTGATCGGCGAGATCGTCGGCCGCATCGAGCGCAAGGCCGGCTGGCGGATCACCGCGCTGGAGCTGCGCACCCTGGACCAGGAGACGCTGGAGCAGCACTACGGCGAGCACAAGGGCCGCCCGTTCTACGAGCCGCTCATGGAGTTCATGGCCTCCGGCCCGGTCGTCGCCCTGGTGGCCGAAGGTGAGCGGGTCATCGAGGGCATCCGGGCCCTGGCCGGACCCACCGACCCGATCGCCGCCGCGCCCGGGTCCATCCGTGGCGACTTCGGCACGATCACCCGGGAGAACCTCATCCACGCCTCGGACTCCGAGCAGTCCGCAGAGCGAGAACTGAAGCTTTTCTTTCC
This sequence comes from Streptomyces sp. NPDC101181, assembly GCF_044767975.1. NCBI lineage: Bacteria > Bacillati > Actinomycetota > Actinomycetes > Kitasatosporales > Streptomycetaceae > Streptomyces > Streptomyces sp. NPDC101181. The sequence goes on along the minus strand of NZ_JBIWOX010000004.1, from coordinate 335,236 downwards.
CGGACTTTCCTGACCCGATCGGCCAAACAGCGCTGTCCGCCCGGGGCGACCGAAGTAATTCGGTCGCCCTTCGGCATAGGGTTCGGTGTCGCGGGAACGCATCCCTCCGACGTAACGTCACCATGGGTAGGACGGGCACCCGTTCCGCCCACACCGGCGAAGGACCCTCGCGCTGTGTCCGTGCATGCGGCACTACGATGGAAGCTTCCACGCCCACAGCGCCAACCTCGCCGACCAGAACAAGCCATCTTCGCTTCCTGGGAAGGCCCGACGCATCCTCATGGGGAACAAGGGGAACTCAATGTCGTTCATCGGCCGTGACATGGCTATCGACCTCGGGACTGCCAACACGCTGGTGTACGTCAGGGGGCGCGGCATCGTCCTGAACGAGCCGTCCGTCGTGGCCATCAACACCAACACCGGCGGAATTCTGGCGGTCGGCTCCGAGGCCAAGAAAATGATCGGCCGTACACCGGGCAACATCGTTGCCGTACGGCCGCTGAAGGACGGCGTGATCGCCGACTTCGAGATCACCGAGCGGATGCTCCGCTACTTCATTCTCAAGATCCACAAGCGCCGCTACCTGGCCCGCCCCCGGGTCGTCGTCTGCGTGCCCTCGGGCATCACCGGGGTCGAGCGCCGCGCCGTCATCGAGGCGTCCACGCAGGCCGGCGCGCGCCAGGTGCACATCATCGAGGAGCCCATGGCGGCGGCGATCGGCTCCGGGCTCCCGGTGCACGAGGCCACCGGCAACATGGTCGTCGACATCGGTGGCGGCACCACCGAGGTCGCCGTGATCTCGCTCGGCGGCATCGTCACCGCCCAGTCGATCCGCACCGCCGGTGACGAACTGGACAACGCGATCATCCAGCACATCAAGAAGGAGTACTCCCTCCTCCTCGGTGAGCGGACCGCCGAACAGATCAAGATCACCATCGGTTCGGCGTACGACATGGACAAGGACGAGCACACCGAGATCCGCGGCCGCGACCTGGTCTCCGGGCTGCCCAAGACGGTCGTCATCTCGGCCGCCGAGGTCCGCAAGGCCATCGAGGAGCCGGTCAACGCGATCGTCGACGCCGTGAAGACGACGCTCGACAAGTGCCCGCCCGAGTTGTCCGGCGACATCATGGACCGCGGCATCGTCCTCACCGGCGGCGGCGCGATGCTCCGCGGCCTGGACGAGCGGCTGCGCCGCGAGACGGGCATGCCGATCCACATCGCCGAGGACCCGCTGGACTCGGTGGCGCTCGGCTCCGGCAAGTGCGTCGAGGAGTTCGAGGCGCTCCAGCAGGTGCTGGACGCCCAGCCCCGCCGCTAGCGGCGGACACCACCCGATCCGGTGTGCGGGCGCTGCCGCTCCGCGCACCGGATCGTTGATATAGATCGTTGCCGTACGGGTGCCGACGCGGAGCCACGCGCGGCGGCGTACATCCAGGCACGAACATTCCGACGAGGAAGGCACGGCCGCCGCACGTGAGGGACACACGAGAGAGCCGGCTGCTCCTGGTGCTGCTCATCGCCATCGCATTCGCCCTGATCACGGTCGATATCCGAGGCGGCGAGGAGTCACCGGTCGACGGCGCGCGGCAGGCCGCCGCCACCGTCTTCGGGCCGATCGAGAACGGCGTGGCGACGGCGGTCGACCCGGTGGGCAACGCCATAGGGGCCGTCCGGGACTCCGGCAACCGGCACGACCGGATCTCCACCCTGGAGCAGGAGAACGCCGCCCTGAAGGCCAAGCTCGGCAGCGACGACCGCACCAACAGCCGGGTCCGCCAGCTCGACGCCATGCTGAAGAACGCGGGCGCCGGACAGTACGGGATCAAGGGCGCCGAGGTCATCGCCATAGGAGCGGCCCAGGGCTTCTCCTGGACGATCACCATCGACGCCGGATCCGACGACGGCATCCGCCGCGACATGACCGTCCTCAACGGCGAAGGGCTGGTCGGCCGGGTCACCACCGTCGGCCCCGGCACCGCGACGGTCCTGCTCGCCAACGACCCCGACTTCACCGTCGGCACCCGGATGGAGAAGACCGACGAGCTGGGCTTCGCCACCGGCCAGGGCTCGCGCCCGCTGTCGGTCCAGTTCCTCAACGGCAAGGCGAAGGTGAAGGCGGGCGACCGGCTCGTCACCTTCGGCTCCAGCAAGGACAAGCCCTTCGTGCCCGGCGTCCCGGTCGGCGAGGTCGTCCGGGTGGACCCCTCCGGCGGTGCCCTGACCCGGACCGTCTACGTCAAGCCGTACGTGGGCTTCACCAAGCTCGACATCGTCGGCGTCGTCGTCCAGGCCCCGCGCCAGGACCCCCGCGACATGGTGCTCCCCAAGCAGCCCGCCAAGGCGAAGCCGAAGCCGACCCCCACGGTCACCGTCACCGTCCAGCCCAACGGCGACCTCGTCGACGGTTCCGGCAAGGTCGTCGGCAACACCGACGAGCAGCAGGGCGGTGACGCCGCCGGAGACCAGGCGGGCCAGAACCAGGCCGGCGACGCCCCGCCCGGCACCGCGGACAACGAGGAATAGAGCTGCCCATGCCCCTCAACCGGACTCTGCTCTCCACCGTCCTGGTCGTCGTCGCCCTGGTCATCCAGGTCTCCGTCCTCGCCCGCCTCCAGCTCCCCGGCGCCGTCCCGGACCTGCTGCTCCTCACCGTCCTCGGCCTGGCGTTCGTCTACGGGCACGTCAGCGGGGCGCTCATCGGCTTCGGTGCGGGACTCCTCGCCGACCTGGCCCCGCCCGCCGACCACGCCGTCGGGCGCTACGCCCTGGTGCTCTGCGTCATCGGCTACCTCGCCGGGCTGGTCCGCCCGGAGAACGGGCAGCTCAAGTCGGCGCTCGCCCCGATGGCCGTGGTCGTCGCCGCCGCGCTCGGCACGACGCTGCTCTACGCGGGCGTCGGTGCGCTCGTCGGCGACACCGCCGCCCGCCATGTGGGCCTCGGCAGCCTGCTGTTCACCGCCGCCGTCTACGATCTGCTGCTGGCGCCCTTCACCGTGCCGCTGATCATGGCGCTGGCCAGACGTACCGAGAACGACCCGGTCTCCGAGGCCTCCGGCGGCAGCAGCGATGTGGCCGCGGGCTGGCTCTCCTCCGGCACCGGGCTCCGCATCGGCAACCAGCGCGGCGGACTGCGCGTCAAAGCAGCCCGCAGCCGCGCGGCCCGCGCGGGCCGTATCAAGGGGGTCAAGCGACTGTGAAGCCGTACGCGACCGAGGGCACCGGGGGCACCGCGTGAGGCTCCGCCGCCCGGGGGAGCACCCCCGTACCCCCAGCCCGACCACCACCGGGGGCGCCCCGTGAGCAACATTCCCGAGACCGGGCGGACCCAGCGGGTCCAGATCCGGCTCATCGTCATCCAGGTCCTCGTCTTCTCCCTGCTGCTCACCCTCGGCGGCCGCCTCTGGTACCTCCAGATCCGCAACGGCGAGGAGTACACCGCCGAAGCGGCGGGCAACGGCGTCCAGCAGGTCGTCCAGCCCGCCGTCCGCGGGTCGATCCTCGACGCCCGGGGCGTGCCGCTGGCCGACAACGAGACCCGTCTCGTCGTCTCCGCCAGCCGGACCGAGCTGCTGAAGATGAAGGACGACGGCGCCGGGGTCCTCGCCCGGCTCGCCGACGTCCTGGACATGGAGCCCAAGGACGTCCAGGACAAGGTCCGTCTCTGCGACTCCAAGACCCCCCAGCCCTGCTGGAACGGCTCGCCCTACCAGCCGATCCCGGTCACCGACGAGGCCACCACCCAGCAGGCCCTCCAGATCCGGGAACGCGCCGAGGACTTCCCCGGCATCACCGCCGAACCCACCGCCGTACGCCGCTACGCCGCCCCCGGCAAGGCGAAGTCCGCGCAGGTCCTCGGCTATCTCTCGCCCGTCACCGACGAGGAGATCGAGAAGGCCAAGGACGGCCCCTCGCCCTACCTCCGCTCCGACCAGGTCGGCCGCTCCGGTCTGGAGCGCACCTACGACAAGGAGCTGCGCGGCAAGGCGGGTGTGACCCGCTACGAGGTCGACAACCTCGGCCGCGTCATGGGCGAGGCCGAGAACGACCCGGCAGTCCCCGGCTCCAACGTCGTCACCAGCCTGGACGCCCGGGTGCAGGCGGTGGCCGAGTTCGAGCTGGCCGCCGCGATGAAGACGGTCCGCGGCGAGACCGACAAGATCACCGGTCGAAAGTACGAGGCGGACTCGGGCGCCGTCGTCGTGATGGAGTCCAAGACCGGCCGCGTCGTCTCCATGGCCTCCCAGCCCGACTACGACCCCAACGCCTGGGTCGGCGGCATCTCCGGCAAGGAGTACGCCAAGCTCACCGGCAAGAAGTCCAACTACCCGCTGCTCAACCGGGGCATCCAGGGCCAGGCGCCCGCCGGGTCGATCTTCAAGGTGGTCTCCGCGAGCGCCGCCGTGCGGGCCGGGTACGGCTTCGACGACCGCTACAACTGCAGCAGCTCCTACAGCCTCGGCAACCAGACCTTCGCCAACTTCGAGTCCCAGGGGCACGGCCCCATCACCCTCGGGGACGCGCTCAAGTACTCCTGCAACACGGTCTTCTACCGCCTCGGCCACGACGAGTGGGCGAAGGACGGCGGCATAAAGCCGAAGAAGGACGCCAAGAACTGGTTCTACCGCACCGCCCGGGACTTCGGGCTCGGCGGCGAGACCGGCATCGACCTGCCCAACGAGGTCACCGGCCGCATCCCCGACCGGCAGTGGAAGCAGGACTTCTGGAAGGCGAACAAGGACGCCTGGTGCAAGGAGGGCAAGAAGGGCGGCACCTACGTGCAGCAGATCGCCTACGAGAGCTGCCTCGAAGGCAACCAGCTCAAGGCCTACGACAGCATCAACTACGCCATCGGCCAGGGTGACGTGCTCGTCACGCCCATCCAGATGGCCACCGCCTACGCGGCGATCAGCAACGGCGGCACTCTCTACGCGCCCACCGTCGGCAAGGCCGTGATCAGCCCGGACGGCAAGTCGGTCCAGGAGATCAAGCCCAAGTCCACCGGCAAGCTCCCCATCAACGCCCAGACCGTCAAGGACCTCGACAAGGGATTGCGGTCGGTGGTCGAGCCCGGCGGTACCGCGGCCTGGCGCTTCAACGGCTGGCCTCAGGACAAGATCCCGATGCGCGCCAAGACCGGCACCGCCCAGGTGTACGGCAAGCAGACCACCTCGTGGTTCGCGACCTACACCGACGACTACACCATCGTCATGACGATCTCCCAGGGCGGCACCGGCTCCGGCGCCTCCGGACCCGCCGTCCGCAAGATCTACGACGCGCTCTACGGCCTGGACGCCGCGGGCAAGCAGGACCCGAAGAAGGCCCTGCTGCCGCAGCCGCAGAAGGCGCTGCCGAAGATCCAGCCCGACGGCTCGATCGACGCCCCGAAGGTCAAGCCGTACAAGCCCCGGCCGACCCAGCCGGAAGGCACCGAGGCGAACCCCGAACTCGTGGTGCCGCAGCCCCCGGGCCAGCCCGGACTCACCGGATCACCGGCGTCCACGGGGAGGCGGCCCTGATGGCAGGTGGCTTCTCCGTCTCCCGGTACGCCCCCGAGCGCGGCTCCTGGGCCAGGCTGACCGCCCGCGACTCCGTCGTCCGGCGGCTGGACTGGCCGCTGCTCTCGGCCGCGCTCGCGCTCTCCTTCCTCGGCTCGCTGCTCGTGTGGTCCGCGACCCGCAACCGCGACCACCTCACCCAGGGCGACCCGTACTTCTTCCTGCTGCGCCACGCCATGAACACCGGCATCGGCCTGGCCCTGATGGTCGGCACGATCTGGCTCGGCCACCGCACCCTGCGCGGGGCCGTCCCGATCCTCTACGGCATCTCCGTGCTGCTGGTCGCGGCCGTCCTGACCCCGCTGGGCACCACGATCAACGGCGCCCACGCGTGGATCAAGCTCCCGGCGGGCTTCTCGATCCAGCCCTCGGAGTTCACCAAGATCACCATCATCCTGGTGATGGCGATGCTGCTGGCCGCCCGGGTCGACGCGGGGGACCAGGCCCACCCCGACCACCGCACCGTCGCCAAGGCGCTCGGGCTCGCGGCGATCCCCATGGCCGTCGTCATGCTGATGCCGGACCTCGGCTCGGTGATGGTCATGGCCGTCATCGTCCTCGGCGTCCTGCTCGCCTCCGGCGCCTCCAACCGCTGGGTCCTCGGCCTCATCGGCGCGGGCGCGGTCGGAGCCCTGTCCGTCTGGCAGCTCGGACTGCTCGACGACTACCAGATCGCCCGGTTCGCCGCCTTCGCCAACCCGGCGCTCGACCCGGCGGGCGTCGGCTACAACACCAACCAGGCCCGGATCGCGATCGGCTCCGGCGGGCTCACCGGCACCGGCCTCTTCGAGGGCACCCAGACCACCGGCCAGTTCGTCCCCGAGCAGCAGACCGACTTCGTCTTCACCGTCGCTGGTGAGGAGCTGGGCTTCCTCGGCGCCGGGCTGATCATCGTCCTCCTCGGCATCGTCCTGTGGCGCGCCTGCGCCATCGCCCGCGACACCACCGAGCTGTACGGCACGGTCGTCGCCGCCGGGATCATCGCCTGGTTCGCCTTCCAGTCCTTCGAGAACATCGGCATGACGCTCGGCATCATGCCGGTCGCCGGACTGCCGCTGCCCTTCGTCTCCTACGGAGGGTCCTCGATGTTCGCCGTCTGGGTCGCGGTCGGACTGCTCCAGTCGATCCGGGTGCAACGGCCGATGTCCGCCTGAAACGCGCCCATCCGGGTACCTGTCCGTACATGGCGGACACCAAGCGCGAGATCGAGCGGAAGTACGAGGCCAACGACGGCACCCGGCTGCCCGGCCTCGGCCGGGTGGCCGGGGTCGGTGAGGCGGTCGCCCGCGGCCGGAGCGAGCTGGACGCCGTGTACTGGGACACCGCCGACCTGCGCCTCGCGGCCGACTCCCTCACCCTGCGCCGCAGGACCGGCGGGTCCGACGCGGGCTGGCACGCGAAGTTCCCCGTCGCCGTCGGCATCCGGGACGAGATCCACGAACCGCTCTCCGACACTCCGCCGCCCCCGCTGGCCGCCCTGCTCCGCTCCCGGGTCCGCCACGCCGAACTGGCCCCCGTCGTCCGGCTGCTCTCCTCCCGCGACGTCCAGCACCTGCTCGCCGAGGACGGCACCCTCCTCGCCGAGGTCAGCGTCGACACCGTCCTCGCCGAACGCCTCGCGGGGGAGGGGACCGGCACCACGGCCACCTGGACCGAGATCGAGGTCGAGCTGGCCGACGACGGCGACCCCGCCTTCCTCGACGCCGTCGAGAAGCGGCTCCGCAAGGCCGGGGTGCTCCCGGCGACGTCGTCCTCCAAGCTCGCCAGGGCGCTGGCGGAGACCGGACCCGGCGATCCGCCGGCGCGGCCGCGGGAGCCCCGCACCGCGGGCGACCACGTCCTCGCGTACGTGCGGGAGCAGATCCGCGCCATCGTCGCGCTCGACCCCGCCGTCCGCCGTGACCTGCCCGACTCCGTGCACAAGATGCGCGTCGCCACCCGGCGGCTGCGCAGCGCCTTCACGACGTACCGGACCGTCCTCGACCGCGAGGCCACCGGCCCCCTGGGCGCCGAGCTGAAGTGGCTCGCCGCCGAACTGGGCGTCGACCGCGACCAGGAGGTCCTGGACGACCGGCTCGGCGCCCGGATCGGGGCGCTGCCCGCACCCCTGGTCCTCGGACCGGTCGAGAACCGGCTGGGCGCCTGGTCGGCCGCCCGCCGCACCGGATCGCGCCGCAGGATCGCCGACGTCCTGGACGGCGAGCGGTATCTGGCCCTCCTGGACGCCCTCGACGCGCTCACCGCCGACCCGCCGCTGCGCCCCGCCGCCTCCCGCAAGGCGGAGAAGGTCCTGCCCAAGGCCGTGCTCAAGGACTACGACCGGCTCGCCGCCCGCATCGGCGACGCCCTGGACCGGGAGGCGGGGCCCGAGCGGGACACGGCGATGCACGAGGCCCGCAAGGCCGCCAAGCGCGCCCGGTACGCGGGGGAGGCCGCGCGGCCCGCCCTCGGCAAGCCCGCCGCGAGGTTCGCCAGGCGCATGAAGGCCGTGCAGACCGTACTCGGCGACCACCAGGACAGCGTCGTCGCCCGCGAGGCCCTGCGCACCCTCGGCGTCCAGGCGCACGCGGCGGGGGAGACCGCCTTCACCTGGGGGCTGCTGTACGGCCGGGAGGAGGCGGCCGCCGACGCCCGCGAGCGCGAGCTTCCCGAGGTGTGGGCCCGGGCCTCGGACCCCGTACTGCGGGCGGATCTGAAACCCTGAGACGCGGGGTAGGCTGGATGGTCACCCCTGCCGGCTCACGAAGGTTCGCGAGATGTCTGCCGCATCGGTCTTCCCACAGCTCGAAGCTCTGCTCCCGCATGTGCAGAAGCCCATCCAGTACGTCGGCGGTGAGCTGAACTCCACCGTCAAGGACTGGGACAGCTGTGACGTCCGCTGGACCCTGATGTACCCCGACGCCTACGAGGTCGGGCTGCCCAACCAGGGCGTCATGATCCTCTACGAGGTACTGAACGAACGCGAGGGCGTCCTCGCCGAGCGCACCTACAGCGTCTGGCCCGACCTCGAAGAGCTGATGCGCGAGCACGACGTGCCGCAGTTCACCGTGGACAGCCACCGCCCCGTCGGCGCGTTCGACGTCTTCGGCCTCAGCTTCTCCACCGAGCTGGGCTACACCAACATGCTCACCGCCCTGGACCTCGCGGGCATCCCGCTGGAAGCCGGGGACCGCACGGTGGACCATCCGATCGTCGTCGCGGGCGGCCACGCCGCGTTCAACCCCGAGCCGGTCGCGGACTTCATCGACTGCGCGGTCATCGGCGACGGTGAGCAGGCCGTCCTGGAGATCACCGACATCATCCGCGCCTGGAAGGCCGAGGGCCGCCCCGGCGGCCGCGACGAGGTGCTGTTCCGGCTGTCGAAGACCGGCGGCGTCTACGTCCCGCGCTTCTACGACGTCGAGTACCTCCCCGACGGCCGCATCGGCCGCGTCGTGCCCAACCGCTCCGGCGTGCCGTGGCGGGTCTCCAAGCACACCGTGATGGACCTCGACGAGTGGCCCTACCCCAAGCAGCCCCTCGTCCCGCTCGCCGAGACCGTGCACGAGCGGATGTCCGTGGAGATCTTCCGCGGCTGCACCCGAGGCTGCCGTTTCTGCCAGGCCGGCATGATCACGCGCCCCGTGCGGGAGCGGAGCATCACCGGCATCGGGGAGATGGTCGACAAGGGCCTCAAGGCGACCGGTTTCGAGGAGGTCGGCCTGCTCTCGCTCTCCTCCGCGGACCACAGCGAGATCGGTGACATCGCCAAGGGCCTCGCCGACCGCTACACCGAGGACAAGGTCGGCCTCTCGCTGCCCTCCACCCGGGTCGACGCGTTCAACGTCGACCTGGCCAACGAGCTGACCCGCAACGGCCGCCGCTCCGGGCTCACCTTCGCCCCCGAGGGCGGCTCCGAGCGGATGCGCAAGGTCATCAACAAGATGGTCTCCGAGGAGGACCTGATCCGGACCGTCGCCACCGCCTACGGCAACGGCTGGCGGCAGGTGAAGCTGTACTTCATGTGCGGGCTGCCCACCGAGACCGACGAGGACGTCCTCCAGATCGGGGACATGGCGGTCAACGTCATCGCCAAGGGCCGCGAGGTCTCCGGCCAGAACGACATCCGCTGCACCGTCTCCATCGGCGGCTTCGTGCCCAAGCCGCACACCCCCTTCCAGTGGGCCCCGCAGCTGAGCGCGGAGGAGACCGACGCCCGGCTGAAGAAGCTCCGGGACAAGATCCGCGGCGACAAGAAGTACGGCCGCTCCATCGGCTTCCGCTACCACGACGGCAAGCCCGGAGTCGTCGAGGGCCTGCTCTCACGCGGTGACCGCCGGGTCGGCTCCGTCATCCGCGCGGTCTACGAGTCCGGCGGCCGCTTCGACGGCTGGCGCGAGCACTTCAGCTACGACCTCTGGATGAACTGCGCCGAGAAGACGCTCCCCGAGTACGGGGTCGACGTCGCCTGGTACACCACCCGCGAGCGCACCTACGAGGAGGTCCTGCCCTGGGACCACCTCGACTCCGGCCTGGACAAGGAATGGCTCTGGGAGGACTGGCAGGACGCGCTCGACGAGACCGAGGTCGAGGATTGCCGCTGGACCCCCTGCTTCGACTGCGGCGTCTGCCCGCAGCTCGACCTGGACATCCAGATCGGCCCGACCGGCAAGAAGCTCCTGCCGCTCAGCGTGGTCAACAAGTAGCGCCGCCCGCACGGCGCCGCGACGACGTCAGGCCCGGTCCGGGGTTTCCGGACCGGGCCTGCGGCGTCCCCGCGGCCGTGGTGCCGGAGGCTCGCGATCCCGTTCCGCGCGGACGGGCCCGGCGCCGCCCGCACCGCCCGGCTCCGGTGGCGGGAGAGGCGGGCCGCGCCGCCCGTTCGGCCCTCGCCGCCGCCCGGGAATCCGTACGCCGGCACGGGACGGCGGCGCGAGCGGCGCGCGGTCAAGGGAACCGGTGGGGATCGCTGCGCGTACTCTGGGTAGTACAACGACTGTCCCCAGCGCGGCGCAGGCATCCGAGAGCGCCCCGCCCGGCGAGAACTTCGCCGAGCGGGTGTGAGCCGGAGCGGCACCCCGGGGTCCACCCCGTATTTCGTGGGCGGCGCGCCACCGCGCCCGCCCCGCACCGAGGAGAAGAACCACTGGGCAAGCGACAGCCCGAAGGCCCGCCGCCCGCACCGGCAGTGCAGCGCATCCGACTGCGCTACACCAAGCGCGGCCGCCTCCGGTTCACCAGCCACCGCGACTTCCAGCGGGCCTTCGAGCGGGCCCTTCGCCGCTCCGAGGTGCCGATGGCGTATTCGGCGGGCTTCACCCCGCACCCCAAGGTCAGCTACGCCAACGCCGCACCCACCGGCACCGGCAGTGAGGCCGAGTTCCTGGAGATCGCCCTCACCGAGACGCGGGACCCCGAGGTGCTGCGCGGACTGCTCGACGCCTCGATGCCGGACGGCCTCGACATCGTCGACGCGGTGGAGGCCCGCACCCCGGGCCTCGCCGAGCGGCTGACCGCCTCCGTCTGGGAGACACGCCTGGACGGCGTCGACCCCGAGGACGCCCGCGCGGCCGTGGCCGCCTTCAACGACGCCGGGACCGTCGAGGTCCAGCGCAAGGCGAAGAACGGCGTCCGGACCTTCGACGCCCGCGCCGCCGTCGCCGACCTGCGGGTCCTCGAATCCGCCGTCGATAGGCCCGGGGAGCGGCCCTGTGCGATACTGCGGCTGGTTGTTCGGCACGTGACACCTGCCGTTCGACCCGACGACGTCCTGTCCGGTCTCCGAGCTGTGGCCGACCTGGCGCCGCCCGTCCCCGCCGCGGTGACGAGGCTGGCGCAGGGGCTCTTCGACGAGGAGTCCGGCACGGTGACCGACCCGCTCGCGCCCGACCGCGAGGCCGCCCCGACCGCACAACCCGCGGTCGCCGGGGCAGCCGTCGCGACGGCGCCGGAAGGTGCAGGTTCCGCGTAAGGCGGTCGTTGTAGCGCAGCCCTCCGACCCGGGGCCCCTGGGTCGGGCCGCGCACTGACCCACAAGACTTTCGCCAGGCCGTACGCACACCGCATACGGAACCGGCGAGCCAGACATCAGCTCCCGTGCGGCGCCCGCGCCCCGGACGGCCCTGCCGCAGCACAGCGGCCCGAGCCGGACCGGAATCAGACGCGGCGCCCGGGAGCACGACGGGAGAACCGCCCGCATGCCTCAGCCGAACGAACCCGGCACGACCGGGAACAACGAAGAGAACACCCCCGGGGACAAGCTGCCGCCGCGCCGCAGGCGCCGCGCCGCCTCCCGCCCCGCCGGTCCGCCCGGCGCGGCCGGGACGCCCGCCGCGGACCTCGCTCCGGCCATACCGGCCGCCGAGTCCGCCGCCCCGGCGGTGGACGACACACCCGACGCCCCGGTCGCCGAGACCGCCCCGCCCGCCCGCACCCGCCGCCGCGCCGTCCGCAAGGCCGCCGCGCCCGCGGGCGCCCCCGCACCGGTGGAGCCCGCCGAGGCCGCACCGGCCCCGGTCGCCGCCGCACCCGACGCGCCCGCCGTGGCGGAGCCTGACGCGCCCGCCGAGGCCGCGCCGCGCACCCGCCGCCGCGCGGTCCGCAAGGCGACCGCCCCGGCCGGCGCCCCGCAGTCGGCCGAGGCCGCGGCGGAGTCCGTCCCCGAGACCGGGACGGCGGCCGCCGACGAGACCCCGGCGCCCCGCCGCCGTCGCGCCTCCCGCAAGGCCTCCGCGCCCGAGAGCGCCCCGCTGCCCGCCGAGACCCCCGCCGAGGCCGAGCCCGCCGCACTCGCCGAGCCCGCCGCGGAGCCGGACACCGCGGCGCCCGCCGCCGAGGCCCCGCGTGGCCGCACCCGCCGCCGGGCCTCGGCCCCCGCCGGTGCGCCCCAGGCCGCCGCCCCCGTCGCCGAACCGGCCGCCGAGCCCGCACCGGTCGCCGAGCCCGCACCGGTCGCCCCCGCCGCCGAGGTGGAGGCCGCGGCGGAGACCTCCGCCCCGCGTGTCCGCCGTCGCGCCTCGCGCAAGGCCACCGCGCCCGCCGGAGCCCCCCGGGCGGAGGACGCCGCGGCGGAGTCCGCCGGGACCGGCGAGAGCCTGCCCGCCGCGGTCGCCGAGGAGTTGGCGGCCGAGACCGACGAGGTCCAGGAGGCGGCCCCGCGCGGCCGCCAGCGCCGCCGGGCCACCGCCGCCGCGGGGAGCCCCGAGTTCACCGCGAAGGCGCAGGAGCCCAGCCGTAAGGACCGTCGCGCGACCCGCCCCGCGGTCGCCGTCTTCCAGGCGCCGGTCTTCGCCGAGCCCATGTTCCAGACCCCCGAGACGGCGGCCGCCGCCGCTGCCGCGGCCGGTTCCGCCGCGCCGTACGACGAGGTGGACGAGGCCGAGGAGCAGCAGACCGCCGAGGCCGAGCAGAGCCCCGCACCCGCCGAGGCGGCTCCGCAGGGCGGCTCGCGCCGCCGTCGCCGCCGCCGTGGCGAGGCCGTCGAGGCCGAGCAGGCCGCCGAGTCCGCCGTCGTGGTGGAGGAGCCCGTAGAGGCCGAGACGGACGCCGAGCAGGAGGGCGAGGACACCGACGAGTACGGCGACCGACCCTCGCGCCGTCGCCGTCGCGGTGGCCGCCGCCGCCGTCGCGGCGAGGCCGGTGACACCGACGAGGCCGAGCAGAACGCGGACGACGCGCGGACGCCGTCCCCCTCCGACGAGGCCCGCGCCGAGGACGAGTCCGCCCAGGAGCGGGACGCCGAGGAGAGCGACGAGGACGACGACTCCGCGGCCGCGTCCGGGTCGAGCAGCAGCCGCCGCCGTCGCCGTCGCCGGCGTCGCAGCGGAGACGGGGCCGCCGACACCGACAACGGCTCCGACGACCCGGAGCGTACGGTCGTCAAGGTCCGCGAGCCCCGCAAGAAGGAGGAGCGCGAACCGGGCACCGGCTTCGACGAGGTCCAGTCCATCAAGGGGTCGACCCGGATGGAGGCCAAGAAGCAGCGCCGCCGCGAGGGCCGCGAGCAGGGCCGCCGCCGCGTCCCGATCGTCACCGAGGCGGAGTTCCTGGCGCGCCGCGAGGCCGTCGAGCGCGTGATGGTCGTCCGGCAGAACGGCGAGCGCACCCAGATCGGCGTCCTCGAGGACAACGTGCTCGTCGAGCACTACGTCAACAAGGAGCAGTCCACCAGCTACGTCGGCAACGTCTACCTGGGTAAGGTCCAGAACGTCCTGCCGTCGATGGAGGCCGCCTTCGTCGACATCGGCAAGGGCCGCAACGCCGTCCTCTACGCCGGTGAGGTCAACTTCGAGGCGCTCGGCATGGCCCACGGGCCGCGCCGCATCGAGACCGCGCTCAAGTCCGGCCAGTCGGTCCTGGTCCAGGTGACCAAGGACCCGATCGGCCACAAGGGCGCCCGCCTCACCAGCCAGGTCTCGCTGCCCGGCCGCTACCTGGTCTACGTGCCCGAGGGTTCGATGACCGGGATCAGCCGCAAGCTGCCCGACACCGAGCGCTCCCGCCTCAAGACGATCCTCAAGAAGATCGTCCCCGAGGACGCGGGCGTCATCGTGCGCACCGCCGCCGAGGGCGCGAGCGAGGACGAACTGCGCCGTGACGTCGAGCGGCTCCAGCAGCAGTGGGCGGACATCCAGAAGAAGGCGAAGGGCACCAGCGCCTCCAACGCGCCGACGCTGCTCTACGGCGAGCCGGACATGACCGTCCGGGTCGTCCGCGACATCTTCAACGAGGACTTCTCCAAGGTCATCGTCAGCGGCGACGAGGCGTGGGAGACCATCCACGGTTACGTCGCGCACGTCGCGCCGGACCTCACCGAACGACTCTCCCGCTGGACCTCCGAGGTCGACGTCTTCGCGACGTACCGCATCGACGAACAGCTGATGAAGGCGCTGGACCGCAAGGTCTACCTGCCCAGCGGCGGTTCGCTGGTGATCGACAAGACCGAGGCGATGGTCGTCGTCGACGTCAACACCGGCAAGTTCACCGGCCAGGGCGGCAACCTGGAGGAGACCGTCACCAGGAACAACCTGGAGGCGGCCGAGGAGATCGTGCGCCAGCTGCGGCTGCGCGACCTCGGCGGCATCGTCGTCGTCGACTTCATCGACATGGTGCTGGAGTCCAACCGGGACCTGGTGCTGCGGCGTCTGCTGGAGTGCCTGGGCCGGGACCGCACCAAGCACCAGGTCGCCGAGGTCACCTCGCTGGGCCTGGTCCAGATGACCCGCAAGCGGGTGGGCCAGGGTCTGCTGGAGTCCTTCTCCGAGACCTGCGTCCACTGCAACGGGCGCGGCGTCATCGTCCACATGGAGCAGCCGACGGCCCCTGGTGGCGGTGGCGGCGGCAAGAAGTCCCGCAAGCGCGGCCGGGGCTCCTCGGGCCAGGATCACGAGCACGGCCACGAGCACGCTCACGACGAGGCCCCGGCCGAACCCGCCGAGACGGAGACCGAGGCCGAACTGGCCGCCGAGGTCGCCGCCCCGGTGGCCGTGGAGTCCGGGACCACCGCCGACGAGGAGTTCTACAGCAGCCCCGCCGAGGCCGAGGCGGCCGCCTCGCGCCGTGGTCGGCGCCGGGCCTCCCGCAGGGCGTCGGCCCCGGCCGGCGCGCCCACCGCGGAGGCGCCCGCCGAGGCTGCCGCAGCCGACGCCGCGCCCGAGCCGGTCGCGGAGACCCCGGCGACGGAGGCCCCCGTTCCCGGAACCCCGGTGGCGGAGACCCCCGTTGCCGAGGCTCCGGCCGAGGCCGCGCCCCAGGGGCGTACCCGCCGCCGGGCCACCCGTAAGGCGTCCGCCCCGGCGGGCTCGCCGAAGCAGGCCGAGGCCGCCGAGCCGGTCCAGCCGGCCGAGCCCGCCACGGATCCGGTCGCCGTCGAGGACCCGGTCGTCGAGGCCCCCGCGCCCCGGGCGGCCGAGACCGAGAAGGCTCCCGAGGCCGAGCCGGTGGAGGCCCCGCAGGCGGCCGCCCCGCCGCGTGCCCGCCGCCGGGCGACCCGTAAGGCCACCGCACCGGCGGGCTCGCCCTCCGGTACGGACGAGGCCGCCGTGGTCGTGGTCGCGTCGCCGCCCGAGGACCAGGAGGTCTCCGTGAACCCGGAGGCGTCCACGGGCTCCGGCTCCGAGGCTCCCGCGGCTCAGGCCCCGGACGCCCCGGAGGCCGCTTCCGCGGACGGGTCCGCGGAAGCGGCCCCGGCGAAGAAGACGGCCCGTAAGGCCGCCGCCAAGAAGGCCCCGGCGAAGAAGGCGGCGGCCAAGAAGACCGCCGCCAAGAAGACGACCGCGAAGAAGACGACGGCCAAGACGGCCGCGAAGAAGGCGACGAAGAAGACCGTCGCCGCCGAGCAGTCGTCGCCTTCCGTAACCGCCTCCGCGTCCTCGGCGGAGGGCGAGCAGTCGGCCGGCTGACGACGCCGTAACCGGTCGTTCACTTTCAGGTGTCCCGCTCCGAGCGCAGGGGAGCGGGACACCTGCTTTGTTTCAGAACTGATGCAAGTCCCGGTTAACGGGTCCGAAATGGGTCGGGAAATCCCTGATAATGTGACGACGGTTGCCATACCTGGGAGTTTTCTGAACGAAACTACAGGCGGTGACCAGGCCCGGTGACGATTCCGACCGGACCAGATTCCTCGGCAGGGCGTCGGCATAACGCCGGTGGGGTTACGCGCGACCTCGTAGGGCGCCCCGCACCTCAGAGCTCTGCCTGGTAACGAGCTCTTGCGGTGTTCAAGGAGGACGTCCATGACGAGCATCAACGAGCAGCCGATCCCTGCTGCCCGTCCGGTCATCGGAGAAGACGAGATCGAGGCGGCCGTACGCGTGCTGCGCAGCGGTCGCGTCGTGCAGGGCCCGGAGGTCGCGGCCTTCGAGGAGGGCTTCTCGCGGCTGGTCGACGGCCGGCACTGCGTCGCCGTCAACTCGGGCACCTCGGCCCTGCACCTGCTGCTCCTCGCCCTGGGCATCGGACCGGGCGACGAGGTGATCGTCCCCTCCTTCTCCTTCGCGGCCTCTGCCAACGCGGTCCGCCTGGTCGGCGCCGACGTGGTCTTCGCCGACATCGAGCCCGGCAGCTTCAACCTCTCCCCGGCCGCCGTCGAAGCCGCGATCACACCGCGCACCGCCGCGATCATGCCGGTCCACCTCTACGGCCACCCCGCCGCGATGGACCGGCTCATGCCCATCGCCGAGAAGCACGGGCTCGCCGTGGTCGAGGACGCCTGCCAGGCCCACGCGGCGGCGCTGAACGGCACCCCCGTCGGCGCGTTCGGCTCCGGCGGGACCTTCAGCTTCTACCCGACGAAGAACATGCACTCCCTCGAGGGCGGCATGGTCTCCACCGCCGACGCCGAACTGGCCCGTACCCTGCGCCTGCTGCGCAACCAGGGCATGGAGCAGCGCTACGCCAACGAGATCGTCGGCGCCAACATGCGGATGACCGACGTCTCCGCCGCCGTCGGCCGCGTACAGCTCGGCAAGCTGGACGGCTGGACCGAGCAGCGCCGCGCCAACGCCGCCCACCTCGACGCCCACATCACCGCCCCCGGCGTCACCACCCCGCCGGTCGCCGAGGGCGCCCGGCACGTCTACCACCAGTACACCGTGCGCATCCAGGGCGACCGGGACGCCGCGATGGCCCACCTCACCGAGGCGGGCGTCGGCAACGCGGTCTACTACCCGACGCCGATCCACCGCCTGAAGCCCTACTGGGAGCCGGACCAGAAGGCGGGCCGCACCTGGGACCTGCCCGAGACCGAGAAGGCCGCCGCCGAGGTCGTCTCGCTGCCCGTGCACCCCTCCCTCACCCGGAACGACTTGGAGCGCATCGTGACCGCCGTGAACTCCCTGGGGGAGAAGCTGTGAGTGCCGTACTGAAGGCCGGGCTCGTCGGCCTCGGCTCCATGGGCCGCAACCACGCCCGTGTCCTCGCGGGTCTGGAGGGCGTCGAACTGGTCGGCGTCGTCGACCCGATGGGCGACAAGAACGGCTGGGCCCAGGGCGCCCCCGTGCTCTCCACCGTCGAGGAACTGCTCGCCCTCGGCGTCGACTACGCCGTCGTGGCCTGCCCGACCGCACTGCACGAGCAGGTCGGCCTCCAGCTCGCCGACGCCGGGGTCGGCGCCCTGATCGAGAAGCCGCTCGCGGACACCGTCGAAGGCGCCCGCCGCCTCGTCGAGGCCTTCGAGTCACGCGGCCTGGTCGCGGGCGTCGGCCACATCGAACGCTGCAACCCCGCACTCCTCTCCCTCCGCGCCCGCCTGGAGTCCGGCGAGCTGGGCGACGTCTACCAGGTCGTCACCCGCCGCCAGGGCCCCTTCCCGCACCGCATCGCGGACGTCGGCGTGGTCAAGGACCTGGCCACCCACGACATCGACCTCACGGGCTGGGTCACCGGCCAGACGTACGCCTCGATCGCCGCGCACACCGTCTCCAAGTCGGGGCGCGCCCACGAGGACATGGTCTCCGCGGTCGGCCAGCTGTCCGACGGCACCATGGTCAACCACCTGGTCAACTGGCTGAGCCCGCTCAAGGAGCGCTTCACCTCGGTCACCGGCGAGCGCGGCTGCTTCATCGCCGACACGCTGACCGCCGACCTCACGTTCCACTCCAACGCCGCCGTCGCCACCGAGTGGGAGGCGCTGCGCGCCTTCCGCGGCGTCGCCGAGGGCGACATGATCCGCTACGCCATCCCCAAGCGCGAGCCGCTGCTTGTCGAGCACGAGCTGTTCCGCGACGCTGTGCAGGGCAAGCCCGCCGACATCTGCACACTGCGCCAGGGGCTTCGTACGGTGGAGGTGGCGGCGGCCGTACTGGAGTCCGCGACGTCCAGCACCACGGTGCGGATCACGACGGGCAGCGAAGAGAAGCAGGGATCGAATAGGTGACCAGACCCGATGTCACGGTCGTCGTAGCCGTCTACAACACGATGCCGTACCTCACCGAGTGTCTCGATTCGCTGGTGGGCCAGAGCATCGGTCTTCAGCGGCTCCAGGTCGTCGCGGTGGACGACGGTTCGACGGACGACAGCGGTAAGGAGCTCGACCGCTTCGCCGAGCGGTACCCGGACGTCTTCACGGTCGTTCACCAGCCCAACTCCGGCGGTCCCGCGGCTCCCAGCAACCGGGCGCTGGAGCTGGCCACCGGACGCTACGTCTACTTCATCGGCTCCGACGACCACCTCGGCGAGGAGGCGCTGGAGCGCATGGTCTCCTACGCCGACGCGCACGAATCCGACGTGGTCATCGGCAAGATGGTGGGCACGAACGGGCGTTACGTCCACCAGAAGCTGTACACCGGAAATCGCGACGTCACCCTGGCGGATCCCGATCTCCCTTTCACGCTGTCCAACACCAAACTCTTCCGCCGGGAATTGGTGGAGCAGTACGGGCTCCGCTTCCCCGAGGACATGCCGGTCGGAAGCGACCAGCCGTTCACCATCGAGGCCTGTGTCCGCGCCCGGAAGATTTCCGTGATCTCGGACTACATCTGCTATTACGCGGTCAAGCGGGGCGACGCCAGCAACATCACCTATCGCGCGGACCACGTGGCCCGGCTCCGCTGCACCGGCCGGATCATGGAGCACACGGCTGCTCTGATCCCGGCCGGCCCCCGGCGGGACGCGGTCCTGAAGCGGCACTTCGACTGGGAGCTCTCCAAGCTCCTGCAGAAAGACTTTCCCGCCCTCGACCTCGCCACCCGGCGCGAGGTGAGCGAGGGCGTCGGCGCGCTCGTGGACACCTACCTCACCGACGGCCTCCGCGACGGCACCGGGGTCAAGCGCCGGGTGCGCTTCGGCCTGGCCCGCAGCGGTGCCGTCGGGGAACTGACCCGCGCCATCGCGGACGAGACGGCGCACGGCGCGCCGCCCTTCCTGCTGGAGGGCGAGCGTGCCTTCGCCCTCTACCCCGGCTTCCGCGATCCGGCCGTGGGTCTGGACGAGCGGTGGTACGAGGCGACGGAGTCGGTCTCCGGCCGTCTCTCCGCCGGCACGCGGCTGCGCTCCGCAGCCTGGGACCAGCAGGGCGAGGAGATCTCTCTCGTCGTCGGACTGCGCACCGGCGTCACCGGCGACACGTCCTCGGCCGTTGTCGCCCTCGCCCAGGGCGCCCTGCCGCAGAGTGCGGACAAGGCCGGTGCGCGCAAGCTGCCCGGGGACGTGCCGCGCCCCCGGCGGAGCGGCACGCTCACCGCCGAGGCCGACGAGGAGGGCGGGGGTACCCTGCTGACCGCCCGCATCCCGCTGGCGGCCGCGAAGTCCAAGCGGGGGCTGCGCCTCTACGTGGACGTGGCGGGCTCCACGTACGAGATCCCCGTCCGCACCGACGGGCTGCCGATGCCGCTGGCGCGACGCTGGGGGAGCACGAACCCGCACCGGGTCGCGGCGGACCCGAACACGAAGGGCCGGCTCGTGATCACGACGGCCCCCCTGTGGGAACCGAAGTCCGGCGTCGGCGCGCGGCTGCGCCGGACGCTGTCCAGGTCGAAGAGGAAGTAACCCGATGAACATCTGTGTAGTCGCGCTCGGCAAGATCGGGCTTCCGCTCGCCGTGCAGTTCGCCGCCAAGGGCCACCAGGTCATCGGCGCCGACGTGAACGAGAAGGTCGTCGAGCTGGTCAACGCGGCCACCGAGCCGTTCCCCGGCGAGCACGACCTGGACGTCAAGCTGAAGGAGACCGTCGGCGCGGGCCTGCTCTCCGCCACCACGGACACCACGGCCGCCGTCGCCGCGTCCGACGCCGTCGTGGTCGTCGTCCCGCTCTTCGTGGACGCCGAGGGCACCCCGGACTTCGGCTGGATGGACGCCGCCACCAAGGCCATCGCGGCGGGCCTGAAGCCCGGCACCCTGGTCAGCTACGAGACCACGCTCCCGGTCGGCACCACCCGGACCCGCTGGGCGCCGATGCTGGCCGAGGGCTCGGGCCTCACCCCGGGCGAGGACTTCCACCTGGTCTTCTCGCCGGAGCGGGTGCTCACCGGCCGGGTCTTCGCCGACCTGCGCCGCTACCCCAAGCTCGTCGGCGGCATCGACGAGGCGTCCGCCGCCGCGGGCGTCGCCTTCTACGAGGCCGTCCTCGACTTCGACGAGCGCGAGGATCTGCCCCGCCCGAACGGCGTCTGGGATCTCGGTACGGCGGAGGCCTCCGAGCTGGCGAAGCTGGCCGAGACCACCTACCGGGACGTCAACATCGGTCTGGCCAACCAGTTCGCCCGGTTCGCCGACCAGAACGACATCGACGTCAAGAAGGTCATCGAGGCCTGCAACAGCCAGCCCTACAGCCACATCCACCAGCCCGGCATCGCCGTCGGCGGTCACTGCATCCCGATCTACCCGCGGATGTACCTGTGGAACGACCCGGAGGCCACCGTCGTGCGCTCGGCGCGGGAGGCCAACGCCGCGATGCCCGCGTACGCCGTGGACCTGCTGGCCGCCGCCTACGGCGACCTGGACGGCGTCGGGGTCCTGGTGCTGGGCGCCGCCTACCGCGGCGGCGTCAAGGAGGCCGCGTTCTCCGGCGTCTTCGGCGTCGTGGAGGCCCTGAAGGCACGGGGCGCGGTGCCCTTCGTCTCGGACCCGATGTACACGCCCGAGGAGCTGACCGCGCTGGGCCTCGTCCCGTACGACAGCCACCAGGCGGTCACCGCGGCGATCCTCCAGGCCGACCACGCCGAGTACCGCGAGCTGTCCGCCGCCGACCTCCCGGACGTCCGCGTCCTGGTCGACGGCCGCCGCACGACGGACCCGGCCAACTGGGCGGGCGTGCGCCGCGTGGTCATCGGCGGCTGACGATGACCTGGCTGATCACCGGCGGCGCCGGCTACATCGGATCGCATGTGGTCGCGGAACTGGCCGGGGAGGAGTCCCTCGTCGTCCTCGACGACCTCAGTACCGGACGCGCCGACCGCCTGCCCGAGGGCGTCCCGCTCGTCGTGGGCTCGGTACTGGACCGGGACCTGCTCGACAAGGTGCTGGCCGATCGCGCGGTGACGGGCATCGTGCACATCGCGGGCAAGAAGCAGGTCGCGGAGTCCGTGGAACGACCGCTGTACTACTACCGCGAGAACGTCGACGGACTGCGTACCCTGCTGGAGGCGGCCGTCATGGCCGGGGTCCGGCGCTTCCTGTTCTCCTCCTCGGCGGCGGTCTACGGCATGCCCGACGTCGACCTGGTCACCGAGCGGACCCCCTGTCTGCCGCTCAGCCCGTACGGCGAGACGAAACTGGCGGGCGAGTGGCTGGTGGCCGCCGCCGGCCGTGCGCACGGCATGGCGACCGCCTCGCTCCGCTACTTCAACGTGGCGGGCGCCGCCTCGCCCGAGCTGGGCGACGACGGGGTGTTCAACCTGGTCCCCATGGTCTTCGAGCGCCTGGAGGCCGACGAGTCGCCCCGTATCTTCGGCGACGACTACCCCACCCCGGACGGCACCTGCGTGCGCGACTACGTGCACGTGGAGGACGTCGCCTCCGCCCATGTCGCCGCGGCCCGCCGTCTGGCCCAGGACCCCGGGGCCGAACTGGTTCTGAACATCGGCCGGGGCGAGGGCGCTTCCGTGGCCGAGATGGTCGGCGTCATCCTCGATGTCACCGGCCGTACCGGCCTTCCCCCGGTCACCGCGGCCCGCCGCGCGGGAGACCCGGCGCGGGTGGTCGCCTCGGTGGACGCCATCGTGAAGGAGCTGGACTGGTCGGCCCGGCACGACGTACGCGCCATGGTCGAGTCGGCCTGGGCAGGGTGGCGCCTGCGGCACCCCGGGCCCCTCTGACCGGCGCCCCGCGGATACGGCGGAGGGCCCGCACCCCTTGTGGGGTGCGGGCCCTCCGCCGTATCGCGTGCGCGGAACGGTGGTCAGCCCAGGAACAGGTCGTCGAAACGCTTCTGGACGACGGACCAGTCCCACGTCCCGACCGCGTGGGCGGCGGCCTGCTCGCGGGCTTCGCGCCAGGACTCCTCGGACGCCGTCACCTCCAGGACGCGCTTCGCGGCCTCCTCGGGGGAGTCCACGACCCAGCCCTCCGGATAGAGCGTGCGGGCGCTGTGCGGTTTTCCGGCGTAGAAGGGCCAGTCGCGGACGACCGGTACCGCGGCGCTGGCCGCTCCCTCCATCAACCCCACGTGGCATCCCTCGCGGACCGACGAGCTGAGGATGACCCCGATGCCGGTGAGCGCGGCCGGTACGTCGTCGGTAGGGCCGAGACGCACGACGGCGCCGGACTCCTCCAGCGGCTTCAGCTCCCGCTGGAACAGCTTCAGGTAGTCGGCCGTGGCCTTGCTCGACTTCGGGTTCATGTCACTGCCCACCAGGAGCAGCCGGTAGCGCTCGTCGTGCTGACGCACGCGGTTGAGGACGTCCACGGCCCACCGCGGGTCCTTGGCGACCTGGCTGATCCCGACCAGGCCGAGGTTGAAGCGCGCGTCGGCGGACTTCGGAAGGCCGAACCCCTCCAGGTCCATGGCGTTGTCCAGCACGTGCATACGCGGTGCGGACGCCTCGCGCAGCTGCGGCACCAGAGAGGTCACCAGGTCCCGCACATGCGGGGCGACGAAGACGAGGTCGTCGATCCGGGAGAAGTCCGTCATGTGCGGCCAGCGGGTGAACGCCTCGTAGCTGTGCAGCCGCACGACGACCCGGGTGTCACCGGGGTCGATCGTGGTCAGCATGGCGGCCGGGCCAACCGACCAGTCGGCGAACACCGTGTCCGCCCAGTCGAGATGCGGCCGCATCAGCCGTTCCACGTCGGACTGGTACTCCGACGTGCCCTCGGACAGCCGGTCCTCCAGCATCTGGGGCGCCGCCCAGGAGATCTTCTTGAGCGGCTTGTGGGCGGCCAGGTCCAGGAAGCGCAGCTCGACACCGGGGTGGTTCTCGTACCGGTCGAGGATGTGCCGCAGGAAGTTGGCGTTGGTGCTGGTGGTCACCAGCAACCGCAGCGGCCGGTCCGACGGAGGGCTCTTGGGGGGCGTCCGCCTGCCGCGCGGCTGGGCGACGGCGCGGAAGGCGGCGGACTTCGTGAACGGCGCGACGAACCGCTCGGCGTCCCGGGCCAACGGCGAAGTCAGCTGGTCGATGTGCAGGACACGGTGGAAGGCGAGGGAGAGGGCACGGTGCAGCGGGACCGACGCCTCCTCGTACGCGCCCTTGGCGTACCGCTCGTCGGCGTGCGCGAGATGCCCCTCGACGGCCTTGCCGAGCTCCCGCGGGCTGATCCCCTTGGAGACCTCGGTCATGACGCTCTCATGCAGCAGCTGTGCCTTGAGTTCCGGGTCGGGAATCCTGGCGGCGGCGGCACTGAGCGCTATGGCCGCTCCGCTGATCCGGC
Source organism: Streptomyces sp. NPDC101181 (assembly GCF_044767975.1). Taxonomy (NCBI): domain Bacteria; kingdom Bacillati; phylum Actinomycetota; class Actinomycetes; order Kitasatosporales; family Streptomycetaceae; genus Streptomyces; species Streptomyces sp. NPDC101181. The sequence goes on along the minus strand of NZ_JBIWOX010000004.1, from coordinate 311,392 downwards.
CCGCTTCCTCCATCCCCTCGGCCACATACCGCGACGCGGAGGCCCTGACCGTCCCCGGCATGCCGGGGACGGTCACGGCGGAGCGCCAGAGCCTGGCCCCGACCGTGGAGCGCATGACGGGACGCGCGGTGGCGGTGCGCATCACCGTGGCGGGCAGACCGCTGATGGAACGCCGTACGTCCCGGGCCACGGCACCGACCGGAGGCAGCGCCGCGGAGCGGACCGCCCCGCCCGAGACGCGTTCGACGGCACGCAGGGCGGGCGCGATGCCGAAGTGCGCCTCCGCCGTGGTGTTGTACTGGGCGAGCCGCCAGACGGTGTAGACGGCGCCCGGGTCCAGAGCGACGATGACATGGGCCGTTCGGGCCTGCCGTCGCAACCAGCGGTCCCGCTGGGCCTGCATCCACACACGCATGCCCGCGGGGGACTTCCTCGCCTTGCGGCGCATGGCGGAGCTGCGCTTGCCCAGACCGCGCGGCAACTGGCGGAGTCCGTCCAGTTCGGCCTGGGTGAGCTCCTCCTGGACCGCGGCCAGGTTGAACGTTCCGGCGAGGTACACCCGGGCGCCCCGGTCCCGGAACTTCACCAGGGAGTCGGTGAAGACCCCGAGTTGGGGTCTCTTGGTGGCGATGAACAGGACGTCGGTCACGACGCGGGTCCTCCGGTGACGATCGGCTTCTCGGGAAGGGCGGCCGTGCTCCCGACACCGGCCGTCCGGGGCTTGTCCTCGGCGAGCCGGTCGACCAGTTCGCGTACCGCCACGGTCATGAGCGACTCGCGGGTGTACTGGTCGGCGTGGGCCATCGCCTCGGCGTGGGCCTCCTCGCTCGTCTCGACCGCCAGATGCGCGGCGCGGACGAACGCCTCGGTCATGCCCTCGACGTCCAGACCCACGGCCCCCGTCCACAGCGGGTGGCCCCGCAGGACGTTGGACGCGTCGTGTTCCACGACATGGGCCGACACGATCGGCAGACCCGTCGCCATGTACTCGTAGACCTTGCCCGAGGTCACATAGCGCCCCCCGATGAGGATGAGGACCATGGCGTCCCAGCGCGCGTAGATCTCGGCCACTTCGGCCTTGGAGGCAGGCCCGCCGAAGTGGACCCCGTCCGCCTCCGCCTCCTTCAGTATCTCCGTGTGCCGGGTGGCCCCGCGGCCCGCGCCGTTGCCGATGTGGCCGCGTACCTCGAAACGGGCGTTGGCCAGCAGGGGCTCCCGTTCACGTGCCGCGCGCCAGGCGTCCAGCACGGTCTCCAGGTGCGTCGCGGTGAAGTTCACCGTGCCGAGGTAGCCGAAGGTCAGGCCCGCTTCGAGGTCGGGCTTGTGGGCGTGGCCCGGCGAGCTGTCCGCGTCGTAACCGTTGCGTACGACCCGGACGCGGTCGGCGAACTCCGGGTAGCGGGCGCGGTAGTGGTCCGCGATCGGGTCGTTGACCACCCAAAGCGAGACCGCGTGGTCGAGGATCTTCTGTTCCCAGCGGCCCAGCTCGGAGTCCTTGGAGAAGGCGACCGTGCCGTCGATGACGTCGATGGACCAGCCGTCGCGGAAGTCGACGGCGTACGGGACGCGCGCCTCCTCCCACAGCTTCCAGGCGGCGGCCAGATTCACGTACGGGACGCAGCTGGCGAGCAGGAGGTCCGCCGGGTGGTCCCGGTGGATGTCCAGCGCCGTCTGCTCCAGGACCGCACGCCATTCGCCGAAGCTGGCCTCGGGGAAGGTCTCGGCCTGACGCTTGCGCAGCTCGGTGACCCACTTGGCTGGGCTCAGCGCCCGCGCTTCGTCGAAGCGGCGGATGTCGGTCTCCAGGTCCTCACGTGAGAGCGGCAGCTCGACCACTTTCACGCGGGGGTCGACCTGCTCCAGAAGGGTGAGGTCGATGCCGGAGTCCAGTTCCCACGATTCCTGGGCGATGGTCACCACGGTGACGTCCCAGCCGACGTTGATGAATTGGTTCGCGGTCTCGCGCATGCGGTAGGCACAGCTCTTGGCGGCCGGAGGGAATCCGATGGCGAAATAGATCAGATGAGGTCGCGTGCCTTTTGCGGGCAGCCCGGACCGGGGAGACGCTGACATAAATGGTGACGCTAGCACGGTGACATATACGTATTAGCGCCGAACATGGCGCTGCGCATGTCACGCGGACCGGCTGCCCCCTTTCCACTCTTCCATGATCCGGACGACGTTTTCCGCGGCATGCCCGTCGCCGTACGGCGTACCGGGATCACCCGCCGGAGCGGGGCGGGAGACGGTGGCGGCCCACTGGGCCGGGTCCATCTCGTGCGGGTCGGGTACCAAGACGTTCCAACCGGTGCGGACGGTTTCCACCCACTCGGTCTCGGGACGAATGGTCGTGGTGATCCGCTCCAGGAGGAACGCCTCCTTCTGGAGCCCTCCCGAGTCGGTGACCACGCCCGACGACGCGAGCACGGCGGCGATGAGGCCCGCGTACGGCAGCGGGCGGCCGACGTGGACGGCCCCTCTGGCCAGCTCGATGCCGTGCGCCTCGGCACGGGCCACCAGACGGGGATGGGCCAGGAGTGCGACGGGCACGGGCAGCCCCGCGAGCGCGTCGATGACCGCCGACAGCCGGGCGGGGTCGTCCGTGTTGTCCGGGCGGTGCAGCGTGGCGAGCAGGAACGGCTGCGAGGGGTCGATGCCCTCGGGCAGAGCCGGAGCCGGGTGCTCACCGGAACGCACGGCGTCCCGGATGCGGAGGCAGATGTCGACCATGACGTCCCCCGCCAGTTCGGTGCGGTCGGACAATCCCTCGGACGCGAGGTGACGTACGGCCTCCGCGGTCGGCGCGAGCAGCAGATCGGCGCAGTGGTCGGTCAGGACCCGATTGTGCTCCTCGGGCATCCGGCGGTTGAACGACCGCAGGCCCGCTTCGAGATGGGCCACCGGAAAATGCTGCTTCACCGCGGAAAGGGCCCCGGCGATGGTGGAGTTCGTGTCGCCGTAGACCAGCACCCAGTCGGGCTTCTCCGCTTCCAGGACCGGGTCGAGTGCGGAGAGCACCGATCCGGTCTGTACCCCGTGGCTGCCGGAACCGACGCCGAGGTGCACATCGGGATCCGGGATACCGAGACCCTCGAAGAAGACGTCCGAAAGGTCCGCGTCGTAGTGCTGTCCGGTGTGGACGATGACGTGCTGGTGATCGGTCCGGGCGAATGCCGCTGCCACAGGAGCCAGTTTCACCAACTGAGGGCGAGCACCGACGATGCTGATGACTTTCATTGCACGCTCTTCTTCTGAATCGCTTGACCTGGAGATGTGGAAAGGGTGTGCTCGCCCGGCCGGTGTTCACCGGGTCCCCGGCCCCCGCCGTCCACCGGGCGGGAGCGGGACGCTCCGCCCGGCCCCCGCCGACGAAGCAGGCGTTCGAGCGGATGTTCCACGCCATGGTAAGCAATCGCGGCCAGTGCCAAGCTCAGCACCAGGGTGGCGCCCCAGAAGCCCGCCGTCTCCAGCTGCCCGACCGGTTTGCCGAAACGGCCCGCCAGCGCTCTCAGCACGATCTCGTGGAAGAGGTACCAGGCGAACGACCACTGACCGAGCCTGACCATGACGGGCCCCGCCAGAGTGGTCCGCCGCCCTTCCACGTCGGCCGCCGCGGCGGCGGCGACCAGCATGGCGAAGATGGGGGCCGACAGCAGTTGGGACGCGCTGTACGGGCTGTACCACAGGCTGTCGGGCACGGCGCGTGACCAGGGGATGAGAGCGAGGTGCCAGACGAGTACAGCCCCCACCGCGAAGGGCATCCCGCCCGCCGGGCGCCAGCCCCGCTTCACCGCCAGCCCGGCGGCGACACCCAGGACGAACTGGAGGGTCCGGGTCGGCGGGAAGTAGTCGAGTGCCCACACCCGCAGCAGCGGGTCCGTGAGCAGAGCGCCACCCAGCCACACCCCCAGCGAGGCGACGCAGACGACGACCGCGACGGCCCCGCGGCCCCGCGGACTCCGCATCAGGGGAAGCGCCAGCAGAGCGGGGAACAGCAGATAGAACCAGGCCTCGTCGCTGAGCGACCAGGCGGCGGGGTTTCCGCCCACGAGATAGGAGCTTTCGGGCACCCAGGCGTTCACCAGGGCCAGCGTCGCCACGGCCCCCCGCAGGGAGAAGTCGGTGCCCAGCGCGCGCCAGACCGCCACGGACACGACGGTGGACACGGCCAGCAACGGCCAGATCCGGGCGAACCGACGCCACAGGAACACGGCCGTGGGCACGGTTTTGCCGTCATACGTCCACGCCAGTACGAAGCCGGACAGGACGAAGAAGAAGGTGACCCCGCTCCGTCCGTACCAGGTGACATCACTGATCCACGGAAGCTGACCGGCCTGCCGGGACAGGTGGTAGAGCACCACGGCCAGCGCAGCCCAGAAGCGCAGCCCGGTGAGCGAGTCCAGTCGGGAGTGCCCGGCGGCCTTCGATGCGGTGGCCCCCGCCATGCGCGTCACCCTCTTCTGTGCGGACGTATGAACCACGCGCGCGCGGCCATCACGCCCGTCACGGTGGAACGCCGGAGATCGGTCACGGTGTCAGACGGCCCGCTCGGAGAGAGACCCGTCCCTCTCCTCGTACAGCCCCCCGCTCTGCGGGCACTCCCACACGCCCGGCTCGCCCGCACGCTCCACCAGGCGCACCCCGTCGCGCCCCACCCAGCCGATCTGCCGGGCCGGGACGCCCACGACCAGGGCGAAGTCCGGGACGTCCTTGGTGACCACGGCCCCGGCCGCGATCATCGCCCACCGGCCGATACGGACCGGCGCGACGCAGACCGAGCGGGCGCCCAGCGAGGCGCCCTCGGCGACCGTCACACCGACGGCCTCCCAGTCACCGCCGCGCTTCTGCTTGCCGTCCGGGTCCACCGAGCGCGGGTTGTGGTCGTTGGTGAGGACGACGGCGGGGCCGACGAAGACGCCGTCGCCGAGTACGGCCGGCTCGTACACCAGGGCGTAGTTCTGGAGCTTCACGTTGTCGCCGATGCGGACGCCGGTCCCCACATACGCGCCGCGGCCGACGACGCAGCCCTCGCCGAGCCGTGCGCCCTCGCGGATCTGCGCCAGCTCCCAGACGCTGGAGCCGGCCCCGATCTCGGCGGACTCGTCGACCTGGGCGGTGGGCTGGACCCTGTAGTTCACGACATGCCTTTCGGAGAGCTGATGCGCCCCGAAAGCATAAGGGGGTCCGGCCCGCCGCCCGGCGCCTGGGACCGTTCGGTCAGACGACGCTGCCGGTCCAGTGCTTCACGGGGGCACGGACTCCGGTTCCGGTGCTGATGAAGGAGAACAGGCTGTCCACGCGTCGGCCGTCGGCCGACGTACCGGCGCGGTAGAGGACACCCACGTCGGACTTGCCGTCCTTGTCGAAGTCACCGGAGACCGGCTGGCTCACGTCCCAGTTGAACGATCCGCTGCTGGACCACACCTCGCGGGGCGCGGCGAAGTCCGTGCCATTGCTCGCGAAGGTGAAGAGCGCGGACTGGTGCACGCCCGCCTCCGTCGTACCGCGGTTGTAGAGGACCGCGACGTCGTCCCGGCCGTCCCCGTTGTAGTCGCCGGAGGTCGGCTTGGTGGCGTTCCAGTTGAAGGAGCCGCTGCTGGTCCACGTCTTGCGAGGGTTGTCGAAGTCGGCTCCGCCGCTGGTGAAGGTGTAGAGCGACGAGACGAACTTGCCGTCGGCGGAGGTGCCGCCGTCGTAGAGGACGGCGACATCGTCCTTGCCGTCCTTGTTGTAGTCGCCCGAGACGACCTTGCTCCTGCTCCAGGTGAAACTGCCGGAGGCCGTCCAGGTCTTCCGCGGATTGGCGAAGCCCGTCCCGGTGCTGGTGAAGGTGTACAGGGAGGAGACCTGGCCGTCGGCGGAGGTGCCGCCGTCGTAGAGGACGGCGACATCGTCCTTGCCGTCACCGTCGTAGTCGCCCGAAGTCACCTTGCTCTTGCTCCAGGTGAAACTGCCGGATGCGGTCCAGGTCTGCTTCGGCGCGCTGAACCCGCCGCCGGTGCTGGTGAAGGTGTAGAGCGACGAGACGGACCTGCCGTCGGCGGAGGTGCCGCCGTCGTAGAGGACGGCGATGTCGTCCTTGCCGTCACCGTCGTAGTCACCCGCGGTCAGCCGGCTCTTGCTCCAGGTGAAACCGCCCGGGGTGCTCCACACCCTCTTCGGAGCGGCGAAGCCGGTGCCGTTGCTGTAGAAGGCGAAGAGCGAGGCCCGGTTCTTGCCCTCGAGGGAGGGGCCGTTGTCGTAGAAAGCGGCGATGTCCTCCCGTCCGTCGCCGTTGAAGTCGCCGGAGACGACCTGCGACTCGCCCGGCAGCCCTCGGACCTGGGTGACCCAGTCGACGACGTCGTCGGTCCGGGTCTCCACGGCGCCGGCGCGGGTCTCGTCGGAACCGAAGCAGCCCGCCTGCCAGGAGGCGCTGTGGACGGCGGCCAGCAGGACCTTTCCGTCCCGCTCGCGCAGGGCGGGGCCGCCGGCGTCGCCCTTGCAGATGGCCCCGCCGTCGCGGGTGACCGACACGGTCGTCGCGTCCGTCGCGGTTACGGCGAACGAGCCGGCGTGCAGCCGGTCGGGCACCCAGGCTGTCGCGGTACGCCCGTAGCCCACGGCCCGCAGGCTTTCCCCCGCGACGGGTGCGGAGTCCGCCAGGACGACGGGCGCGATCTCGGTCACCGGCTGGGCGAGCTTGGCCATGACCAGGTCCCGGTCGGCGCGCGGGACGAGTTCGGTGACCTGGACGACCTTGCCACCGGTGCCGGTCAGGTCCGTCCGGCCGATGGTCGCGGTGGTCTTCAGCGCGGGGGCGCCTGTGGGTATCGGGTAGGCGGGCTGTCCGGCGGCCGCGAAGCAACTGCTCGCCGTCAGGATCCACTGGGCGTCGACCAGGGAACCGGTGCAGGCGCGCTTCGCGTCGCCCTCGCCGATGTCGAGCTTCGCGGTGAAGGCGTACGTGTTGTCGGCGACCGCGTCACCGACAACGGCCCGCGCCGGCGAGGAGAGGGTGAGGGCGCCGGCCGCTGAAGCAGCGGCGAGCCCGGCGATGGCCCGCATACGGCGGGACTGTCTCATGTGCACGTGTTGTCCTTGCTCATGGATAAGGATGGAAAAGATGGAGCCGCGCTCCGGCGTTCAGCGACGCCCTGGGACGGGGCCCTGACGGTGAGTCACGCAGACGTGGAGAGCTCCACAAGGACGTGGTCGCGGCCCTCGGGGTCCGCAGCCTCTCCGACGCCCTTCCATTCGTTCTTGGCGACGGAGATGTTCTGCTGGTCGTCCTCCGCCGTCAGCGTCACGTCGGTCGAGTACGAAGCCGCTCCCTTGATGCCGTAGACCGTGGGAATCTCCACGGTGAGGCGGCCGGTCGTCCCCGTCACGCGGAAGCAGACCCGGCCTTTGTCACGCGAGTACACCTCCAGGAAGCTGCCTCCGGAGGTGCAGTCCGCGAGGATGATGTGACCGTCGCCGCGCTTGAGGACGATGCCGAGCTCCGCCTCGATCCTGTCGGCGCCCGGGTAGGCAAAGCCCTCGACGGCGTACGGAGGAAGCTCCTCCGCGGCGGCCGCAGGTCTGTTCCGGGTGCCGTCGGCGTGGGCCACGGTGACGACCCCGGCGATGCAGGCGGCGGCTGCCACGCCTGTGGCGACCACGCGTCGCGCAAGCTTCATGATCAACGCTTTCCTTTCATGAGTATGTGTGCGTTGTCGCTGTGTGGAAATCTGGATCACTGGATCAAGGTCCCGCGTCTGAAGTCGGGTCGGTGTGTGGTGCCTGATTCCTCCCTCTATCCCGTAAGCCACCTAGCGCCTACCGCAGCCGCCACCGGTAGCACCAACAGCGCCATTCCCAGGACCGTCGGGAACGGCCCCCGGCTTCGTACGACCTGACGGACCGCGAACGCCTTCTGCAGCGCCGCGTCCACCCGCTCGCCCGGAAGGGGAGTGAGAACCCCCACCGCCGCGAGCGCCACCTCCCGCCATCGCAGCCGGCCCTCACCACGCGACGCGAGTGTCCAGGAGGACACCCAGTGGCGGAACGGTGCCAACGCCAGCACGACGCCCCAGAGAAAGCCCGCGCAGGTGGCGAGGACGGCCGGCCATGGCTGGTCGGCGAGGAGCCGCAGCGTCAAGGCCATGAGGACGGTCACCGGCAGTGGCATCGCGGCGATCCAGCGCTCCCGGCGCACGGGCAGCCAGCGCAGCAGCGCGCAGGTGAGCACGGCTTCGGGCACCAGCGCCACGAGCACCCACAGGGGGAGAACCACAGGACTGCCCGCCTACCAGGTGAGGCAGCCGACGACCGCGGTCACCGCATCGCTCACGGCGCCGGAGACATTCGCGCCGATTTCCTCAACCAGGCCGAACTTGCTGAACAGCCGACCCTTGCCGAAAAAGATGCCGCCGACCAGGAACAGCCCGAGTGCCTGGTGGAACTTGCTGCTGTCCCAGCCGTAGCCCCAGCCGCTCAGCCCCGCGCTGACCCCTTGGAGGCCCCAGGAGGTGACCCCGGCTCCGACGGCCAGCCCGCCGAGCACCGGTGAGGCCGGCGTGGGGAACATGGCCGCCACGCCGAGCACCACCGAGGCGGTGCCGAAGAGGGTGCTCCAGTGTCCGGTGGCCGACGCCCAGTCCCTGGGGTCTTTCATGTCCTTGGGCCACATGCCCAGCCACTTGGTGTCGCCGGTGTCGTCGTTCTCCGGCTTGTCGGCGGGGTTGGTGCCGTTCTGCTGGTGCTTCCGGGCTTCCTCAGCCGCAGTCTTCGCCGCCGCCGCGGCCTCGGCCTGCCGCTTCTGCGCCGCAATGGCGTGAGCCTGGCTGGCGGCCGCCGCGGCGGCCCGCGCGTCTTGACCCGCCTGCTGGGCGGAGGCCGCCGCCCGGGACGCGGAGGCCTGTGCGTCCACCGCGAAGGCCACGGCCTGCTGGGCCGAGGCCGAGGCCTGACGCATCGAATAGTTCGCCGACCGCGCCGCACCCCGCGCGGTCGTCGCCGCGGCACTCGCGTCCTTGGCCGACTGGGCTGCCGACGCCGCCGACTTGTCGGCGGCGTCCGCGTTCGCCTTCGCCTGAGCTGCCGAATTCGCGGCGTCCTTGGCGTAGGTGTCCGCCTTGGTGGCCCACTCGGCCGCTTCCTTGGCCGCCTGCCGGGCTTCGGCGGCCGCCTTGGAGGCGCGGGCCGCGTCCTCCAGAGCCTTCGCCGCGACCTTCGCCGCGTGCGCGAGGGTCGCCCGGATCGCGGAGACGTGGGTGGCGTGGTCGTGATCCAGGCGGGCGATGTTGAACTTGTCGCGCACCACGAAGGCGCGCCGCATCCGCGAGGAGCCCTCCAGGACGATCTGCGCGGCCGAGCGCATGTAGAGGCCGCCGGTCTCCAGAAGGCGGAACACCTCCACTTGGTCGTCCTCCTTCGTCGCCTCGGAGAGCTCGACGGTGAGGAAGTGATGCAGCGCCTGGGGCGTTCCGGCGTCCAGCGCCGCCTGGGCTTTCACCTTGACGGTCCGGCCCGGGTCCTGGGAGAGGATCTTGAAGACGGCGACCCGGTTCTCCACCGCCCCCGCCTCGACAGCCCCGGTCTCCAGGAAGGCGGTGGCCGCGTTGGGGTCGCTGTCGGTGAGCGCGCGCTCGGCGCCCTCGGAGACCCCGGCCGTCGAGGCCTGGGCCAGGGCGAGCACGTTCTCCCGGTCGTCCTGCTGCTGGGCGAGCAACCGGTCGGCGTCGATCCAGTTGGCCACGTCGTGCTCGGTGCCGGAGAGGGCGAACTCGGCCGCCCCCCGGGTCCAGGTGCCGGTGGAGTCCAGGAGCCGCACGGCCGCCCTGCGGCCGACCGTCACGGCGGACGCGGTGTTACCGGCAGCCAGGGCTGCCTCGGCGGTGGCGATGAGCCCCTTGATCTCGTCCGAGGTCTGGGCGGCCTGAGTGAGCTTCTTCTCCACCCGTGCGGCGTCTGCGGTCTCGGCCTCCGCCAGCGTCCGAGCTTCCAGGGCGCCGAGCTCGGTCTCCTCGGCGATCCGGTCGGTCTCCGCCTTCCGGGCCGCCGCTTCCACCTCGTGGGCCTCCTTGACGGCGTCGGCTGCGGTGTTGGCTGCCTCGACCGCCTGCTTCGCGTACTCCGTGGAGCGCTTGGCGTACTCGATCGCCTTACCGGCGTTGGCAGCAGCCTCCTCCGCCGCGGCTGCTGCCCTGTCGGCGTGAGCGGCAGCGCTGTTGGCCGCGTCACGAGCCACCCGGGCCGCTGCCGCAGCACGGTTCGCGAGGGTCTGGGCGGTGCCTGCGGCGCGACTCGCGCGGGCCGCGGCCGCATTGGCCTCGGCTGCGGCCTGGCGTGCCTTGGCGGCCTGGGACTGTGCTGCGCCCGCGGAGGCGGCGGCATCGGCCGACGCGTTGGCGGCCGCAGCGGCGTTGCGGGCCGCGCTCGCGGCGGCCGATCCGGCGGCGGATGCCTGGCTGGAGGCGGTGGCGGCGTAGTCAGCAGCCTTGGCAGCGGTACGTGCACGGGCGGCGGCGTTCCGTGCGCCCACGGCGGCCGAGCGGGCCGCGGCGGCCTTCGAGGCGTCCTTGGACGCGCCGATCGCGGCGTTGTAGGCGCCGGCGGCGGCGCTCCCGGCCGAGGCGGCGGCAGCGGCAGCGGCCTGTGCGGCCTGGGCGGCACGGCTGGAGGCGGCCTGAGCCGTACGGGAGGCGGCGATGGCGGTGTTGGCGGCGGACGCGGCCCCGCTCGCGGCGCTCGCGGCGTTGTTCGCCGCGTTGGCCGACTTGCGGACGTCCTGCTGGGCCGCCTTGGCCTCCTCCGCCGCCTTCAGGGCGGCGGCCTTGGCCTTCTCGGCGGCTTCCTTGGCGCGCTCGGAATAGGCGACGGCCTTGTCCGTCGTCTGCTTGGCGCGCTTACCCTCCCGCTCCACGATCGCGACCAGCTGTTCAATCGTCGCGGCTTCCTCGTCGCGGGCCCGCGCGATGTGCTGGCCGGAGGAGAGGAAGAGGCGGATCGCATCGGAGGACCCGACGTCCAGGGCGCGCTGAGCGTACTTCTTCACCTCGGGCGAGGCGGAGCCGAGCATGGTGAAGACCGCTACTCGGTCGTCCTCCTCCTGAGCGGTGTACTGGGTCGCGGTCAGGAAGGTCTCCAGCGCGTCCTTGGTGTCCGCATCCAGGGCCTTGGAGGCTTCCCGCTTCACGGCGGAGCCGCCGTTCTCCAGGGAGGAGAACACGGCCACTCGGAGGTCTTCCTTGATCGGCGCGCTGAAACCGTTGCTCAGGAACGCGGCGGTCGTGGCGTCCCCGCCTGACAGCGCCTCTCCGGCGCTCGTCTGCACGGACCGGCCTGCCTTGGAGAGGCTGGCCAGGATGGCGAAGCGGTTGTCCTCGGCGCGCGCCAGGGGAAGTTCGGTGGTGAGGAACGCGGAGAGAGCGGCCGGCGTGCCGACGAGCGCGGCCGCGGCCCCTTCGCGAACGGCGCGCCCACCGGTCTTGTAGGCCCAGACTGCCTTGCCTTGATCGGTGGCGGGGAGGCCGTTCTCCGGATCGCTGGGCGCCGTGGGCGCGGCGTGGGCGGGGGTGGCGCTGAGCGTGAGGATCGACGGTAGTGCGGGGGTCGCCGCGGTTCCCGCGACGGTGGCGAGTATCCGGCGTCTGCTCCATAGCGAAGGCGACAAAACGTAAATCCTGCCTGTTCTGGGTATGTTGGTGCAGACATGCGCACATTCCCCAACTGCTGCCATATGTGGCGCTGAAGGGAAACGTGGCGTGTCGCGATTTCACGGAGACATTACCTGCACCGCACAGAGGTTCACGAATCGTCAAAAGTTTCTTCACAAAACGGCGTTAAAAATGGCGCGAACCCCCCCCGTCCCGGGCTGAGTTCCTCGCATCGGAGGATCTCAGCCCTCGCATGACGGACAAAGCGGTCAGCGTCGGCGGAAGTTGTTGAACGCGATTCCGTTGGTGAGCGAGGTGACCCCGCTCTGCACCCCGTCGATCTTCACCGTCTGGCCGGAAACGTGTTTCAAGTAGACGCGCAGGAGAAAGGTCCGGGTGCCACAGGCTGGGTCGATGGGGATGTCGGACAGACTGGAGTAGGTGACCGCGTGGTGTGCGTCATCGGTGATGGTCCGGTCCGCGGCGAAGGTATGGGTCCTGCACGCGCGGGCGGCGGAGTCGAGCTGCACGAGCTCGAAGCGGGTGTGAACGACAGCGTTCCGGCCGCGCGGATAGACGTGCATGGTGCTCGCACAGGACGCCGTTCCCCGATAGCACGTCGTCAACTCGACATTGGCCTGTGCCGACACCGTGACCGCGTCCGGATGTGCCTGCCAGGTGTGGACCGGCGTTCCGTCGTCGTGGAAGACCCACGCCTCCCGGGCTGCGGCTCCGTCGCCCACGTAGGTGCAGCCACCAGCTGCGTCGGCGCTCTCGCAGGCGCCGTTCTGCCACCAGTGCGCGCCCAGTTGGTCCGCGTCGTCCGTTTCCAGCCAGGTGTTGTCCGCCACCGCGGTCAGGTGATAGGTGCCCGGCAGTGTCGAGTAGGCGGTGCCTTGCAGAACGCAGGTGTAGTCACCCGCGGCTGGTGCGGTGAAGAGCAGGTCGGCGTAGAGCGGGAGATGACCCGGTTTCGCGTAGGTAGTGGTGTCGTTGCCCTCATGGTTGCGGGCCGAGGCGGCGACGACGGGCACCGTGCTTCCGGACGCGTTCAAGCACCGGATGCGCTGGGTCATGCCGACGATCCCGGTCGTGCTGCTCGTGGCCTCCAGACGGCCGCGCAGGTGGCGCTTCTCTCCGGCGGCCAGCGTCATTGTCCTCCGCAGCAGGTCGACCGTGACCCCGCGCGGAATGTCGGTGTCGGTGGTCAGGGTGGTTCGGGTGACACTGCCGGGCCCTGCCGCGGCGGGAGCGGACCAGAGCGGCACCAGCGTCAGCGCGAGGACGGCGATGAGCACCGTGCGGGCGAGTCTCGGTGTGGAGGGCATACGGATAGGAGTTCCTGTCTCGGTGCGAGCGCTTCGGGGCGTCCGGGCGCGGAGAATCCGGACCCCGAGCGGCCGACGTGGCGAGCGCTCGGGGTCCGGACCGCGCTGCTGTCACAGGCGTGCGCCGCGGATCAGGCATTTTGCCTTACTGGCGGACTTTCCCAATGAACGCGTGGCGCTCGCAGTGCGTGGATCAGGGCGTCGCGGACCCCAGGCAGACCTTGTCGTACTGGCCGCCTCCGACCGGTGTTCCGATGTCGCTGCTGAAGCCGCCGGCCGGCAGGGTGCGCACCGCGGTGTAACCGCTTCCGCTGTTCTTCTTCCACACCTTGGCGGTGACGGAGGAGTTGCTCACGTACGACCTGATGCTCCCGAAGGCAACGGTGTTCCACGGGGTGAAGCAGGCGTTGGTGCTGGCGCTGGTGATCCGGTCCCCGGTGAAATCGGTCCCGTCGTAGATGCACAGACGTGCGGCCGGGCAGTCGTCCGCCGCCGAAGCGGGGGTTGCCGACATGGCTATTCCGCTTCCCGCGAGGGCGAGAACGGACAGGGCTGCCGCGGACTTTCTCTTCCAGTTCATGCGAAACCTCTCTCGTGACGCGAGCAAATAATTCTGGCCAACCCCGCGAATGAGCGTCTTGAAAAACCCGCCGGTCATTCGCAAGCTTCCTGGGTGTTTGCGCTTAGGCCTCGCGTTGATACTTCCCGATGGCAGGGGAGTTCAGCAACCTCTTTTAGCGCTGCGGAAAGTGTGGGTGTGGAAACAAGCCGTCGGCGACACTGAAATCGGCCCGATTTTCTCTTTGCCTGACAGGGCTTGCCGAATGTGCTCAACGTATTCGTGCCCGGAGGCTGCAATTCCGGAATGCCCCACTGGCTCCGTCGGCCCGTGTCCCCCCCCGGCTGCCCCGAGCAGCGGCCCGGACCCGGTTTGACCCCCGTCACTCCGCCCCGTAACCTCGTCCATCGGTGTGTTTCCTTAACGCGCCTACCCCTGAGCACATCCCTCCCGGTAACGGTCGGTGTTCGCGCCGTCCGTCGGGAGAGGCCGCTCATCCTTCCGGATCGACTCGGGCCCCCGGCCCGTGCGGGCGGCTGGCATCAGGGGTTCCGTTCCGAGCGAGAGAGAGATCCGCGTGTACGCCATCGTGCGCAGCGGTGGTCGCCAGCACAAGGTTGCTGTCGGCGACATCGTTGAGGTTGACAAGATTTCCACCGCCAAGGTTGGCGACACGGTCGAGCTCTCGACCCTGCTCGTTGTCGACGGTGACTCGGTCACCAGCGACCCGTGGGTGCTGGACGGGATCAAGGTCACCGCCGAGATCGTGGACCACCACAAGGGCGCGAAGATCGACATCCTTCGCTACAAGAACAAGACCGGCTACCGCCGCCGCCAGGGTCACCGCCAGCAGTACACGGCGATCAAGGTCACCGGTATCCCCACGGCTGCGAAGTAAGGGACTGAGAAGATATGGCACACAAGAAGGGCGCATCGTCCACTCGGAACGGGCGCGACTCCAATGCTCAGCGGCTCGGCGTGAAGCGCTTCGGCGGCCAGGCCGTCAACGCCGGTGAGATCCTGGTCCGCCAGCGCGGCACCCACTTCCACCCCGGCACGGGCGTCGGCCGTGGCGGCGACGACACGCTGTTCGCGCTGACCGCCGGTGCGGTCGAGTTCGGCAAGCACCGTGGCCGCAAGGTCGTGAACATCGTTCCGCTCGCCGTCTGATCCTTTTCGACGCGCGCAGAACGGCACACAGCACCTTCCGAGGGCGGATCTCAGCTTTCCCGGCGAACGGGGAAGCGGGTCCGCCCTCGGCGTGTTACGACAGAGACAATTCCGCTTTTTCCGCTGTACCTGCACCTGCTCATCTGGAGGCACCCACCATGACCACCTTCGTGGACCGCGTCGAGCTGCATGCCGCCGCGGGTAACGGAGGCCACGGCTGCGCCTCCGTCCACCGTGAGAAGTTCAAGCCGCTCGGTGGCCCCGACGGGGGCAACGGCGGACGCGGCGGCGACGTGATCCTCGTCGTCGAACAGTCCGTGACCACGCTGCTCGACTACCACCACCACCCCCACCGCAAGGCCACCAACGGCCAGCCCGGCGCGGGTGACAACCGCTCCGGCAAGGACGGCCAGGACCTGGTCCTGCCCGTCCCCGACGGTACCGTCGTCCTGGACAAGGCCGGGAACGTGCTCGCCGACCTCGTCGGCCACGGCACCACCTTCGTCGCCGGTCAGGGCGGCCGCGGTGGCCTCGGCAACGCGGCACTGGCCTCCGCCCGCCGCAAGGCTCCCGGCTTCGCGCTGCTGGGGGAGCCGGGGGAGAGCCGGGACATCGTCCTGGAGCTCAAGACCGTCGCCGACGTGGCCCTGGTGGGCTACCCGAGCGCGGGCAAGTCCTCGCTGATCTCGGTGCTCTCCGCCGCCAAGCCGAAGATCGCGGACTACCCGTTCACCACCCTCGTGCCGAACCTCGGCGTCGTCACCGCAGGCTCCACCGTCTACACCATCGCCGACGTCCCCGGCCTCATCCCCGGCGCCAGCCAGGGCAAGGGGCTCGGCCTGGAGTTCCTGCGCCACGTCGAGCGCTGCTCGGTGCTCGTGCACGTCCTGGACACCGCCACCCTGGAGTCCGACCGCGACCCCGTCTCCGACCTCGACATCATCGAGGAGGAGCTGCGCCAGTACGGCGGCCTGGAGGACCGGCCCCGCATCGTCGCCCTCAACAAGGTCGACATCCCCGACGGCCAGGACCTCGCCGACATGATCCGCCCCGACCTGGAGGCCCGCGGCTACCGCGTCTTCGAGGTCTCCGCGATCGCGCACAAGGGCCTCAACGAGCTGAGCTACGCGCTCGCCGGGATCATCGCCGAGGCCCGCGCCGCCAAGCCGAAGGAGGAGGCGACCCGGATCGTCATCCGCCCCAAGGCCGTCGACGACGCGGGCTTCACGGTCACCGCGGAGGACGAGAACCTCTACCGTGTGCGCGGCGAGAAGCCCGAGCGCTGGGTGCGCCAGACCGACTTCAACAACGACGAGGCCGTCGGCTATCTGGCCGACCGGCTCAACCGCCTCGGAGTCGAGGACGAGCTGGTCAAGGCCGGTGCGCGGGCAGGTGACGGGGTCGCCATCGGGCCCGAGGACAACGCGGTCGTCTTCGACTGGGAGCCGACCATGCAGTCCGGCGCCGAGATGCTCGGCCGCCGCGGCGAGGACCACCGCATGGAGGCCCCGCGCCCGGCGGCGCAGCGCCGCAAGGACCGCGAGGCCGAGCGCGACGACGCGCAGCAGGAGTACGACGAGTTCGACCCCTTCTAGGCCGTCGGGCCTCAGGCCTCCGGTTCCGGACCTCCGGTTCCGGGCCTCTGGTTCTCGACCCCCGGTTCCAGGCCTCTGGGGCACGCGGGCGCCGAGGACCTGGTGGGCCGCCCCCTCGGGTGCCCCGGTCGCCGGGGCGTCCCGCTCGACCGCCCCCGCCCGGGATCCGACCGGCGCTCCGCCCGCGGCCCGCCTCTCCGGAGGCGGGCCGTCCGGTAGCCTCGGGCGCGGGTGCCGGAAGGTTTTCGCCGGTCACACCGGGTGTACGTGCCTCAGATGTGCGGATTACGCAACAGCTCTGTGGGTTCGCTCACCCCGTGTGCCGGCCCGGCGGCGCCCAACCTCCCTGGCCAGAGGGTTAACTGCGGGTATCCGCAGGGCGAGCTGCGGACGACGTCCACCTTGCGAGACGGTCACGGAGAGTGCGACCATCACACTGTTCCCCCGTCATAGCAAGGTAGGTCGTCTGTGTCTGTGCCGCATGAAGCCAAGCCCCGGACCACAGCGGTCGTGCTCGCCGGTGGGACCGGCCAGCGCGTGGGCCTGGCGATCCCCAAGCAGCTGCTGAAGATCGCCGGTAAGGCCGTCATCGAGCACACGCTGACGATCTTCCAGAACGCCGAGGAGATCGACGACGTCATCGTGCTGATGGCGCCCGGATTCGTGCCCGACGTCGAGAAGATCGTCGCGAAGGCCGGACTGGACAAGGTCACCCGCGTCATCGAGGGCGGGAACACCCGCAACGAGACCACCGAGCGGGCCATCGCGGCCCTCGGTGAGGGGCTCGCCGACGGCGAGGACCGCAACGTCCTCTTCCATGACGCGGTCCGCCCCCTGCTGTCACAGCGTGTGATCAAGGACTGCGTCGACGCGCTCGACCGCTACCAGGCCGTCGACGTCGCCATCCCGTCCGCGGACACGATCATCGTGACCCGTACGCACGGTGAGGACGGCGAGTTCATCACCGACGTGCCCGACCGCTCCCGGCTGCGCCGCGGCCAGACACCGCAGGCCTTCAAGCTCTCCACCATCCGCAAGGCCTACGAGGTCGCGGCGGGGGACCCCAACTTCCAGGCCACCGACGACTGTTCGGTCGTCCTCAAGTACCTCCCCGACGTGCCGATCCACGTGGTCGCGGGCGACGAGTACAACATGAAGGTGACCCAGCCGGTCGACGTCTTCATCACCGACAAGCTCTTCCAGCTGGCCTCCACCGCCGCCCCGCGCCAGGCCGACGAGGCCGCCTACCGGAAGCTGCTCACCGGCAAGACCCTCGTCGTCTTCGGCGGCTCGTACGGTATCGGCGCCGACATCGCCGCCCTGGCCGAGAGCTACGGCGCGAAGGTCTACGCGCTCGGCCGCTCCACCACGGGGACGCACGTGGAGAACCCCGAGCACATCGACGACGCGCTCTCCACGGCGTACGGCGAGAGCGGACGGATTGACTACGTCATCAACACCGCGGGCGTGCTGCGGATCGGCAAGCTGGCCGAGACCGACAACACGACGATCCAGGAAGCGCTGAACGTCAACTACCTGGCTCCCGTCCAGATCGCCCGCGCCTCCTACAAGTATCTCGCCGAGACCCAGGGCCAGTTGCTGCTCTACACCTCCAGCAGCTACACCCGCGGCCGCGCCGAGTACAGCCTGTACTCCTCGACCAAGGCCGCCATGGTCAACCTCACCCAGGCGCTCGCCGACGAGTGGGCCGGGGAGGGCATCCGGGTGAACTGCGTGAACCCGGAGCGCACCGCGACGCCCATGCGGACCAAGGCGTTCGGCCAGGAGCCCGAGGGTTCGCTGCTCTCCTCCCAGGCCGTGGCGCGCACCTCGCTGGACGTCCTGCTCTCCGCGCTGACCGGCCACGTCATCGACGTACGGCAGCAGGATCCGACCGCGGGCGCCGCCGAGTCCTCCGGGTTCGAGCAGGCGCTGGCCTCGGTGCTGGACCGTCAGGAAGATGTGTAATAATTCTTGACAAATGTGCTTTTTCGGGCCTCTGCTATCGCTTCACGCGAGCGCAGAGGCCCGAATGCGTGAAGCCGCACCTTCACATTTCCCTCAATAGGTGATTCAACCGGCACCCCCCTGGAGCAGGTTCTTCCGTGATCTCGAAAGCCATTCGCCTGGCCCGTGTGGGCAGCAGGTCAGAACTGGCGGCAGCAGTGTTGATGGGGCTGGGATATCCCTGCGTCATGCTCGCCGCGCTCATTCCGAACGTCTGGTTCTTCGCGGCGGCCACGGCTGTCACGTATGCCGCGGACTGGCATCTGCACCAGCGGGGGAGCTATCTGATCAACCGGCTCGGCAAGGTGCGGGCCGGACTGTCCATCCGGTTCCTGCTGCGCCAGCTGATGCTCATCCTGCTGCTGGCCCGGCTGGATCTCGCGGAGGAGCCGCTGTTCTACACGGCGGTCGCCTGCTTCCTGCTCTTCTACGGCCTCCAGGCGCCGCACGGCGCGCTGACGACCCTGATCCGGCTCCGCCGCACCATGCCGGTGGTCACCCGGAACGTGGACCTGCACGCCGTCCGCATCCCGGACGCCCCGCCGGGCGCGCTGCTGCGGCGCTCCGCCGAGAAGATGCTGCACCTGGACATCCCGGCCGTGGCCGGCATCCTGATCGCCGCCGGGACCGGTGAGGATCTCGTCGGCTACGCGGGCATCGGCCTGACGCTCCTGCTGGCGCTGCTCTACCTGGTGGCGCTCGTCCCCTACGTGCGCCGCGGCCGTCTGGTGCCGCCGGCACCCGCCGTGCTCAAGGCCGTCGACAGCTGGCTGCGCGCCTACCAGCCGACCGTGGTGCTCTACTTCTCCGGCTCCAACGAGTCCGCCTACCAGGGCAACATGTGGCTGGAGACCATGGCCCGTGTCGAGGGGCGGCCGCTGATCATCATGCGGGAGCGCGGTCTCGTCCCGCAGCTGGCCGAGTCGTCCGTCCCGGTCATCTGCGTCCCCGCGGGCACCCACCTGATGAACCTGGACCTCTCCACCGTCCGGGTCTGCCTCTATCCGGCCAACGTCGGCAAGAACATCCACATCCTGCGTGTCCCGACCATGAAGCACGTCTTCATCGGCCACGGCGACAGCGACAAGCTCGCCAGCGTCAACCCGTTCTCCAAGGTCTACGACGAGGTGTGGACGGCGGGCCGCGCCGGGCGCGACCGCTACGCCCTGGCGGACGTGGGCGTGCGCGACGAGGACATCGTCGAGGTCGGCCGCCCGCAGCTGGAGCCCATCGAGAGCTGGACCGGCGCGGTCAGGAACCCCGTACCGACCGTGCTGTACGCGCCCACCTGGGAGGGCTGGGACGACAATCCGGGCAACACCTCCCTCCTGCTGGCGGGCGAGAACATCGTGCGGCGGCTGCTCGGCGCCGACCGGCCGGTCCGGATCATCTACAAGCCGCACCCCTTCACCGGCATCCGCAGCGCCAAGGCCAAGGCCGTCAACGCCCGTATCCGGGCCATGCTGGAGAAGGCCGCCGCCGAACGCGCCGCCGAGCCCCGCTGGGCGAAGGAGGCCGCGTCGAGCGCCGCCGGGCGGGCCGCGGCCCAGGCCGAGATGGCCCGGATCGAGACGCGCATCGCGCGGCTCGCGGCCACCGGCCGTTCCGGCGGCGACGAGGCCGAGGAGTCGCGGGTCTCGCTCGCCGACCCGGCCCGCGAGGCCGAGGCGGCCCAGCTGCGGGCCGCGTGGAACGACGCCTACTGGCGCTCCTTCGGCTGGTGGGAGCACCGTACGGTGACCGGCGCGCAGCCCAGGCTGTACGACTGTTTCAACGAGTCCGACGCGATGGTCTCGGACATCTCCAGCGTGGTCTCCGACTTCATCGCGAGCGGCAAGCCGTACGCGGTCACCGACTCCGCGGGGCTCGGAGCCGAGGAGTTCAAGCGGCAGAACACCGCCGTCCGGGCCGCGGTCATCCTCTCCAACAGCGCCGAGGAGGTCGACGCGCTGCTCGCCGCGGTGGCCGACCCGGCGGCCGACAGCCTGGCCGAAACCCGCCGGGAGCTGAAGACCTACCTCCTGGGGCCGGACGAGCCGACGTCCATGGAGCAGTTCAACGCCGCCGTACGGGCGCTGGCCGCCAAGGCCGAGGCCCGCAACCAGGGTGTCGCCCAGCGGCTCGGCGAGCAGCCCCTCGCCGCCCCGGAGGCGGAGGCAGCGACCAGCGGCGCCGGGACCGCGGACCCGCAGGCCGTCGCCGAGGCGGACGCCGCGGCGAACCCGGACGTCCCGGACGTGCCCGACGCCGAAGGCGCCGTCACCGGGGGAACCTCGCCCGTGCGCTGACCCCGCACATCCGGCCAACCCTGGCACACCTGATCGAAATGGCCGAAACCGAGGCAACCCCGATCGCGACCCGTACGTCTCTCCTCCGGGAGGGGTGTACGGGTCGTTCGGCATGGTGATGCACAAAAGGTGCAAAGTCGAGCAATCCGCCTTCTTTCGTGATCCAATCGACAGGTGCACATGGCCGACATGCCCAGGAAGAACCACGAGCCCGATGTCAGTGTGATCATCGGTGCTTATGACGCTATGCCCTACCTGGTCCGGTGCCTGGAGTCCGTCGAGGCGCAGACCATCGGCGCGGACCGGATGGAGATCGTCGCGATCGACGACGGCTCCACCGACGGCACCGGCGAGTATCTGGAGGATTTCGCCGCCCGGACCGCCGTCCCCGTACGGGTCGTCCGGCAGGAGAACTCCGGCGGTCCCAGCGGCCCGCGCAACCGCGGACTCGCCCTCGCCCGCGGCCGGTACGTCTTCTTCCTCGACGCCGACGACTACTTCGGCGAGGAAGCCCTGGAGCGCATGGTCGCCATGGGGGACCGGGCGGGCACGGACGTGGTGCTCGGGAAGATCGTCGGCGTCAACCGCGGTGCCGCCAAGTCGATGTGGAAGGAGACCGTCGAGCGCGCCGACCTGTACTCCTCCAACATCAAATTCACCCTCAGCGCGCAGAAGCTCTTCCGGCGCGACCTCCTCGTACGCCTCGGCATGAGTTTCGACGAGAAGCTGAAGACCGGCGAGGACGCGCTGTTCACCATGGAGGCGTATCTGCGCGGCAACGGAGTCTCCGTCGTCGCCGACTACACCTGCTACTACCTGGTGGGCCGCGAGGACCGCAACCAGATGACCAAGAAGGGCGGTTACCAGCGCCGCTTCGACTCGGCCCGCGCGCTCATGGGGCTCATCGCCGAGTACGTACCGCCGGGCCCCCGCCGCGACGCGCTGATGATACGGCCGTTCGTCATCACGCTGCTGCCCCAGTTCGGCCCCGGACTGGTGAAGCAGAAGCCCGCGGTCCACGACCGCAAGATGGCCCTCGCCGCCCCCCTGATGAAGGCGTACTGGACCCCCGGGGTCAGCCGCGGCCTCAAGGTGAACGAACGGCTGCGGCTGATGTGCGTCGCCGAGGGGCGACTCGACCTCCTCCTGGACATCGCGGCCTTCCTGCGCGACAAGAAAGAGCCGGAGGTTCTCCACCGCGACGGCCGCGTCCTGCTGGCCTACCCGCACTTCGGCGACGGCGCCCCGCTCCCCGACCAGGCCTACGAGGTCACCGTCACCGAGTGGGCCGGCGGCCGCCGGATCGAACCGCCGCGGACGCGGCCCCGGGTCTCGTTCGCCCGACGGGCGGTCCGCAAGGCCCGCCGTACCCTGCTCAGCGCCCTGCGCGCCCCCCGCGCCCACCGCGTCTGACCACCCGGCCGGGGAGCCCGGCAGCCGCACGCCCGCCCCGGAGAGTGACCGGGGCGGGCGATTCTGTGAGGGGAGTCACGTCATACTGTTGGGCAACCGTGAGACCGTTGGAGCAGTCTCATTAACGCCCCGTCTTCCTGGGGTTCACCTTCTGCACGTCCCCCCGGAAAGGCCCTTTCTCCCGTGGCGTCCCTCGAAGCGATCCCCGACGAGCTCAGCCGGCTCATGAAGTACTTCCCGGAGACCCCGGCCGAGGAGCGCGCGGCCTTCCACGGCGCGGCCCGGGACTTCCTGGACCGCGCCGCCCCCAAGCTCGTACGGAAGTTCTCCCCGATGGCCCGGGTCAAGTGGCACCTGGCGGCCAGCGGGCGCGGCGACGAACTGGTGGAGCTCCTGCACCACGAGCGGGAGAACCCGGGCGCCTTCTCCGTCCGCGGCCTGCGGCGCGCCCGCATCGAACTGCCCGGCGTCGAAAGCTCCTCGCTGCCCTCCTCGGTGCGCAACTTCAACCGCAGTGAACTGCCCGTACGCGGCAAGCTCCTCGACCTCGTCTGGGAGGACGGCAAGCTCCTCGTCAAGGGCTACGCCTACATCCCCAACGTCCCCTCGGCCACCGGCAAGCGCTCGCTGCGCGTCGCCGTGCTCCGCCGCCAGGGCAGCCGCTCCACCCTCCCGCTGCGCCTGCGCACGGTCCGGGAACCCCTCGCCACCACGGAGGCCAAGGGCGCCCTGCACCACTACGACTGGTCCGGCTTCGAGATCGGCGTCGACCCGGCCCGGCTCCGCGTCCGCGGCCAGTGGCAGCCCGGCACCTGGCGCCTGGGCATCGGTATCCCGCGCCCCGGCGGCATGTCGGTCGGCGGCATCACCAAGAACAACGCGGGCGCCGCCGGACACAGCCTCACCCGGGTCCTGGACGACGGGGTGCGCCTCGTCGCCGGATTCGACCGCAACCGCCTCAAACTCTCCGTGGACGTCGTCCCCGCCGAGATCATCGCCCAGGAGTCCGACGGCGAGAGCCTCACCGTCACCCTGCGATCCCGCGTCACCACCCCTGCGGGCAAGTACCCCACCGTCCTGCGGATCGACCACGAGGCGAGCGGCTTCGCCACCGACCTCCCGCTCCAGCAGGGCGGGACCGGCGCCGACGGCTGGCTCCGCCACACCGCCCGGCTGCCCCTGGCCGGGCTGCCCGCCGACGCCGTACAGCCCGGCACGTCCGTCAAGTACCGGGCGCTCATCGTCTTCGCCGACGGCACCACCCGCCGCGCCACCAACGGCACCGGGCCCGTCACCGGCGTCCACCCGCTGCCCGGGGGCCGCGAACTGGCCCTCATCACCGACGGCGCGGGCAACTTCACCCCGCAGCTGCGCACGGTCCAGCCGGTCGTCGACGCCGTCGAGTGGACCGCCGACGGCGAACTCGTCCTGAGCGGCGCCTACACCGGCCCGGCCGAGCAGATGACGATGGTCCTGCGCCACACCGGCCGCAACGAGGACCGCCCGCTGCCCGTCGAGTTCGCCGAAGGCCGCTTCACCGCCCGGCTGCGCCCGGACTCCATGCCCAGCTACGAGGGGACCGTGCCGCTTCGCGCCGGCCGCTGGATGCCGCGACTGCGCCGGACCACCGAGTGGGACCACACCCACGACCTCCCCGTCACCCTCCGCCCCGACCTCGTCGGCACGCTCCCGCTCGCCCACCAGGGCGAGCACCGCACGTACACCGTCGAGCGGGTCGACTTCGACCGGATCTTCGTGGAGTCGGGGCCGGTCCTCGACCCGGAGCTGCGCGGCGCCTACCGTCAGCGCCTGATGCGCGACGTCTACACCCCCGAGCAGCGCGAACTCCCGCTGCGCGAGGCCGTGCTCTACAACAGCTTCGGCGGCAAGCAGTTCTCCGACTCGCCCCGCGCGGTCTACGAGGAGCTCAAGCGCCGCGGCACCGACGTCGAACACATCGCGATGGTCCACGATCAGCAGGTCGTGCTGCCGCCCGGCGTCCGGGGCGTCGAATGGGGCAGCAAGGAGTGGTACGAGGCACTGGCCCGCAGCCGGTACGTCGTCACCAACGGTGGCATCCGCGAATGGTTCGTCCGCCGCGAGGGCCAGGTCGTCGTCCAGACCTGGCACGGCACCCCGCTCAAGCGCATCGGCGCCGACCTCCTCGGCACCCCCAAGGCGAACCTGGCCTACATCGCGAGCCTCCCGCAACGCTCGCGCCAGTACAGCCTGTTCATCACGCCGAACGCCTTCACCACCCCGATCATGACCAACGCCTTCCGCCTCCAGTGCGAGGTCCTGGAGGCGGGCTACCCGCGCAACGACGTCTTCCACGCCCCCGACCGTGTCAAGCGCGCCGCGGCCGTACGCGAGAAGCTCGGCATCCCCGCGGGCAAGAAGGTCGTGCTGTACGCCCCCACCTGGCGCGACGACCAGCGCTACGGCGGCCGTCGGTTCAAGCTCGACAACCAGATCGACGTGGAGGCGGCCCGGCGCGAACTCGGCGAGGACCACGTGCTGCTCTACCGCAAGCACCACAAGGTCCTGGACTCCATCCCCGGCGCCGGCCAGGGCTTCGTCCACGACGTCACGTACTACCCGGACATCGCCGACCTCTACCTGATCGCCGACGTGCTGATCACCGACTACTCCTCGGTGCTCTTCGACTTCGCCCACTCCGGGCGGCCGATGCTCTTCTTCACGTACGACCTCGAGCACTACCGCGACACCCTGCGCGGCTTCTACTTCGACTTCACCTCCCGCGCCCCGGGCCCGCTGATCAAGACCTCCGAGGACCTGGTCGCCGCGATCCGGAACATCGACGCGGTGAGCGAGGAGTACGAGGAGAAGTACGCCCAGTTCCGGGTCGACTTCTGCGAGCCCTCCGACGGCCGCGCCGCCGCCCGGGTCGTCGACCGGATGCTCGCCGTCAAGGACGAGCAGGAGAGCTGAACCACCGGCCGCCCACCGGCCGTTCGCCTTCCCGCTGGGGCGTTTGCCTTCCGGCCGGGGCGTTCCCCCTCCCGCTGGGGCGTTCCCTCTTCCGCCGGGGGAGGCGGGCGTCCACCGGCCGTCCCGGGCCTGCGCGGGGAGGTCCACCGGTCGCTCCCGGTCGGCACCCGACGCCCACCGGTCGCTCCTGGCTCGCCCCGGACGTCCACCGGGCGGAACGGGGGGCGGCGGGGGTGGCCGCTCGCGTACTGTGACGTGCCGGGGGCGGCGCCGGGAGCTGTCGCCCGGATCAGCCCGACCCCCGCAGGTCCGGGCCGGTCCGGCCGGAAGACGCCGAGGCCCCCGTCGGACACGACACCGGGGCGATCCAGAGCGAGGAAGCACGTGGCAGAGCAGAGGCCGTCGCACCGCGAGACGGCAGTGACCGGCGCCCGCAGGATCGTCGTCAAGGTCGGCTCCTCCTCGCTCACCACGGCCTCCGGCGGCCTCGACGCCGACCGTGTCGACGCCCTCGTCGACGTCCTCGCCAAGGTCAGGGACGGCGGCGAACGGGAAGTCGTCCTCGTCTCCAGCGGGGCCATCGCCGCCGGACTCGCCCCGCTCGGCCTGGTCCGCCGCCCCAAGGATCTGGCCCGCCAGCAGGCTGCCGCCAGCGTCGGACAGGGCCTCCTGGTGGCCCGCTACACCGCCTCCTTCGCCCGCTACGGCGTCCGCGTCGGCCAGGTGCTCCTCACCGCCGACGACACCAGCCGCCGCGGCCACTACCGCAACGCCTACAGCACCCTCGACAAGCTCCTGGAGATGGGCGCCGTCCCCGTCGTCAACGAGAACGACACCGTCGCCACCGACGAGATCCGCTTCGGCGACAACGACCGGCTCGCCGCCCTCGTCGCCCACCTCGTCCACGCCGACCTGCTCGTCCTGCTCTCCGACGTCGACGGCCTCTACGACGGGCCGCCCGGCACCCCCGGCGCCTCCCGGATCACCGAGGTCACCGGCCCCGAAGACCTCGTCGGCGTCACCATCGGCAGCGCCGGCAGGGCGGGCGTGGGCACCGGCGGCATGGTCACCAAGGTCGAGGCCGCCAACATCGCCACCGCCGCCGGGGTGCCCGTGGTCCTCACCTCCGCCAGCCGGGCCGCCGACGCTCTCGCGGGCCGCGACACCGGCACTTACTTCCACCGCACCGGCCGCCGCTCCGCCGACCGGCTCCTGTGGCTGGCCCACGCCTCCACCCCGCAGGGTGCGCTCACCCTCGACGACGGCGCCGTACGGGCCGTGGTGGACCGGCGCACCTCGCTGCTGCCCGCCGGAATCTCCGCCGTCGAGGGCGAGTTCAGCGCCGGGGACCCGGTCGAGCTGCGCGACCTGCGCGGCACCCCGGTCGCCCGCGGGCTCGTCAACTTCGACGCGAAGGAGATCCCCCAGCTCCTCGGCCGCTCCACCCGCGATCTGGCCCGCGAACTGGGGCCCGCGTATGAGCGCGAGATCGTACACAGGGACGATCTCGTCATCCTCACGCCTCGCCTCACCCCCTGAAACGGCTGAAAGTCCCGCTCTGCGGCAGTGACCTTTACCAAAACCGCCCCACGCCCGGCTGTGGACTGGTCCACTTTGTAGCGGGGAAACAGGGGACCGCACAGCGACACATCACAGGAGGCCACCGGTGAGACGAGCGCGCCCGGGGGCGCCGCCCCGAGGCACGGCCAGCCGCGCCCTGACGAGTGTCGGAACGGGAGCGGATCTCGACCGGAATCCGCTCCCGGCCGACACCGCCGCGCAGGAGCCGGTCACGACGGCGAAGGAGGAGCCCCCGCCGTCGAAGCTCTGGCACATCACCCTCAGCGTCTCGGGCGCCGAGACTCCGCTGGGGGAGGTCAGACGCGGCCTGGAACAGCTCGCGCACGACCATCCCTTCCTGCTGACCAGCCGCTACGCGGGCGACCACGCGGAGATCCGCTACTGGGAAGAGGCCCGCGACCTCCACGACGCGGCCGCTGTCGCGCTGCGACTGTGGGGCGAGCACCGCTCCACCGCCCAGCTCCCGCCCTGGAAGATTGTCGGCCTCGAAGTCATCGACCGCGAGACCTACCACCAGCGCATCGCCGAGGGCTACGGCCCGCCGCCCGCGGCCCCCGTGGGAGTACACCCGTACTGACCGCGGGCGGCCGCCGGGCGAGCCGGTCGGGCGGCCGCCGGGCCCGGCTCGCGGGCGACGTCCCGTGGGTGGGCGGTGGGAGGTGGGCCGGTGGCCCGGGGCCGTCGGCTCGGAGCCGAGCGGTCGGGCGAGCCGGTCGGGCGGATGCTCGGGGCCTTGGGGTCGGGGCCCTGTGCCCGGTGACCGTCGGGCCGGGGCCTTCGGCTCGGAGCTGGGGCCTGTGCCCGGTGACCGCCGGGCACAGGGTCCCTGCGCCGGTGCGGTGTCCGACCCCCGGTCGGCCGTCTCGCATCACGGGATACGTGACGGATGCCCGCAGAACGCGCATTACCCTGCGGGCATGACCACGCTCTCGCCCTACGACAACCTCTCGCCGGTCACCCGGACCGCCTACCGGGCCCGCGCTGCCGCCGCCGACATCGCGCCACTTCCGCGCGCGGCCAAGGACGACGCGCTCCTGGCCATCGCCGACGCCCTGGAAGTGCGCACCGCCGAGATCGTCGAGGCCAATGCGAAGGACGTCGAGCGAGCCCGCGAGGCGGGGACGAGCGAAGGCATCATCGACCGCCTCACCCTCACGCCGGAACGGCTCCGCGCCATCGCCGCCGACGTCCGGGACGTGGCGGCCCTGCCCGACCCGGTCGGCGAAGTGGTGCGCGGCTCGACGCTGCCCAACGGCATCGACCTCCGCCAGGTCCGGGTCCCGCTCGGCGTGGTCGGCATCATCTACGAGGCCCGCCCGAACGTCACCGTGGACGCCGCGGCCCTCTGCCTGAAGTCCGGCAACGCGGTCCTGCTCCGCGGCTCATCCTCCGCCTACGCCTCCAACACCGCTCTGGTCCGCGTCCTGCGCGACGCGGTCGGCGGCTCGGGCCTGCCCGCCGACGCGGTGCAACTCGTCCCGGGCGAGAGCCGCGACTCCGTACGCGAACTGATGCGGGCGCGCGGCCTGGTCGACGTCCTCATCCCGCGCGGCGGCGCCTCGCTGATCCGCACGGTCGTCGAGGAGTCCACCGTCCCCGTCATCGAGACCGGCACCGGCAACTGCCATGTCTACGTCGACGCCCAGACGGACCTGGCCATGGCGGTCGACATTCTCGTCAACTCCAAGGCCCAGCGCCCCAGCGTCTGCAACGCAGCCGAGACCCTGCTCGTCCACAAGGACGTGGCGGACGCCTTCCTGCCGCTGGCCCTGGACGCCCTCGCCGAGGCCGGGGTCACCGTCCACGGCGACGAGCAGGTCCTGGCCCGCGCCGAGGGCTCGAAGGCCACGGTGGTCGCGGCGACGACGGAGGACTGGGAGACCGAGTACCTCTCGTACGACATCGCCGCCGCGGTCGTCGACTCCCTGGACGCGGCGGTCGCGCACATCCGGCTCTGGTCCTCCGGCCACACCGAGGCCATCGTCACCACCTCGCAGGCCGCCGCCCGCCGGTTCACCCAGTTGGTGGACTCGACAACGGTCGCCGTGAACGCGTCCACCCGCTTCACGGACGGCGGACAGTTCGGCTTCGGCGCCGAGATCGGCATCTCCACCCAGAAGCTGCACGCCCGCGGCCCGATGGGCCTGCCCGAGCTGACCTCGACCAAGTACATCGTCACGGGCGACGGCCACATCCGCTGACCATCGCCCCCCGCCGCACCCGGCCCTGGGGACCGGCCCCCTCCGGCCGGGAGGCGGCGGCGCAGGGGAGGGGCCGGGGCTACGGGGGCCGGGGCGGGCGACCCCGGCGGCGCCCCGGCGAGGAGGACCCGGATGGCGGAGGCCCGCCGGTGGGCCAGGGACGCAGACCCGGATGGCGGGGCCCGCCGGTGGCGGCCCGGCGACGAACACCCGCATGGCTGTGGCCCGTGGACGGCATCGGGACGGCTGGTACACCCACAGGTGAGGCCCCCCGGACGCGGGCCGCTCCCGACCGCATGTTCCCCTCCTCCCCGCCGGGGGAGTTTTCGGGGTCCCTGCCGAAATGGTCCCGACAGGGCTACGCTGAAACCGTGCCGGACGACGTGGGGGGCAAGCCGTTCCCGGACGGCTGGGAGCCCGACGACGACCGCGGGGGCGCGGACGAGGACTTCGCCACCGTGGTGTTCGACGAGGACTTCGTCCGGGCCGCGACCGTCCATGAACCCACCGCTGTGGAGCGCCTGCTCGCGGCCGCCGAGGCCCGCGCCGAGACAGACGCGGCCCGTGACCGCCGCAGCCGCCGGGGCGACGACGATCTCTACGACGAGCCCGGCTTCCACGGCGGGTCTCGCGGCTATCACGACCCCCAGGACCTCGACTACGACCCCGGCTACGGCGACGACGAGTACGACGGCCCCGCGGCTGACCCCTACGGCCGTCACGGCGGCTCCCTGCGCCCCTACCGGAACTCCGCCCGCTGGCATCGCCCGGTCGCCTGGCTGCTGGCGCTGGTGATGGGCGTCGGCATGGTCGCCCTCGCCTTCACCGCCGTGTACCGCGGTGCCTCGGCCAACCGTCAGGACCAGATGCCGCCCCCCGCGACCAGCGGCGTCGACAAGCCCGGAGCCGCTCCCTCCGCCTCCGCCGACTACTCCCGCCCGGTGGTCTCGGCCGAGCCCCGCCTCCCCTGATCAAGGTTTGACCACACGGACCCCCTGACCCTGACCGAGGTCCGGCCACGCGGACCCCCCTGACCGCCGCTTCGCTCACCCTTCGGGCCACAGAGCCGCTGGCACCGGGCCGCTCGCCCCCTCCTGGGCCGTCGGGCCGCAGACTGGTTGCCCCGTGTGCCGCACCCCGGCCTCCCTGGTGCCGTTCGCCCGGCTGCCCTAACCCCTCCCCGCCATTGCCGGCCGTCGTCGTCCCTTGTTCACGCCACCCCTCACCCCCCATGCGCCCCAGCGTTCGGCCGTGGTCCCGCCCGGCCCTCCCGTCACCCGTTCGCCGGTGCCCACACCGGCAGTTCCCCTCGCTCTCCGCGTTTACGTACGTGGCAATCGACCTACCCTCAAGGTGTGACCCCTCGTTCCCAGGGGGGCTTCTCGCTGCCGGACGTCGCTCGGCCGAAGCAGACCGTTGCGCACCGGACCGACGGTGTGGGGATCGGGAGAGAAGTCATGACAGGCCGCTCAGAACCGCCGGACGGCCCGCCCGAGAACCCCGCGGGCGGCGAGGACGAATACCGCTCCCTCGTCTTCGACGAATCGTTCGTCCAGGCTGCCCGTATGCAGGAGTACTCGGCCCAGGAGCGGATGGGCGACCACGCCCGTGCGGTCCGCGCGCTGCCCGAGCCACCGGTCGTCGTCCGCAGCGGCGGCTCCCGGACCGCCATAGCGCTGATCGTCCTGATCGCCCTGGCTTTCACCCTCGCCGTCTACATAGGTTTCCGCAGCCCCTACCCCCAGCCCGCGCCCCGGCGGGCCGAACCGCTGAGGACCACCGTCGTCCCCCTGGCCCCGCGAGGTGCCGTCCCCGGCGGATCACCCGAGCGGCTGTACGCGACCGGACCGGCCGCCGCGAGCCGGACGGGCGCGGAGGGGATCAACTTCCCCGCCGTGCGTCGTACGCAGAACTTCTCCGACAGCCAGATCACCGCCGCTCTCGCCACGGTCAAGGACTACCTGGTGGTGTCATCCCTGGACCCCGACGTCCTCACCGGCGCCGTCCGCAGGCCCGTCGAGCATCTCCTCGATCCCGATCAGCACACCCAGTTCGAACAGAGCCTGAGCACCCCCGCGGACGACGGGCGCCGCGCCGCCACCGGCTGGCTGGTCCGCTTCGATCCGTCCCACGCGGAACTCGCCGACCAGCGGATCCGGGTCCAGGGAACGCTCCGGTACGAGGAGGAGGCCGCCGGGGTCCTGGGGGTCGTCTCGGACCACACGTTCACCTATGCTCTGCGTCCGGCGAACGGGCCTGACCGGGAGGACGGCGCCTCGTTGTTCACTGTGCGGCGCGAACTGCATTTCCGCTTCGACCGGGAGGACCTCCGCCTCCACCGACTGGAACTGCGCACCGCCTACGTCCAGGCCGGGCCGCACTCCTGCTCGGTGGACGCGGCCGGTTCCTTTCGCCCCCTCCTCGCCGGGGAGCGGCCGGACGACCGCGGCCCCGCCGCCACCGACCCGTACGCCACGGGCCGGCCCACCGCTGCCCTGTGCGGGACCCTGGCCACCGTCGGCTCCTCGGCGCCGGCCCCGGGGCCCTCGGCTAGTTCCCCGAGCTCCCCTCCTCGGGGTCCTGAGGCCGGCGCGATGTCCCGTCCCCGCCCGTAGCGGAGTCTCCGGCCGGGCCCTGCGCCCCGCCCTTTGCGCCCCCGGCACCGGTGAACCTGTCGCGCAGCTTGCCGCCGAGGTCCCCCGCGCCTCCGGCGATGTCACCCACCAGCTTCATCAGCGGGTCCTTGCTGGTGCGCACGGTGTCGGCGTAGTGCGTGGCGGACTCCCGGAACGAGTCCGTCACGGACGTGTCCTTGTCCTCGTCGCGGCGGGGGTAGTGGCCGTCCATGATCCGCTGGAAGTCGCGGGTCTCCGACCACTTCTTCAGCTCGGCGGCGCGCACCGCGGTGAACGGGTGCGTCCGGGGCAGCACATTGAGGATCTTGAGGACGGAGTCGCGCAGGTCGCCGGACTTCTCGTACTCGTCGGCCTGGGCGAGGAAGGCGTCCACGTTCATCTCGTGGAGGTGGTTGCCACCGGCGATCTTCATCAGGCCGCGCATCGACGCCTGGGTGTCCTGGCCCACCAGCAGCCCGGCCCGGTCGGCGGACAGCTCCGACTTGCGGAACCACTCGCGCAGCGCGGTCACGATGGCCATGATCGCGACATTGCCCAGCGGGATCCAGGCGACCTTCACCGCCAGGTTGGTCAGGAAGAGCAGAATCGTCCGGTACACCGAGTGGCCGGAGAGCGCGTGGCCCACCTCGTGGCCCACCACCGCCCGCATCTCCTCCTCGTCGAGCAGCTCGACCAGGCCGGTGGTCACCACGATGATCGGCTCGTCCAGCCCGATGCACATGGCGTTGGGCTGCGGGTCCTGCTTGACGTACATCGGCGGGACCTTCTCCAGGTCCAGGATGTAACACGCGTCCCGCAGCATGACGTTGAGATGGGTGAACTGGGCGTCGCTCACCCGGACGGAGTCGGACAGGAACAGCAGCCGCAGGCTGCGCTCCGGAAGCAGCCCGCTGAGCGCCTTGAACACGGTGTCGAACCCGGTCAGCTTGCGCAGGGCCACCAGGGCCGAGCGGTCGGCGGGGTGCTCGTAGGCCCGGGAGGAGATCCCGGGGAATCGCCTGCGCTGCCTGCTCGGCACGTGCTCGTGACTGGTGTCGGTCATGGATGGCCCCCTGTTCGTACGAGACGTCGCTCGTCCCCCGGACAAAAACCAGCCTATGCGCTGGCGCTACGGTGTGCGGGGGGCTGTGGATAACTACAAGGAGCGCCCGAAATGCCGCACATCGCCGTACTGCTCGCCGCCGTGTCCGAGGAGCAGGGACCTGGTGACACCTTGAGGATCGTGCTGCTCGTGTCGATTCTCGGCGCGGTGCTGCTGGCCTGGTTCCTGCTGCGCGGATACCGCAACAACGACGACAACGACTGAGTCGGCGTGAGCGTGCCCGAGGGCCCCGCATACGATGTGCCTGACGTCTTCCTTCCGCCTCACGATCGATAGGTCCTGCCGAAGATGAGCCTCACGAGCACCGCACACGAGCTGGTCACCCTTGCCTCCGGAGGGGAGGGCGGCGGCAATCACGAGAGCCTCAACCCCTACCTCGTCGGCGGTCTGGCCTTCCTCGCGCTGATGTTCCTGCTCTGGGTCACCACCCGCTTCAACCGCGACCGCTGAGTCGGAGGCGTACAGCCGTGCCAGTAGGCTCTGCACGCATGGGAGAGCAGGAAGTGTCTACCGGCCCCGGCAAGCGCCGACTCGGCGTCATGGGCGGGACATTCGACCCGGTCCACCACGGACATTTGGTGGCGGCCAGTGAAGTGGCCGCCCAGTTCCACCTGGACGAGGTCGTCTTCGTCCCGACCGGGCAGCCGTGGCAGAAGAGCCACAAGAACGTCTCCCCGGCCGAGGACCGCTATCTGATGACGGTCATCGCCACCGCGTCCAATCCGCAGTTCTCCGTCAGCCGCAGTGACATCGACCGTGGCGGACCGACGTACACCATCGATACGCTGCGGGATTTGCGCGAGGCCCACGGCGACGCGGACCTCTTCTTCATCACCGGCGCCGACGCGCTGTCCCAGATCCTCACCTGGCGCGACGCGGAGGAGCTGTTCTCGCTCTCCCACTTCATCGGTGTGACCCGCCCGGGTCACGTACTCACGGACGACGGGCTGCCCGAGGGCGGTGTATCTCTCGTGGAGGTCCCCGCGCTGGCGATCTCGTCCACGGACTGCCGTGAGAGAGTCGCGCAGGGGGAACCGGTCTGGTACCTGGTGCCGGACGGCGTGGTCCGCTACATCGACAAGCGCCAGCTGTACCGCGGCGAATGAGCCACGGAGAGGGGCACCGGTGAACGACCGACACAACCCGTACGACCCGTACTACCAAGAGCCGCGGATCATCGGCTACGACGCGTACGGGCAGCCGGTGTACGAGCAGCAGGGCCAGCAGTCCTACGACCACCAGCAGTCGTACGACCAGCAGGGCCGACCGTACGACCAGCAGGGTCAGCCCTACGGCCGGCAGAGCCAGCAGTACGACGCCTACGCCCCCCAGCAGGACCAGGGACAGGGGCAGGACGGCCAAGGGCAGGGGCACGGCGGTCAGGGCCAGGGGCACCGGATTCCGGACGCGGGGTACGGCTACGACGCGTACGGCAATCCCCAGCAGCAGTCCCCGTCCCCGTACGACTCCTACCCGGGTCAGCACCCCGGGCAGGGCGGGCAGGGCCAGGGCGGGGACCAGGGGTACGGGTACGGCTCGTACACCGACTACGGCTACGCCACCGGGCAGCAGCCCGCCGCGGTCGACACCGGGCAGCACTGGGGCATCCCGCAGCAGGGCACCGCCCCCGCGCCGGAACAGGCCCCCGAGCACGCCCCGCAGCAGTCTCCTGCCGGGCCGCGGCAGCCGCAGGATCACGCGGCAGCCGAACCGGAGGGCGACGCAGCTGTTCCGGGCCGGCGCGAGGCCGCCCCCGACTACCGCACCGAGCAGTTCTCGTTCATCGAGGAGCCCGACGAGGACTCCGAAGACGTCATCGACTGGCTGAAGTTCACCGAGAGCCGCAGCGAGCGGCGTGAGGAAGCGCGCCGCAAGGGCCGCAACCGCATGATCGCCCTCATAGTCGTGGCCGCCCTCGTGGTCGTCGGCGGGATCGGGTACCTCTGGGCCGCCGACATGATCCCCGGAGCCTCCGGTTCGGACGAGAAGAAGGCCGTCGCCGCCGGAGCCCAGCAGCGCGACATGATCGTGGTGCACCTGCACGACACCAAGAAGGGCGCCACCTCCACGGCGCTGCTGGTCGACAACACCACCATCAAGCAGGGCACCACCGTCCTGCTCCCCAACTCCCTCGCCGTCGCGGGTGACGACGGTACGACCACCACGCTCGGCAAGTCCGTCGACGACGACGGCAGGACCGGCACCCGCGAGGCGATCGACACCCTCCTCGGCACCCGGATCACCGGCACCTGGCGGCTGGACACCCCCTACCTGGAGAACCTCGTCGAACTCGTCGGCAACATCGAGGTCGACACCGACACCGACGTGCCGGATGCCAAGAAGGGGGCCTCCCCGCTGGTGAACAAGGGCGACGGGCAGACCCTCAGCGGCCCGATGGCCGTCGCGTACGCCACCTACCGGGCCCCGGGCGAACCCGAGGCCAAGCAGCTGACGCGGTTCGGCGAGGTCATGCGGGCCACGCTCCGCAAGATCTCCGAGGACCCCAAGGCGGCGACCGTCACCATCGAGACGCTGCTCCAGGTGCTCGACCCGTCCCTCCCGGAGAAGGACCTCGGGGCCTCGCTCGCCAAGCTCGCCTCCCGCGCCAAGGTCGGCGACTACAAGACGGCCGTCCTGCCGGTCCAGGACGACGGCACCCTCACCGAAACGGCCACCCGCAGCGTCGTCAAGGACATTCTCGGCGGCGCGGTCAAGGCCCCCGAAGCGGGAGCACCCCTGCGGGTCGCCGTCCGCAACGCCACCGGGAACGACAAGGCAGCCGAGGCGGCCAGGGTCCAGCTGGTCAATGGCGGCTACGCCTTCGTGGACAGCGGAAAGGCCGGTGCCGAGTCCTCGTCCGTCGTGCTCTACCGGTCCGCCGAGGACAAGGGGAAGGCGACCGAGGTGGCCAAGACCCTGGGGCTGTCCGGCGATGAGGTGAAGAAGGGCGAGCCCGCCGCCAACGCCGACGTGTCCGCGGTCCTCGGTGAGGACTACAAGATCCAGTAGCCGTCACCCGTCACCCGTCACCCGTCACCCGTCACTCGTCAGGCGACGGGTGACGGCGGTAGGCGGCAGGCCGGGAGAAACGCGGTGAGGCGCTGTCGGCGGTCCGTGAGACCCTAGAGGTTGCATCCGACCGCCGACGAAAGCCTGCATGTGACCGCCACGGACCGCTCCATCGAGCTCATCAACGCCGCCGCTCAGGCGGCCGCCGACCGGCTCGCGCACGACATCATCGCCTACGACGTCAGCGACGTGCTGTCGATCACCGACGCCTTCCTGCTGGCCTCGGCCCCCAACGACCGTCAGGTCAAGTCGATCGTCGACGAGATCGAGGAGCGGCTCCAGAAGGAGCTCGGCGCCAAGCCGGTGCGCCGTGAGGGCGACCGCGACGCCCGCTGGATCCTCCTCGACTACGTCGACATCGTCATCCACGTCCAGCACAGCGAGGAGCGCGTCTTCTACGCGCTGGAGCGCCTGTGGAAGGACTGCCCGGAGATCGCGCTGCCCGAGGACGCGATCAAGACCCGCGGCAAGGCCGAGGAGCACGCACAGCTCAACGGCGGCACGGAAGGCGACCAGAGCTGAACGGCGGCAGGGGCGGCAGGGGCCGCAGAATCGTCCTCTGGCGACACGGCCAGACGGCATGGAATCTGGAGCGCCGCTTCCAGGGCTCCACGGACATCGAGCTGACCGAGGCAGGCGTCGGGCAGGCCCGCCGGGCGGCCCGGCTGCTCGCCTCCTTGAAGCCGGACGCCATCGTGGCCTCCGACCTGCGGCGCGCGGCGGCCACGGCCGCCGAGCTGGCCGCCGTCAGCGGACTGAGCGTCGCTCACGACGCCGCGCTCCGGGAGACGTACGCGGGTGAGTGGCAGGGGCTGACGCACCAGGAGATCGTCGAGCGCTACGGCGAGCAGTACGCCGCGTGGAAACGCGGTGAGCCCGTGCGCCGGGGCGGCGGCGAGCTGGAGACCGAGGTCGCCGACCGGGCCGCCCCGGTCGTCCTGGCGCACGCCGAGAAGCTGCCCGCCAACGGCACCCTCGTCGTGGTCAGCCACGGCGGCACGATCAGGACGACGATCGGTCGGCTGCTGGGGCTGGAGGCGCATCACTGGGAAGGGCTCGGCGGGCTGTCCAACTGCTGCTGGTCCGTCCTCGGCGAGGGCGCGCGTGGCTGGCGGCTGTTGGAACACAACGCGGGCACCCTGCCCGAACCGGTGCTCGGCGACGACGACTAGGACGGGTCCTCAGACGATTAGGACGGGTCCTCAGGCGAGGTCCCAGGGTTGTCCCGAGGGGAAGCACCAGGGCTGTCCTCCCGTGAGGGCGGCGGGTCGGGCGGCGGGCCGGACGCTGTTTCCGGCTCCGCTGGGGCGGGCCCGGCCGGATTTCACTTTCCGGCAGGTCGCAGGCTAGAGTTCTTCTTGTTCGCAGCGCGGAAACGCGAGGAAACACAGCGGACAGCGGGGCTATAGCTCAGTTGGTAGAGCGCCTGCATGGCATGCAGGAGGTCAGGAGTTCAATTCTCCTTAGCTCCACAATCACGATCCCGTCCCCACCAGGGGGCGGGATCTTCTGTATGGGGGGTCGCGAGCGGGCTGACCCTCTTGCGAGGTCATGGCAGAATCGGAACGCCGAAGGGGGCGACGGACCGATCGGGAGGGAGCGCGATGCCTGCGACTCGCGCACGCGTCCCCGACCTGCCGCTTGTCGCTGTTCCGCACTCCGGCTCTCCAACGTCCGAAGATCGATCCCGGCTCGGCTGTCCGTCCTGCGGTTCGTCCCATGTCGCCCAGGTCCTGGGTGACAACGGAGGGGTCTCCTACGTGTGCACGGCCTGCGGCCACAGCTGGAGCTGACTGATGGGTGCACACAGGCGTAAGTGCGACTGGTGCGACAGCGGTACGCCCATTGTCAGGGACATGGACCCGGTCAACGCGGAGTACCAGTACTGGTGCGAGGAGTGCGCACGGGCGTTGATCATAAAAGGCGACCCCATCGAGACCTACCGGGAGCTGGAGGGGGAGCCGATCTACGGGCGGCTCCTGGAGGAGCACTGCACCCTCAAGCGTTTCTACTCGTTCGCGACCGCCTGACCTGCGATGGAAGGTTCCCTATCCGTGATGAATCGGGCATAAGGTGGCCAACCGGATGCGATGTGGTGAAGCACCGGGGGGACCGTGTAATGTTCTCGATGTCGCCGGGGAAACCGGGCGGCGAACGGCAAGGGGCTATAGCTCAGTTGGTAGAGCGCCTGCATGGCATGCAGGAGGTCAGGAGTTCAATTCTCCTTAGCTCCACAGTGAAGAGGCGGCCACCCGATGCGGGTGGCCGCCTCTTTTGTCCGTTGGTGTGGCCGAGGTGGGGACAGCGACGGCAGTCGTCCCGGGGGGCTGCGCCGAACGCCCGCAGCAAGGCCTCTGGCCGCACGTCGCGTATCCTCGGGGACGCCATGATTTCTGCTACGGAGAGCGACCGCTGACCGGGAGGGACGTCGACCCACCCGCGCTGTCCGGCCATCGGTCGCTCTCCGGTCCCCTCCGGACGTGTGCGGTACCCTGACGCCATGCGTGCCGTACGCCTTCTGCTTAGCGAGCCGCGCTGAAGAGTCCCGACCGGTGAGAACGCCTGGTCGGAGTCAGCGCGGCGTCCCCTCCTGTGCGAGGGGATTTTTCGTTTCCCGGCAGATGACGATCGATGGAGCTTTGAGGATCATGAGCGAGACGAATTCCGCCGCCGAGACGGCCGCGCCGCACCGCTACACGGCGGCGATGGCCGCCGACATCGAGGCACGCTGGCAGGACTTCTGGGACGCCGAGGGGACGTACGAGGCGCCGAACCCCACCGGCGACCTGGCGGGCAACCCGGAGCTGGCCGCTCGGCCGAAGAAGTTCGTCATGGACATGTTCCCGTACCCCTCGGGCGCGGGACTGCACGTCGGACACCCGCTGGGCTACATCGCCACCGACGTCTACGCCCGTCACCAGCGGATGACCGGCCACAACGTGCTGCACACCCTGGGATTCGACGCGTTCGGCCTGCCCGCCGAGCAGTACGCCGTCCAGACCGGCACGCACCCCCGGGTCTCCACCGAGGCCAACATGGAGAACATGAGGGTCCAGCTGCGTCGGCTGGGGCTGGGACACGACAACCGCCGCTCCTTCGCGACGATCGATTCCGAGTACTACAAGTGGACGCAGTGGATCTTCCTGAAGATCTTCAACTCCTGGTACGACACCGAGGCCGACCGGGCCCGCCCGATCGACGAACTGGTCGAGCAGTTCGAGAACGGCACGCGCGCCACCCCCGACGGCCGTGAGTGGAGCGCTCTGAGCGCCGCCGACCGCGCCGAACTGCTGGGCGAGTACCGCCTGGCGTACGCCTCCGACGCGCCCGTCAACTGGGCGCCCGGTCTGGGCACCGTGCTGGCCAACGAGGAGGTCACCGCGGACGGCCGCTCCGAGCGCGGCAACTTCCCCGTCTTCAAGGCCAAGCTGCGCCAGTGGAACATGCGCATCACCGCCTACGCCGACCGGCTGCTGAACGACCTGGACGGGCTGGACTGGCCCGAGGCGATCAAGCTCCAGCAGCGCAACTGGATCGGCCGCTCCGAGGGCGCCCGGGTCGAGTTCCCCGTCGACACCGCCGGGGGCATCACCGTCTTCACGACCCGTCAGGACACCCTGTTCGGCGCCACGTACATGGTGCTGGCCCCCGAGCACGACATGGTCGAGCGGATCATCCCGGCCACCTGGCCCGAGGGAACCCACCCGGTGTGGACCGGGGGGCACGCGAGCCCCGCCGAGGCCGTCAACGCGTACCGCAAGCAGGCCGCCGCCAAGTCCGACGTCGAGCGGCAGGCCGAGGCGAAGGACAAGACCGGTGTCTTCACCGGCGCGTACGCCACCAACCCGGTCAGCGGCGAGCGGGTCCCCGTCTTCATCGCGGACTACGTCCTGATGGGCTACGGCACCGGCGCGATCATGGCCGTACCGGCGCACGACACCCGCGACTTCGCCTTCGCGCGCGCCTTCGAGCTGCCCATGCGCTGTGTCGTCCAGCCCTCCGACGACCGCGGCACCGACCCCGCCACGTGGGACGACGCCTTCAGCTCGTACGACGCGGAGCTGGTCAACTCCGCCAACGACGAGATCTCGCTGGACGGTCTGGGCGTGGTCGAGGCCAAGGCGAGGATCACCGAGTGGCTGAAGGAGCGTGGCGCCGGCGAGGGCACCGTCAACTTCCGGCTGCGTGACTGGCTGTTCAGCCGCCAGCGGTACTGGGGCGAGCCCTTCCCGATCGTCTACGACGAGGACGGCATCGCCCACCCGCTGCCGGAGTCGATGCTGCCGCTGGAGCTGCCGGAGGTCGAGGACTACTCGCCCCGCACCTTCGACCCGGAGGACGCCTCGGCCCAGCCCGAGACCCCGCTGTCGCGCAACGCGGACTGGGTCAACGTCACGCTGGACCTGGGTGACGGACCGAAGCGGTACCGCCGCGAGACCAACACCATGCCCAACTGGGCCGGTTCCTGCTGGTACGAGCTGCGCTACCTGGACCCGACCAACGACCAGCAGCTGGTCGACCCGTCGATCGAGCGGTACTGGATGGGCCCGCGCGAGGGGCAGCCCACCGGCGGCGTCGACCTGTACGTCGGCGGCGCCGAGCACGCCGTGCTGCACCTGCTGTACGCGCGCTTCTGGTCCAAGGTCCTGCACGACCTGGGCCACATCTCGTCCGCCGAACCGTTCCACAAGCTGTACAACCAGGGCATGATCCAGGCCTTCGTCTACCGCGACAGCCGGGGCATCGCCGTCCCCGCGGCCGAGGTGGAGGAGCGCGACGGCGCCTTCTACCACGCGGGCGAGAAGGTCAGCCGCGTCCTGGGCAAGATGGGCAAGTCCCTGAAGAACGCGGTCACCCCGGACGAGATCTGCGCCGAGTACGGCGCGGACACGCTGCGCCTCTACGAGATGGCGATGGGCCCCCTGGACGTGTCCCGCCCCTGGGACACCCGGGCGGTCGTCGGCCAGTACCGGCTGCTCCAGCGGCTGTGGCGCAACGTGGTCGACGAGGAGACCGGCGAGGTCACCGTCGTCGGCACGGAGCCCGACGAGGACACCCTGCGGGCCCTGCACAAGGCCATCGACGGCGTCGGCCAGGACCTGGCCGCGATGCGATTCAACACCGCGATCGCCAAGATCACCGAGCTGAACAACCACCTGACCAAGGCGGGCGGCCCGCTGCCCCGCCCGGTCGCCGAGCGGCTGGTCCTGCTGATCGCCCCCCTGGCCCCGCACATCGCGGAGGAGCTGTGGCGGCGGCTGGGCCACACCGATTCGGTCGTCCACCAGGACTTCCCGGTGGCGGACCCGGCGTACGTCGTGGACGAGACCGTCACCTGCGTCGTCCAGATCAAGGGCAAGGTCCGGGCCCGCCTGGAGATCTCGCCGTCGATCACGGACGAGGAACTGGAGAAGCTGGCCCTGGCCGACGAGACGGTCGTGGCGGCGCTGGGCGGGGCGGGAATCCGCAAGGTGATCGTGCGCGCGCCGAAGCTGGTGAACATCGTCCCCGCGTGACGTCCCCGTCACCGCTGGGGGCCATCCCCTACGGGCAGGTTGGGGGTTCCGAAGGAACCCTCGGCCTGCCCGCTCCGTTTACGGTGGAGAGGGCGACCGGTACGTCCGGTACCGGCGGCCGCACCGAGACACCGAGGGGCATTCATGGAAGCCGCGATCACGATCCTGGCGCTGCTCCTGGTCGCGTTCTTCGCGCTGGGCGTCTACGCGACGGTCAAGGCCGTCGGCGCGGCCAAGCGGGGCGTGGACCGTACGATCACGCAGGCCCGTCGCACCGTGGAGGACACCACGCTCCGGGCCAAGAGCTTCGGACAGGTCGGTGTCGCGGGCGACCTCGCGCAGCTCCGCCTCTCCCTGCGCACCTCGATGCGGGCCACACAGGACGCCCTGCACGCGGGTGTCGCCGAGGACGCCTCCCTGGCCGAGTCGGTGGCGCTCTTCCGGCGGCTCAGCGCCCACGGGCTGGAGCTGGACGAGGAGCTGAGGCGGCTGGAGCGCGAGCCCGACCGTGCGACGGTCGCGGCCCTGCTGCCGAAGCTGAGGGAGCGCACCCAGCGGATCACGCACTCGGCGGAGTCCTTGCGCTGGGCGGCTCGGGACCGGGCGCGTCAGTTCGCCGACGACGACCTGGACGCGCTGAACGCCCAGATCGACGTCGAGGCCGGAGCGCTGCGGCACTGGACGGTGGAGGAGCCGTCGCCGGCCCCGGGCGCCCCGGCGTCCGCGTCTTCGGACCACCGTCCCGGGGCGGAGTGGCCGGAGCCTGCTCCCTCGGCCGGAGCCAGCAGCACGGCCGACGAGGCCTGGGCCGGACAGCCCGCCGAAGAGGCCCCGCAGGCGATCACCGGACCGGACCCACGGCAGCAGACGGCTTACCCGTGGCAGAAGACCACCCGGCCGGAAACGACGAACTGACCCCAGGGCACGGGGAGGGGCGCGGGGCCCGGGGCGGGAACGGGGGGGCTCCGGTCGGCAGTCAGGTGCGGTGGCACTGGGGCACGTTGGTGGTTCGACACCTGGGTGCGCGGCTTTCGGGGAGCTCGGTCTCTACGTTCAGGTGCCGTGCTCTTAGGCACGTTGGTGGTTTGACACGTAGGTGCGCAGGCTCTCGAGGAGCATGGTCTCGACGTTCAGGTGCCGTGGCCCTCAGGCACGTTGGTGTCCCGACGCTCCGGAGGGTCGTGTCGCCGGTGCCACGGACTCCGCTTGAGCGGTGCCGCGCTGCCCGCCTCGGGTGACGTCGGACCGCGAGGCTCCGCATGGCGGCGCGGTGGTTGGCCCGGCGCGCCCAGCTGACCGGATGCGTTCCGAAGCGACCAGGAATGATCGCTGGTCCGGGGCCGGGCTGCCGAGTCCCCACCACGCCAGGTAACCTCCGGCACATGTCCCGCCATGTCGCTGTCGTCACCGATTCAACGGCCTATCTGCCGCGCCCGGCGATGGAACGGCACGGCATCACCGCGGTGCCGCTGACCGTCGTCCTGGGCGATCAGGCCTTGGAGGAGGGCACGGAGATCTCGGCCCGTTCGCTGGCCCTGGCGTTGCAGAAACGCCACTCCGTGACGACGTCCCGACCGAGCCCCG
Source organism: Streptomyces sp. NPDC101181 (assembly GCF_044767975.1). Lineage (NCBI taxonomy): Bacteria > Bacillati > Actinomycetota > Actinomycetes > Kitasatosporales > Streptomycetaceae > Streptomyces > Streptomyces sp. NPDC101181. Next base: position 268,770 of record NZ_JBIWOX010000004.1, on the reverse strand, counting down.
AGGTCTTCGCCGCGGCCTACCGGGCGGCGGCCGTGGGCGGGGCGGACGCCGTGATCTCCCTGCACCTGTCGTCGGAGTTCTCGGGAACGTACGACGCGGCGCTGCTCGCGGCGCGGGACGCCCCCGTACCGGTGCGGGTGGTGGACACCGGCATGGTCGCCATGGCCCTGGGGTTCTGCGCCCTCGCGGCCGCGGAGGCGGCAGAGGCGGGGAGCGGCCTGGACGACGCGGTGGCGGCCGCGGAGAAACGGGCCGCCGGGACGTCCGCTTATTTCTATGTCGACACTCTGGACTATCTGCGCCGGGGCGGCCGGATCGGTACGGCACAGGCCTGGCTGGGCTCCGCCCTCGCGGTGAAGCCGATCCTGGAGCTGGACAGCGGTCGGATCGAGCTCCTGGAGAAGGTTCGGACGGCGTCCAAGGCGATCGCCCGCCTGGAGGAGATCGCGGCCGACCGGGCGGGGAAGGCGGCCGTGGACGTCGCCGTCCACCACCTCGCGGCCCCGGAGCGCGCGGACCGGCTGGCGGAGCGGCTGCGTGAACGTGTCCCCGGCCTGGCCGACCTGCACGTCAGTGAGGTCGGCGCGGTGATCGGTGCGCACACCGGGCCGGGGCTGCTGGGCGCGGTGATCTCGGTTCGCTGACCTCGGCGGTTGGCTGATCCCGGTTGGGTGAGCTTGGTTGGGTGGGGTCGCGCGCCCTAATTCTCACTCGGGGGAGTGGCCGAGTTATCCACTACTGGCCGTTTGTCCCCAGGAATCGTGGCTGCTCAGCGGCTTCGGGAGGATGTGCCTAACGTCGTGAGGCATGACCCTTCCAACTCCTCGGGTGTCTGCACCCGATGCCGCGTCCGTCCAGCCGAACGACGAGCTGTTCCCCGCTCCCGATTCCGGCTCCGGCCCTGGCCCTGGCTTCAGCCCCGGCCCCGGTTCAAGCCCCGGCTCCGGCTTGGGCTTCAGCCTTGCCCCTGATTCCGGCCCCGGCCTCGGTCCTCCGGCCGACCGCCCGCCGGGGTGGCGGCGGCAGGGTTCCGGTACGCGTCCGAGCGGTCGCGCGGGAGTCCGGCCAGGCTCTCGATCTGCTGCCGCTCCCCGTGCCCGCCACAGTGCACGACGATCCGCGAGAGGGCGAGAGGCTCTTGCCGCGGCCGCCGCGCGGCACCGCGCGGATGCGCTGATGGCGGGCGCGCCTCCCTCCGTCGGTGAAGGCGACTCCGGTTCTGCTTACCTCGCCGAACGGCAGACCACGGACCCGGTCAGCACCCCTGCCGAGGAGGAGAACAGGTCCGTGGCCGGGGACGCGGTTGCCGGAGATCGGCCGCTCGAACCACCGTACGGACGGCGGCGCCGTCTGGTGTCGGCTGTTCGGGACCGGCTGCCGTTGTGGGTGCGGCTCCGCTGCGGAATTGCTCCGCGGACGTCGGTGGTGCTGGGCATGGTGCTGCTCGCCGCCGTGGTCTTCGCCGCGTTCCACTTCTGGTCCGTGCGTCCCGAGGCGGTGCGTGCGCCGGAGCCCGTCGTCGCTGAAGGGAGCACGGCGGACCCCGCGTTGCCGCAGGAGTCGTTACGGCCGGACAGCCCCGATCCGGTCCCCCGCCCGATCGGCGGTGCTCCACAGGCAGGCGGGGCCGCGGCCGGGGAGGTCGTGGTCGATGTCAGCGGCAAGGTGCGCCGGCCGGGCGTTCGGCGACTCCCGGCGGGTTCCCGGGTGGCGGACGCGCTCCGAGCGGCCGGGGGTGTGCGGGACGGCACCGATGTGACCGGACTCAACCGGGCGCGGGTCCTCGTGGACGGCGAGCAGGTCGTGGTGGGTCTACCGGCCGGTGCCTCCGCGCCCGGGGCGACCGGTGGCGCCGGCGGACCGCTCGGAGCGGCGGGCCCACCGGGTCAGCCCGGCCCCGGGGCACCGCTGAGCCTCAATACGGCGACCGCGGAGCAGCTCGAAACCCTGCCGGGCGTCGGGCCGGTGCTGGCCCAGCGCATGATCGACCACCGCACGGAGAGCGGCGGCTTCCGGTCCGTCGACGAGCTCCGGGAAGTCAACGGCATCGGTGACCGACGCTTCGCCGACCTCCAGCCGCTGGTACGGCCATGAGCGGCCGGTGGAGCCGAACCGGGGCCCTCGATGCGAGGCGGGGGCCGGAGGTGGATCCGGCCCCTGGGTCGGGGCTGGGGCTGGGGCCCAGGTTGGGGCCGGGGCCCGGGCCGGTATCGGGGGCGGAGCCGATGTCCGGGGTGGTGCCGAAGCCGAAGCCGAAGCCGAAGCCGAAGCCGAAGCCGACACCGGAGCCGGCGCCGGAGGCCGTCCGGGCGGAAGGGCCCTTGGATCTGCGGCTCGTCCCGCCCGCCGTGGCGACCTGGGCCGCTGCGGCGTGGGCTCTGGGGTTGCCGGGGCGTTGGGTGGTCGTGGTGGTCCTCGCCTGTTCCGTACCAGCGTTTGCGCTGCTGGCGGTGGCCTGCCGTACGCCGTGGGCCTCGGGTGGTTCTCGGCCCGGTGACGGCACGCCGCCCCCCGGTGACCCGCAGGAGCCCGCTGATCCCCGGGCCGCCGATCCTCGGGCTCCCGGCCGCGCTCGGGCTCCCGGCCCTGCTGGGGCCTCCGGCCGTGCGCGGGCCGCCGGTGCTTTCCGGGCGGAGTGGTCTGCCGGACGGCCCCGGGCGGTGGTCGCTGTAGGAGCCGTGCTGCTCTGCGCGGCGGCGGGCGCGGCTGTGGCGGGACTCCATGGGGCCGACGTACGACGCGGTCCCGTTCCGGGGCTGGCGCGGGAGGGCGCCCGGGTAGACGCCGAAGTGCGGGTCAGCTCGGACCCCCGGGCGACCCGTCCGGCGGTGCGGGGCAGCCACAGCACCCCGGCCCTCCTCCTGATCGACGCCGACGTCATCGAGGTGGTGACGCCCGACGGCCGGAGCACGCGGGTCCGTACGCCGGTACGGCTGATGGTCGCGGCGGGCGAGCACCGCGCTGACTGGCAGCGGTTGTTGCCGTCCACCCGGGTCCGGATCAGCGGCCGTCTCTCGCCACCGGCGTACGAGGGACAGCGTCTCGCCGCCGTGCTGAAGGTGGACGACGTGGGGGCACCACGGATCACCGGGCTGCCCACGTGGATCCAGCAACTGGCCGGGGAGCTGCGTGCCGGACTGCGGGAGGCGACGGACGGGCTCGACGAGGACGCGCGGTCCTTGCTGCCGGGGCTGGTCGTCGGCGATACGTCGAGGGTGTCGCCCGAGCTGCACGACGCCTTCAAGGCGACCGATCTGACGCACCTGTTAGCTGTTTCCGGGGCCAACCTGTCCATCCTCCTCTTCCTCCTCATCGGGCCGCCGGGGGCGGCGCTGAGCAGCGAACGGCGAGGTCTGGCGCCCCGGTTGGGCATCACGTTGCGGGGGACCGCGATGATCGGCGGCGTCCTGACGCTCCTGTTCGTCGTGGTGTGCCGCCCGGAACCGAGCGTCCTGCGGGCGGCCGCCTGCGGCCTCATCACGCTGCTCGCCATCGGGACCGGCCGGCGGCGGTCCCTGATCCCGGCCCTGGCGGCGGCGGTGGTCCTTCTGGTGCTGTACGACCCCTGGCTGGCCCGGAGTTACGGGTTCCTGCTGTCGGTGCTGGCGACCGGCGCGCTGCTGACACTGGCGCCCCGGTGGAGCGCCGCTCTACAGGCGCGGCGGGTGCCGGGCAGGCTCGCCGAGGTGCTGGCCGCCGCCCTGGCCGCGCAGGCCGTGTGTGCGCCCGTGGTGGTGGTGCTGGCCTCACGGGTCAGCCTGGTGGCCGTTCCGTGCAACTTGCTGGCGGAGTTCGCGGTGGCGCCCGCGACGGTGCTCGGTTTCGCGGCCCTCGCGGTCGCCCCGGTCGCCATGCCGGTGGCCGAACTGCTCGCCGAGGTCGCGGGCTGGCCGGTCGGGTGGATCGCCACGGTCGCCCGGACGGGCGCGGATCTGCCCGGGGCCGAGGCTGCCTGGCCCGGCGGCTGGTGGGGGGCGGGGCTGCTGGCCGGTCTCACGCTGCTGGTGGTGCTCCTGCTTCCTCGGCTGGCGCGAAGCCCCTGGATCTGCGGGGTGGTCGCCCTGCTCCTCGTCCTGGTGGTGCTGCGGCCGGTCCCGCTGACCAGGATCGTGACCGGGTGGCCGCCGCCGGACTGGGCGTTCGCGCTCTGCGATGTCGGCCAGGGCGATGCGATGGTGCTCGCGGCGGGTGAGGACACCGGGGTGGTGGTCGACGCCGGACCCGACCCGCGTGCGGTCGACCGCTGCCTGCGCGATCTCGGGGTCACCCGGGTGCCGCTCGTGGTCCTCACCCACTTTCACGCCGACCACGTGCGGGGGCTGCCCGGTGTGCTCCGGGGCCGGGCGGTCGGGACGATCCAGACGACGAGCCTCGAAGAGCCGCCCGAGCAGGCCGCGTTCGTCCGCCGGACGGCCGCGGCGGCGCGGGTCGCGACGGTGCGCGCCGCACCGGGGGAGCGCCGCCGGACGGGTCCGCTCGCATGGCGGGTGCTGTGGCCGCGCGACGGCCCCGGGGGAGCGGGGCGCGGGGGTGCGGGGACAGCGGCCGTGCGGGAGCCGAACGACTCCAGCGTCACCCTGTACGTGCGGACGGCTGAAGGGTTGACGCTGTTGCTGCTGGGAGACCTCGAACCGCCCGCGCAGCGGGAGTTGCTGCGCGACGCGGTGATGCCGGGGCGGGTGGACGTCGTCAAGGTGGCCCATCACGGTTCGGCGTTCCAGGACACGGGGCTGTTGCACAGCACGCGGCCGAGACTGGCGCTGATCTCCTGCGGGGCTGACAACCCCTATGGTCATCCCTCGCCGCGCACGGTCGACGCGCTCCGGGGCGCCGGGGCCAGGGTCCTGCGCACGGACACCGACGGGGCGATCGCGGTGACCGGCGCGGGAAGGGGACTGGAGGCGGTGGGGCGTTCATGACAGAGATCCGGGGGCGGGCCGGGGGCGGCCCGGCAGCGGGAAGCCGACCCGTCCGGGAAGCCACGGCCCGCTCGTGGGGCGAGCGGAGCGCCGTCGCGGCTCCGACCGGTGGCCGGGCCGGTGCGTCACCGTCGCCGTCAACGCCCTACGGGGCCTCCAGCCACCCCTCGTACTCCGCGGCGAACGCGTCGAGCGCGGCCGGGTCCAGGCGTCCGGCCGGGTCCTCGATGACCACCAGCCACTGGGCGTCCTCGGCGTCGTCCTCGCCGGCCAGTGCGTCTCGGACGAGCTGGGGTTCCTCGGCGACCCCGAAGCGGTCGGCCAGCTCGGCGGCCACCTCCTCCGCGGTGTCGCGGTCGGGCAGCACCAGTACATGTCTTACGTCGCTCACCCGCCCATTCTCGGGCACGGCCCTCCGGGCGACGGGCGGCGGGGCGCCCTCCGGCAGGCCACGGGGCATCCCGGTTGTCAGTAGGGCATGGGATGCTGGATCGCGATGGCCACCAGGAAGAATTCCACCGACGATCCGCTCGCCCCCGTCACCCTCGCCGTGGGCCAGGAGGACCTTCTCCTGGACCGTGCCGTGCAGCAGGTGGTGGCGGCCGCGCGCGCCGCCGACGCCGACACGGACGTCCGGGATCTGGCGTCCGACCAGTTGCAGCCCGGCACGCTCGCCGAGCTCACCAGCCCCTCGCTCTTCGCCGAGCGCAAGGTCGTGATCGTGCGCAACGCGCAGGACCTTGCCGCGGACACCGTCAAGGACGTCAAGGCATATCTCGCCGAGCCGGTCGAGGAGATCACCCTCGTCCTGCTGCACGCGGGCGGCGCCAAGGGCAAGGGGCTGCTGGACGCGGCGCGCAAGGCCGGGGCGCGGGAGGTCGCCTGCCCCAAGACCACCAAGCCCGCCGAGCGGCTCTCCTTCGTACGGTCGGAGTTCCGGACGCACGGGCGGTCCGCGACGCCGGAGGCCTGCCAGGCCTTGGTCGACTCGATCGGCAGCGACCTGCGCGAACTGGCCAGCGCGGTGTCCCAGCTCATTGCGGACATCGAGGGCACGATCGACGAGGCGGTCGTCGGGCGCTACTACACGGGGCGGGCCGAGGCGTCGTCCTTCACCGTCGCCGACCGGGCGGTCGAGGGCCGGGCGGCGGAGGCGCTGGAGGCGCTGCGGTGGTCGTTGTCCACCGGGGTCGCGCCCGTCCTGATCACCAGCGCGCTGGCGCAGGGCGTGCGGGCGATCGGCAAGCTGTCCTCCGCGCGGGGCGGGCGGCCCGCCGATCTGGCCCGGGAGCTGGGGATGCCGCCGTGGAAGATCGACCGGGTACGGCAGCAGATGCGCGGGTGGACGCCGGACGGAGTCGCGGTGGCCCTGCGGGCTGTGGCGGCCGCGGACGCGGGGGTGAAGGGCGGGGGAGACGACCCCGAGTACGCCCTGGAGAAGGCCGTGGTCGTCATCGCTCGCGCCGCGCGGGCGGGTCGGTAGACCTCCCGGCCGACGGGGTGCGCGATCCGCGGAGGGGGTCGCCGCGGTCTGCGGTGCCCTGGGGTGCCCGGTCCCGTCCCGGACGACGCCGCACAGGTCGGCAGAGCGCCGGACGGGCTGGACAGGGCGGGCCGGACAGGGCGGACTGCACAGACGGACGTCCCGGCTCCCGGCGCCTCCCTATGCATCCCGGCGCCTCCCGATGCATCTCGACGCGTCCCGACGCACCCTGGTGATACGGACGTCCCGGCTCCCGGCGCCTCCCGCGCCTCCCGGCGGAAACGGACGCCCCGGCGGCTCCCGACTGTCCCTACGTATCCGGGCACACCCGAGGTAGCCGGGTACATACGGAAGCCCCGGTTCTCGACCTGGGGAGTCGAGGAACCGGGGCTTGCGTATCAAGCTTCAGTGCGCCGCACCCGCGTGGCGAACGCAGGTTCGGTGTGCGGCGCGGGGTGCCGGTCAGGGGCGGGAGAGAGGGCCCGCTGGTCCGTCCCGGCGATCACATCAGTGAGCTTCGGGAAGAAGCTCAGGCCTGGAGAGCGGCAACCTTGGACGCCAGCGCCGACTTCTTGTTGGCGGCGGCGTTCTTGTGGATGACACCCTTCGAGACAGCCTTGTCGAGCTGACGGGAAGCGTCGCGGGCGGCCGTGGTGGCCTTCTCGACGTCACCGGCAACGGCGGCCTCGCGGGCCTTGCGGATCGCGGTCTTGAGCGACGACTTGACGGCCTTGTTGCGCAGGCGCGCCTTCTCGTTGGTCTTGTTCCGCTTGATCTGGGACTTGATGTTCGCCACGAAAAGAGCCTTTTCAGGTTCGTTGGATCTTCTAGGTGCGCCACGCGCTCGCGAGAGCCACGAGGCACAGCTGTCCACGGTAGCAGTCACCGTCCGACCGGCCCAAACCGGTCGCTGCCCCGCAGGCGTGGGACGATGGAGCCTACGTATCGATCCGACCGACGATCCGACCGACCCGACATCGACCCGAGACACGGCGTTCGGCGTCTCAAGAATCAGGACCCTGCGTGCCCGCGACTCCTTCCAACGTGCCCGAGCCGAGCCGTACCGCCCCGGCGCTGATCCGCAATTTCTGCATCATCGCGCACATCGACCACGGCAAGTCGACCCTCGCCGACCGGATGCTTCAGCTGACCGGAGTGGTCGACCAGCGGCAGATGCGCGCTCAGTACCTCGACCGGATGGACATCGAGCGCGAGCGCGGCATCACCATCAAGTCCCAGGCCGTCCGGCTGCCCTGGGCCCCCACCGAGGGCGAGGGTCAGGGCAGGACCCATGTCCTCAACATGATCGACACCCCGGGTCACGTGGACTTCACCTACGAGGTCTCGCGCTCGCTCGCCGCCTGCGAGGGCACGATCCTGCTGGTCGACGCCGCGCAGGGCATCGAGGCCCAGACGCTGGCCAACCTCTACCTCGCGATGGAGAACGACCTCACCATCGTCCCGGTGCTCAACAAGATCGACCTTCCCGCCGCGCAGCCGGAGAAGTTCTCCGAGGAGCTGGCCAACCTCATCGGCTGCCAGCCCGAGGACGTGCTCAAGGTGTCGGCCAAGACCGGTGTCGGCGTGGACGCACTGCTCGACCGGGTGGTGCGGGACGTCCCGGCCCCGGTCGGCGTCGCGGAGGCCCCCGCCCGCGCGATGATCTTCGACTCGGTCTACGACTCGTACCGCGGTGTCGTCACCTACGTCCGTGTCGTCGACGGGCAGCTCAACAAGCGCGAGCGCATCCGGATGATGTCGACCGGCGCCACCCACGAGCTCCTGGAGATCGGGGTGTCCTCCCCGGAGATGACCCCGGCCGACGGCATCGGCGTCGGCGAGGTCGGCTACATCATCACCGGCGTGAAGGACGTCCGGCAGTCCAAGGTCGGTGACACGATCACGTCCCTGAACAACGGGGCGACCGAGCCGCTGGGCGGCTACAAGGACCCGAAGCCGATGGTGTTCTCCGGGCTGTACCCGCTGGACGGCTCGGACTACCCGGACCTGCGCGAGGCGCTGGACAAGCTCCAGCTGAACGACGCCGCCCTCGTCTACGAGCCGGAGACCTCCGCCGCGCTCGGCTTCGGCTTCCGCGTCGGCTTCCTCGGCCTGCTCCACCTGGACGTGGTCCGCGAGCGGCTGGAGCGCGAGTTCGGCCTCGACCTGATCGCCACCGCGCCCAACGTGGTCTACCGGGTCGAGATGGAGGACGGCACCGAGCACACCGTCACCAACCCGAGCGAGTTCCCCGAGGGCAAGATCGACAAGGTGCACGAGCCGGTCGTCCGCGCCACGGTGCTGGCCCCGAGCGAGTTCATCGGCGCGATCATGGAGCTGTGCCAGAGCCGCCGCGGCACCCTGCTCGGCATGGACTACCTCTCCGAGGACCGGGTCGAGATCCGCTACACCCTGCCGCTCGCCGAGATCGTCTTCGACTTCTTCGACCAGCTGAAGTCCAAGACCCGCGGGTACGCCTCCCTCGACTACGAGCCCACCGGTGAGCAGTCCGCCCACCTCGTCAAGGTCGACATCCTGCTCCACGGCGACAAGGTGGACGCGTTCTCCGCGGTCACCCACAAGGACAAGGCGTACGCGTACGGCGTCCGGCTCGTCGCCAAGCTCCAGAAGCTCATCCCGCGACAGAACTTCGAGGTGCCGATCCAGGCGGCCATCGGCTCCCGGGTCATCGCCCGCGAGACCGTCCGCGCCATCCGCAAGGACGTCCTCGCCAAGTGCTACGGCGGTGACATCTCCCGTAAGCGGAAGCTGCTGGAGAAGCAGAAGGAGGGCAAGAAGCGGATGAAGATGGTGGGCAACGTGGAGGTCCCGCAGGACGCCTTCATCTCCGTCCTGTCGACGGACGAGTCCGCCGGGGAGAGCAAGAGCAAGAAGTAGCGTCCCCCCGCCGCCGACCGGGCAGCCGCAGTCGCGTCCCGCTCGGACGCACCGCCCGACCGCACGCCCCGCTGGCCCCGGACATGCGGGGACACTCCGCCCGCCCGCGGGCCCCGGGCACCCTGGGACACTCCGCCCGCCCGGACGCCTGTCAGCCCCGGACACGCCGAGACACACCATGCGCCTCTTCGGGGAGGCGGGAGAGGGCCCCTTCGCCGCAGTACCGTGCGGCGCGGGGGCCCTTTCGTTATGAAAGCGGCGGCTCGTTGCCTCTTACGTGGCGGACAAGCGCGCTCTAGTCTGATCCACGACTCGATAGTTACTGGCCAGTTAAGCAAGCCGAACAAGCAGGTTGCGCAGCAGAAAGACGCCAGCAGTCGCCGTATCAGAGAAGCCGGTCGTAGCAATGCCGCAGGCCCGGAGGACATCGTGAGCGACACACAGACCTTGATCGAGAACCGGCCGCCCTCCGTGGCGGCCCTCTTCGTCGACCGCGTTGCGGCGACCCCCGACGGGGAGGCGTACCGCTATCCGGTGCCGCCCGTCTCGGGCGAGGGCCCCGACGACTGGAAGTCGCTGACCTGGGGACAGGCCGCCGAGCGGGTCTACGCGATCGCTGCCGGGCTGATCGCGCTGGGCGTGCGGCCGGAGGAGCGGGTCGCCCTGTCCTCGGCGACGCGGGTGGAGTGGATTCTCATCGATCTCGGAGTGATGTGCGCGGGGGCCGCGACGACCACGATCTACCCGTCCACGAACGCCGAGGAGTCCGCGTTCATCCTGGGCGACTCCGGGAGCCGGATTCTCGTCGCGGAGGATGCCGAGCAGCTGGCCAAGGCCCGGGAAACCCGCGCCGAGCTGCCGGACCTCGCCCATGTCGTCGTCATCGACCCGGCCGGTGTCGAGCCGGCCGCCGACGACCCCGAGGGCTGGATCCTCACCCTGGCCGACCTGGAGGCCCGGGGGAAGGAACTGCTCGCCACGACCCCGGACGCGGTCACCGGACGGGTCGCCGCCATCACGTCCGACCAACTGGCCACCCTCATCTACACCTCGGGCACCACCGGCCGCCCCAAGGGTGTGCGGCTGCCGCACGACAACTGGTCGTACATGGCCAAGGCCACCGTCTCGACCGGTCTGATCAACGCCGACGACGTGCAGTACCTCTGGCTGCCGCTCGCCCACGTCTTCGGCAAGGTCCTCGTCTCGGGCCAGATCGAGGTCGGCCACGTCACCGCGGTCGACGGCCGCATCGACAAGATCATCGAGAACCTGCCGGTCGTCCAGCCGACCTACATGGCGGCCGTGCCCCGGATCTTCGAGAAGGTCTACAACGGGGTCGCCGCCAAGGCGCGTGCGGGCGGCGGCGCCAAGTACAAGATCTTCCAGTGGGCGGCCGGGGTCGGCCGCGAGTACGCCAAGGTCTCCCAGGACAACTTCCGGCGCACCGGCAAGGCGTCCGTCCCCTTCGCGCTCGGCGCCAAGCACAAGGTCGCCGACACGCTGGTCTTCGCCAAGATCCGCGAGGCGTTCGGCGGCCGGATGCGCGCCTGCGTCTCCGGCTCCGCCGCCCTCGCCCCCGACATCGGCTACTTCTTCGCGGGGGCCGGGGTCCACATCCTGGAGGGTTACGGCCTCACCGAGAGCAGCGCCGCCTCCTTCGTCAACCCGGGCGAGACCTACCGCACCGGCACCGTCGGCAAGGCGCTCCCCGGCACCGAGGTGCGTATCGCGGACGACGGCGAGATCCTGCTGCGCGGCCCCGGCATCATGGAGGGCTACCACCGGCTGCCCGAGAAGACCGAGGAAGTCCTGGAGTCGGACGGCTGGTTCCACACCGGGGACATCGGTGAGCTGTCCGCCGACGGCTACCTCCGGATCACCGACCGCAAGAAGGACCTGATCAAGACGTCGGGCGGCAAGTACGTCGCCCCGGCGGAGGTCGAGGGCCAGTTCAAGGCGGTCTGCCCGTTCGTCTCCAACATCCTGGTGCACGGCGCGGACCGTAACTTCTGCACCGCCCTCATCGCGCTCGACGGCCCCACCATCCTGGGCTGGGCCGCCGAGAACGGCCTGGAGGGCAAGGAGTACGCGGAGGTCGTCGCCGCCCCGCAGACGGTCGAGCTGATCGACGGGTACGTCCAGCGCCTCAACGAGGGCCTTCAGCGCTGGCAGACCATCAAGAAGTTCCGCCTCCTGCCGCGCGACCTGGACATCGAGCACGGCGAGCTGACCCCCAGCCTCAAGCTGAAGCGACCGGTCGTCGAGCGCGAGTACAAGGGGCTCATCGAGGAGATGTACGTGGGCTCCCGCGAGGCGTAGACGGCCGTCGGCCCCACCGCGGACCGGACCGGTACGGCAGCGGGCGGTGAGCCCGTACCCGCACGGGTACGGACCCCCCGCCCGCCGCAGGTCCCCGGCCAGGACCCCTCCGGTGCCGGTACCGGTGCCGGGGCCATCGGCCGGTGGCTCGCGTTCGAGGCCGCTCGATTTTTCTGACCACTTCGGTAACTCGGTGCTTACGGCTGCGGCCGGTCTGTCACTCTGTCGGTGTCGTCGGCGGCGTTTCGCCAAGACCCGTAGGAGCCGCACCGTGGGGCCCATCCCCTTGCAGCGGGACATCGTCCACCGTCCCGGCACCACCGGCACCGGGCACGGCGGTGGACCGCGCCCGGTCAGCCGCACCAGCCTGCCCGGCATCCCCCTCTCGCCGTCCGCCGCCCGGCAGTTCGTGCGGGCCGCGCTCGCGGAGTGGACCGGGATCGGGGTGCCCGCCGCCGCGGGGTTCAGCGACCGGCTCGCGGACGACGCGGTGACCGTCGCCAACGAACTGGTGACCAACGCCGTGGTGCACGCCGGGACCACCGTCGACCTGCTGCTGCGGCTGGAGGACGAGGGCGGTGACGAACCGGCCGCCCTCGTCCTGGAGGTCACCGATCACCACCCCGCCCGCCCGGTCGGCGGCGACGAGCCGGGAAGGGCCGAGGGGGCGCGGCGGCGCGGCGGTGGGGCCGCCCCGGGGGCCGCCTCGGCCGGGCCTGCCAACCTCGCCGCCCTCACCGGCTCCGTCCCTGCCGACGCCGCCCTTGCGGGCACCACCCTCGCCCCCACCGAGCCCGCCTCCGCCGGCGCCACCCTCACTCCCACCCGGCCCGCTTCCACCGGCTCCGCCTCCGCCCCCGCAGCCCCCGAGCTGCCCGACCCCGCCGAGTACGGCCGGGGGCTCCAGCTCGTCGCGACCCTCGCCGACTCCTGGGGCATCACCTACCGCACCGGGCTCAAGACCGTCTGGGCCCGCCTCCCCTTCGACGACTGGAGCGCCCCGCCCGCCCCGGCCGACCGGAACGCCCTCCGGCGGGGTCTGCGCGCCGCCGAGATCCTGGCTCCGGCCGCCCGGCGTACCGAGCGCGACGACGCGGTGTGGGACAGCCGGGGCGCCCCGGCCTTCCTCGCCGAGGCGTCCGACCTTCTCGCCGGGCAGCTCGACGAGGACTTGGTGGCCGCCATAGCGGGGCAGCTGCTGGTGCCCCGCCTAGCGGACTGGTGCGCGATCTGGCTGGAGACCGAGGGCGGGGGACCGGATGCCGAACCCCGGCTCGCCCGGGTCTGGCACAGCGACGAGACCGGTGCCGAGCCGCTGCGCACGGCTCTGGAGCGGGAGCCCTTCCGGCTGCCCCCGGGCGTCGGTCCGGGCCCCGTGGCCGTCCCCCTGCCCTGGGCGGTGCCCCGTGCCGCGGCAGACGGGGAACAGCCCGGGAAAGCCCAGCACGCGGCGGAGGCCCGGCAGCAAACCGGGGAAGCCCACCCGGACACGGCGGAGGCCCGGCAGCACACCGGGGAAGCCCACCCGGACAGGGCCGAGGCCCGGCAGCACAGCGGGAAAGCCCAGCACGCGGCGGAGGCCCGGCAGCACAGCGGGGATGCCCACCCGGACACGGCGGAGGCCCGGCAGTACCCGGGAAAGCCGCCGCACCCCGGTGGTCGGGACGGCGCCGCGCTCGCCTTCCGGATCGTCGCGGGCGGCCGGGCGCTCGGGACCGTGCTCGTGGGCCGTGAGGGAGTGGCCCAGATGCCCGAGGCCGTCGCCTCGCTCATCGAGGACTTCGTCCGCCGCCTCGGGCTCGCCGTCGGCGCGGCCCGCGCCTACACCCGGCAGGCCACCATCAGCCGCATCCTCCAGCGCGGTCTGCTCCCCAGCAAGGTCGCGGACATTCCCGGCGTGACCAGCGCTCTCGTCTACGAGCCGAGCGACGACGGCGTGGTCGGCGGCGACTTCTACGACATCTTCCCGTGCCCCGGCGACCGCTGGTGCTTCGTCCTCGGCGACGTCCAGGGCAGCGGCCCCGAGGCGGCCGTCGTCACCGGCCTCGCCCGCCCCTGGCTCCGCCTCCTCTCCCGTGAGGGCTTCGGTGTCGGCGAGGTCCTGGACCGGCTCAACCGGCTGCTCCTCGACGACGCCATGGAGGCCGCCGAGGCCGCCGCGCTGATGGTCGCCGCCGCCGGGGGCCGGCAGCTGCACGACGGGTCGCAGTCGCGGTTCCTGTCCCTGTTGTACGGGGAGGTCGTGCCGCTCCCCGGCGGCGGGATCCGCTGCACGGTGGCCAGCGCCGGGCACCCGCTGCCCCTGCTGCTGCGGCCCGACGGTTCCGTACGCCCGGCCGCCGAACCCCAGGTGCTCCTCGGGGTGGTGGAGGACGTGGCGTACGAGAGCCAGGTCTTCGACCTCGCGCCCGGTGACACCCTGCTCTGCGTCACCGACGGGGTGACCGAGCGGCGGTCGGGTCCGCTGATGTTCGACGACGGCGACGGGCTGGCCCGGGTGCTCGCCGGGTGCGCCGGGCTGCCCGCGGAAGTGACGGCGGACCGGATCAGACGGGCGGTGCACGAGTTCGCCGAGCAGCCGCCGGACGACGACGTGGCGTTGCTGGTCCTGCACGTCGAGTAGGCGGGGCGGGCCGTCCCCGGAAGAGGCGACAATGGGCGGTATGCCTTCCGTACTGCCCGATGGTGAGCCCGTACCCGACGACGGGGCGCTGCCCCGCCATGCCCTGGAAGGCGCGGCCGGCCGTCCGCTCGGCTTCTACCTGCACGTCCCGTACTGCGCGACCCGCTGCGGCTACTGCGACTTCAACACCTACACCGCCACCGAGCTGCGCGGCTCCGGCGGGGCCCTGGCCTCCCGCGACAACTACGCCGTCCATCTGATCGAGGAGGTCCGCCAGGCCCGCAAGGTGCTCGGCGACGACCCCCGCCCGGTCCGTACCGTCTTCGTCGGCGGCGGGACCCCGACCCTGCTGCCCGCGGCCGACCTCGTGGCGATGCTGGGGGCGATCCGGGACGAGTTCGGGCTCGCGGAGGACGCGGAGATCACCACCGAGGCCAATCCGGAGTCGGTCGACCCGGCCTACCTCGAAGCCCTGCGCGAGGGGGGCTTCAACCGGGTCTCCTTCGGGATGCAGAGCGCCCGGCAGCACGTCCTGAAAATCCTGGACCGTACCCACACCCCCGGCCGCCCCGAGGCGTGCGTCGCCGAGGCGCGCGCGGCGGGCTTCGACCACGTCAACCTGGACCTGATCTACGGCACCCCCGGCGAGTCGGACGACGACTGGCGGGCCACCCTGGACGCGGCGATCGGCGCGGGCCCCGACCACGTCTCCGCGTACGCGCTCATCGTCGAGGAGGGCACCCAGCTCGCCCGCCGCATCCGGCGCGGCGAGATCCCCATGACCGACGACGACGCGCACGCCGACCGCTACCTCATCGCGGACGAGGCTCTCGCCGCCGCCGGATTCCACTGGTACGAGGTCTCCAACTGGGCCACCACCGAGGCGGGCCGCTGCCGCCACAACGAGCTGTACTGGCGCGGCGCCGACTGGTGGGGCGCGGGCCCCGGCGCCCACAGCCACGTCGGCGGCGTGCGCTGGTGGAACGTGAAGCACCCCGGCGCGTACGCCCAGGCGCTCGCCGAGGGCCGCTCACCGGGCGCGGGCCGGGAGGTCCTCGCCGAGGAGGACCGCCGGGTCGAGCGCATCCTGCTGGAGCTGCGGCTGCGCGAGGGCTGCCCGCTGGACCTGCTGAAACCCGACGGTCTCGCCGCCTCCCGCCGGGCCGTGGCCGACGGACTGCTGGAGTCGGAGCCGTACGGCAGGGGCCGCGCGGTCCTCACCCTGCGCGGGCGGCTCCTGGCCGACGCCGCGGTCCGCGACCTGGTCGACTGAGGCACGAGGAAGACCTCACGGCTTGCACTCCTTCGCCGTCAGCGGCGGCGCGACCCCCGCGGGTTTTCCGCACACCAGCGTGCGCTCGGCGGTCGGCCCGGGGCGGACCACCTTGACGATGTTCAGACCGTGCACGTTGTCGGAGGCCGAGGACTTCGCCCGGCTGAAGGAGATCGTCCCCGTCGGCATGCTGTTCAGGTCCACGGTGTGCAGCGTCGCCCACGTCTCGGCGGCGCTGCGGGGCGCGTCCCCGCGCGCGGCGGCGTCGTAGAGGGCCGCCGTCGCGCTGTAGGCGATGACGGTCTGCCCGCTGGCGAACAGCTCGTCCTCGTACGCCGGGCGCCCCGAGGCCAGGCTCGCGACCTCGCCGTCGGGGTGCAGGGCCCGCAGGGTGCGGTAGGCGTCCCCGTAGAAACCGAGGTTCTTTCCCCGGTCCAGCGGGGCGAGCGAGCTGTGGTAGAGCGTGACGTTCGTCGCGATGGACGTGCTGTCGCCGAACGTGCCCTTCGTCAGATCGTCGCCCGTGAACACCGTCATCCGCCGGTCCGAGCACCCGGTGGTCTCCGACAGTCCCCGCATCAGGTTCCGCACGTCCTCGACGCGCCCCGCGAAGTACAGCGCGTCCGGGACCCGCTCGGCCTGGCAGATGGTGGTCAGCGGGGTGTTCAGGCTGGCGCCGCCCGCGAGGTCGTACTCCACGTCCCGCCCCAGCGAGAAGCCCGCGCCCCGGAGCATCTCCCGGCCCGCGTCCCGCTGTTCGGCGGTGTAGCGGTCCTTGTCCCCGTTACGGGTCCGGCGGGACAGCACGAGCGCGTGCGGGTCCTCCATCGACTTCGCGATCTGCCCGGCGACCAGCCCCAGCGCGTACGTCTGCTCCTCGTCCGTCGCCGCGAGCCCGAAGTAGTTCGGGTAGCGCCGGGGGAGATCGCTGCTGGAGTTGGTCGTGTTCACCAGGGGCAGTCCGGCGTCGCGCAGCAGGTCCGCCGCGTCGTCGCTCTCCTCGGTGTTGCGGCCCAGGCCCACCACGCCGACCACCGTGGGGTCCCGCTTCGCCACCTCGATGATCCTGCGGACGGCGGTGAGCTGCCGCAGCATGTCCTGGCCGCCGTTGGCGGTCAGCACCCGCAGCTTGACCGACCGCCCCACGGTCTTGTTCACCGCGTGCTGCTGGAGGTAGACGCCGGTCAGCTCCTCCAAACCTTTGCGCGCCGCCTCGCGGTCCTGGCCCGTGGCGGTGAACGGACCGGCGTAGACCACCGTGACGTACCGGTCGTCCGGCTCGATGTCCCTGTTCTCGTCCCGGATCGCCTGCTCGATCCGGTCGAACGTGATGCCCTTCCCGGCCCCGTTCAGCTCCAGGCCGTTGCCGCGCGCGAACCGCACCTCGGTCGTGGTCGCCACCCCGACGCACTCCCGGTCCCCGTCCGGCCCGGCCCAGATCGCATCCGTGTTCCGGCCGGTCAGCGGGCCGTGGCAGTACGTCTCCCGCCAGTGCCCCGCCCACAGGAACGCGCCCAGCAGGCTTCCCACCACGACCAGTGCGATGCTCGCCCGCGACATCACCCACCACGCCCAGGTCCGCCGCACCCGGGAGGTCGCCAGATGGGCGTGGGCGTGCTCGTGGTCCAGCTTCTCCGTGGACAGCGGCAGCCGCAGCACCCAGGCCAGCGTCGCCGCCGCCACCGGCGACTGCCCCAGGCTCAGATCGTTGACCCAGCGCTCGTAGCGGGCCTGAGCCCCCGACGAACCGGTCGGCACGCCGGGGTCCGGCCGCTCCGGGGGCAGCGGCGGGGTGTGCCGCATGATCTCGGCGGCGGGCAGCGAGGCGAGCAGCAGCAGCGGATCGACCTCGCTGCGCCGCGACCGTACGTTGTTGATCGCGTTGATCAGCAGGATGCCGCCGTCGTCCTGCGTGGCCCGGGTCAGGAACACCACCGGCGGCACCGTGCGCTTGCTGCGCCGCCAGTCCGGCGTGTGCGGCCGGTAGGCGTCCCGCAGGTCCTCCAGCAGCGCCTGCACCCGCAGCTCCAGATGGAACTGGCGCGCGTGCTCGTCGCCCGTCCCCGCGTCCGCCACCCGCTGCGCGACCGCCGCCGCCCGCGCCCGGATCACCCGCCACGAACCGCTGGGCGACAACCACGACCAGCCGTCCGACGGATAGCCGGTGCTGGAGGCGGCCAGCGAGGAGGTGGTGGCGAACCAGCGGCTGGCCCGGCGCAGCCACAGCAGCGGCGGCGCGGCGTGGGTCATCAGCCCCACGACGGCCAGGGCGATCAGCGCGCCTGCCGCCACCAGGACCGTGAGCAGCCAGTCGATCTCCCCGAGCAGCACGCTGAGCAGGGCGATGAAGAGCGCGCCGACGAAGGTCTCCGGCCGCACCGAGTCGCGCAGCGAACCCCACCAGGTGCCCCGGCGGGGCGGCCCGGCCCGCCACCGCAGGCGGCTCAGCTGCTCCAGAATCCTTTCCTCGCGCACCTCCGCCGTGCTGCCGCCGGACTGCTCGACCACCGTCGCGGTCGCCTGCTCGATCGCGCCGAGCAGCCGCGAGCGCGGAAAGGGGAACGGCTTGTACTGGGCGTTCTCGCGGGTCTCCCACGGCTTCTCGGACAGGGTGCGCACCATGTCGAGCGCCGCCGCGTACGGGGTGGCGCCCTCGCCGTCCAGCAGCCGCACCGGCACCCGGCGCAGTTCGTTGGCCCGGTACACCTGTTGGACGATGCTCGCGACCTTGGTGTCGGTCTGCGGCCCGGCCCCGGCGTCCGCCGCCTGGAGCACCACGAGCGGCATCACCGGCCGGTTCACCCGGTACCGGTCGATCAGCTCCTGCATCAGATGGAAGACGGCGGAGGCCGCCTCGTTGCGCGCACTGTCCCGCCAGACCTCGCGTGCCATCGCCCCACGCCCTTCCCCCGTGCGTCCGTGAGCCGTGTCCCCACCCTCAATAGCCGATGGTGCGTGTGGGACGCAGGGATTCCCAGGGATCGGCACGTGATCGTCCGGGGCGGGGCGGGCTCAGCCGGGGGACATCAGTCCGGAAGGGTGACGAAGTCGATCAATTCCTCCACCCGGCCCAGGAGTTGGGGTTCAAGATCCTTGTAGCTGCGGACCGTGGACAGGATGTGCTGCCAGGCCGCCCCGGTGTTCTCCGGCCACCCCAGCGCCCGGCACACCCCGGTCTTCCAGTCCTGCCCGCGCGGGACGACCGGCCAGGCATCGATCCCCACCGACGACGGCTTCACCGCCTCCCAGACGTCGATGTACGGGTGCCCCACCACCAGCACGTGGTCGCCGGTCACCTGGGCGGCGATCCGCGACTCCTTGGAACCGGGCACCAGATGGTCCACCAGCACCCCCAGCCGGGCGTCCGGCCCCGGCGCGAACTCCGCGACGATCGAGGGAAGGTCGTCGATGCCCTCCAGGTACTCCACGACCACGCCCTCGATGCGCAGGTCGTCGCCCCACACCCGCTCCACCAGCTCCGCGTCGTGCCGCCCCTCCACGTAGATCCGCCCCGCCCGCGCCACCCGGGCCCGCGCCCCGGGCACCGCCACCGAACCGGACGCCGTACGGGTGGGGCGCACCGGGCCGCCCGCCGAGGGGCGCACCAGCGTGACCACCGTGCCCTCCAGCAGGAAGCCGCGCGGCTCCATCGGGAAGACCCGGTGCTTGCCGAACCGGTCCTCCAGGGTCACCGTGGGCCCCTGGGCCGTCTTCTCGCAGCGGATCACCGCCCCGCAGAATCCGGTGGCGACCTCCTCCACCACCAGATCGGGCTCGGCGGGCACCTCGGGCACGGGGGCGGACTTCTTCCACGGCGGGGTCAGGTCCGGCTGGTAGCTGCGCATGCCCCGACGATAATCGTCACGCCACCCCGAACCGCTCCGCCAGCGCCGCCCGTTGCGCCCGGACGAACGCCGCGTCCACCGCCGCCCCGTGCCCCGGGACGTACACCGCGTCCTCACCGCCCAGCCCGAGCAGCCGCTCCAGCGCGGCGGGCCAGCGCGCGGGAACCGCGTCCGGGCCCGCCTGCGGGTCGCCCGACTCCTCGACCAGATCGCCGCAGAACACCACCGGCGCGTCCGGGCCCGCCCCCGGCACCAGCACCGCGAGGTCGTGGCTGCTGTGGGCGGGCCCCAGATCGGCCAGCACCACCCGGCGGCCGCCGCCCAGATCCACCGTCAGCTCGCCGCGCACCTCGTGGCGCGGGAGGACCAGCGTGTCCGCCGACCCGGCCGCCTCGTCCTCCGGCACCCCGTGGCACACCGCCGACGCGTACAGCTCCCCCTCCGCGCCCCGCAGCGCGGCGGCGAGGCCCGCCGAGCCGTACACCTCGGCCCCGGCGAACGCCGCGGTGCCCAGCACGTGGTCGAAGTGCGGGTGGCTCAGTGCGACATGCGTCACCCGGCGCCCCAGCAGCGCCTCGGCCTGCCGCCGCACCTCGGCCCCCTCGCGCAGCGTCGAGCCCGTGTCGCAGAGCAGCACCCCCGTCGTCCCGGCGACCAGCGCGACGGTGGCGTCCCAGCCCGGGAGCCGCCGTCTGCCGACACCGTTGCCCAACCGCTCCCAGCCGAAGTCTTCCCAAGGGACGTCCATGCGACGACGCTATCGGCGACGACCTGGGCACTCCCGGCGGGGCGTGGCCGGTCGCCCTTGCCCCTGCCCCACCCCACCCCCGTACACTGACCGCGGGGATTGCTGGCACTCGTACGCACCGAGTGCCAGACAGGGACCGCGGAACCACAGCTGGAGGTGTGCGCGATGCTCAGCGAACGCAGACTCGAAGTGCTGCGCGCCATCGTCCAGGACTACGTGGGCACCGAGGAGCCCGTCGGCTCCAAGGCGCTCACCGAGCGCCACCAGCTGGGCGTCTCCCCGGCCACCGTCCGCAACGACATGGCGGTGCTGGAGGACGAGGGTTTCATCGCGCAGCCGCACACGAGCGCGGGACGCATCCCGACGGACAAGGGGTACCGCCTCTTCGTGGACAAGCTCGCGGGCGTCAAGCCGCTGTCCTCGCCCGAGCGCCGGGCCATCCAGAACTTCCTGGACGGCGCGGTCGACCTGGACGACGTGGTCGGGCGCACCGTGCGGCTGCTCGCGCAGCTGACCCGGCAGGTCGCGGTCGTGCAGTACCCCTCGCTGACCCGCTCGACCGTGCGGCACGTGGAGCTGCTGTCGCTGGCCCCCGCCCGGCTGATGCTCGTCCTGATCACGGACACCGGCCGGGTCGAGCAGCGTATGATCGACTGTCCCGCGCCGTTCGGCGAGGCATCGCTCGCGGATCTGCGGGCCCGGCTCAACAGCCGGGTCGTCGGACGCCGCTTCGCGGATGTCCCGCGACTGGTGCGGGAGCTGCCGGAATCCTTCGACAGCGAGGACCGGGGGACGGTCTCCACGGTTCTCTCCACCCTCCTCGAAACCCTGGTCGAGGAGACGGAGGAGCGGCTGATGATCGGCGGCACCTCCAACCTCACCCGCTTCGGACACGACTTCCCGGTGATGATCCGGCCGGTGCTGGAAGCACTGGAGGAACAGGTCGTCCTGCTGAAGCTGCTCGGTGAGGCCACGGACTCGGGCATGACCGTACGGATCGGGCACGAGAACGCCCACGAGGGGCTCACCTCCACATCCGTCGTCGCGGTCGGCTACGGTTCGGGCGACGAGGCAGTCGCCAAACTCGGCGTGGTCGGACCGACCCGCATGGACTACCCCGGAACGATGGGAGCGGTACGCGCAGTGGCACGTTACGTCGGACAGATCCTGGCGGAGTCGTAAGTGGCCACGGACTACTACGCCGTACTCGGCGTACGCCGCGACGCATCTCAGGACGAGATCAAGAAGGCATTCCGTCGGCTCGCCCGCGAGCTGCACCCGGATGTCAACCCGGACCCGAAGACCCAGGAGCGGTTCAAGGAGATTAACGCCGCCTACGAGGTGCTCTCGGACCCGCAGAAGAAGCAGGTCTACGACCTCGGCGGCGACCCGCTCGCCGCGGGCGGCGGAGGCGGCGGCGCGGGCGGGTTCGGCGCCGGGGGCTTCGGCAACTTCTCCGACATCATGGACGCGTTCTTCGGCAACGCCGCCCAGCGCGGGCCCCGCTCGCGCACCCGGCGCGGCCAGGACGCCATGATCCGTCTGGAGATCGACCTCAACGAGGCGGCCTTCGGCACCACCAAGGACATCCAGGTCGACACGGCGGTCGTCTGCACCACGTGCAGCGGCGAGGGCGCGGCCCCCGGCACCTCCGCCCAGACCTGCGACATGTGCCGCGGCCGCGGTGAGGTCTCGCAGGTCACCCGGTCCTTCCTGGGCCAGGTCATGACCTCGCGCCCCTGCCCGCAGTGCCAGGGCTTCGGTACGGTCGTGCCGACACCCTGCCCGGAGTGCGCCGGCGACGGCCGCATCCGCTCGCGCCGCACGCTCACGGTCAAGATCCCCGCAGGCGTCGACAACGGCACCCGCATCCAGCTCGCCGGAGAGGGCGAGGTCGGCCCCGGCGGCGGCCCGCCCGGTGATCTGTACGTCGAGATCCACGAGCTGCCGCACGCCGTCTTCCAGCGGCGCGGCGACGACCTGCACTGCACGGTCACCATCCCGATGACGGCGGCCGCCCTGGGCACCAAGTGCCCGCTGGAGACGCTGGACGGCCTGGAGGAGATCGACATCCGGCCCGGCACCCAGTCCGGCCAGTCCGTCCCGCTGCACGGGCGGGGCATCACCCACCTGCGCGGCGGCGGCCGGGGCGACCTGATCGTGCACGTCGAGGTGATCACGCCCGCCAAGCTCGACCCGGAGCAGGAGCGGCTGCTGAGGGAGCTGGCGAAGCTGCGCGGCGAGGAGCGGCCGACCGGTCAGTTCCAGCCAGGTCAGCAGGGCCTGTTCTCCCGGCTGAAGGACGCGTTCAACGGCCGCTGAAGCGCTTTCTCCCTGTCACCGCACCGCCCGCCGGTCTTCTTCCGGCGGGCGGTGCGGTGTACGGCGGAAGAACCGGTCAGCCCGTCGGCTGGCTGATTCGGCCCTGTGTGCCGGACATGGCACGATGCGCTCATGTCCTCCGAGTTGACCGAGCTCTGCCGGTATCCGATCGTGCAGGCCCCGATGGCGGGCGGCGCCTCCGGACCCCAGCTCGCCGCGGCCGTCGCCGAAGCGGGCGGGCTCGGGTACCTGGCCGCCGGGTACAAGACGGCGGACGGCATGTACCACGAGATCAAACAGCTGCGGCGGCTCACCTCCGGGCCGTTCGGCGTCAACCTCTTCATGCCGCAGCCCGCGCTGGCCGACCCCAGCGCCGTGGACGTCTACCGCCATCAGCTCGCCGGTGAGGCCGCCTGGTACGAGACCCCGCTCGGCGACCCGGACGACTGCGGCGACGACGGCTTCGAGGCGAAGGTGGCGATCCTGCTGGAGGACCCCGTCCCCGTCGTCTCCTTCACCTTCGGCTGCCCGACCCGCAACACCCTGGACGCGTTCGCCGCCGCGGGCACGTACACCGTCGTCACCGTCACCTCGGCCGAGGAGGCCCAGGCCGCGCAGTGGGCGGGGGCCGACGCGCTGTGCGTCCAGGGCGTCGAGGCGGGCGGCCACCAGTCCACCCACCACGACGACTCCCAGGCCGACCAGACCGGCACCGGACTCCTCGCCCTGGTCACCCAGGTCCGCGAGACCGTGCAGATCCCCCTCGTCGCCACCGGCGGACTGATGCGCGGCGCCCAGATCGCCGCCGTCCTCGCGGCGGGCGCGGACGCCGCCCAGCTCGGCACCGCGTTCCTGATCTGCCCCGAATCCGGGGCGCACCTGCTGCACAAGCAGGCCCTGACCAACCCGCTCTTCGTCCGTACCGAACTGACCCGCGCCTTCTCCGGGCGGCTCGCCCGCGGCCTGGTCAACCGCTTCGTCCGCGAGCACGGCCCGTACGCCCCCGCCGCCTACCCCCAGGTCCACTACGTGACCAGCGGACTGCGCCGGGCCGCCGCCAAGGCCGGGGACGCCCAGGGCATGGCGCTGTGGGCGGGGCAGGGCCACCGGATGGCCCGGGAACTGCCCGCGGGCGAGCTGGTCGAGCTGCTCGCCGCCGAACTGGAGGCCGCCCGGTCGGCCCTGAGCGCAAGGAGCCCGAGGTGACCGCGCCGGTCTTCGTCGTCGAACGGATGCCCGCCGGGCCGGAGTTCGTGCTGGAGGGCCCCGAGGGGCGGCACGCCGTGTCGGTCAGGCGACTGGAGCCAGGCGAGGACGTCGTCCTCACCGACGGGCTCGGCCGCTGGGCCGAGGGCACCGTCCGCGCCGCCGAGGGCAAGGACCGTCTCACCGTCACCCTGCACGCGTCCGGCGAGGAGCCCGAGCCCACGCCCCGCGTCACCGTCGTCCAGGCGCTGCCCAAGGGCGACCGGGGCGAGCTGGCCGTGGAGACCATGACCGAGACCGGGGTCGACGCGATCGTGCCCTGGCAGGCCGCCCGCTGCATCACCCAGTGGAAGGGCGAGCGGGGCGCCAAGTCCCTGGCGAAGTGGCGCGGCACGGCCCGGGAGGCGGGCAAGCAGTCCCGCCGGGTGCGCTTCCCCGAGGTGACCGAGGCCATGACGACCAAGCAGGTCGCCGCGCTGCTGGCCGGGGCCGACCTCGCCGGGGTCCTGCACGAGGACCGCGACCACGACAGCACCCCGCTGGCCACCGCCGAACTCCCGGCCGACGGCACGATCGTGCTGGTCGTCGGCCCCGAGGGCGGCGTCTCCCCGCAGGAGCTGGCCGTCTTCGCCGAGGCGGGCGCCCGCCCCTACCGGCTGGGCCGCAGCGTCCTGCGTACCTCCACGGCGGGGACGGCCGCGACGGCGCTGCTGCTGGGGCGGACGGGGCGCTGGGGCTGAACGGGAGCCCGGCGGGCCGGGGATAGCATGCCCCTGTACTGATCACGAGCGTCACGCGTCCCGGCGCACCGGTCACCGGCGTCAGCTGTCCTGGCGTACGGAGGCACGAGCGTCACCCCGAACTGATCACCAGCGAGCGAGGAGGCCCGGCGCCATGGCGGGAGATCCGCAGTCCGACTGCCTGTTCTGCAAGATCGTCTCGGGAGACATCCCGGCGACCATCGTCCGCGAGAGCGAGACCACCGTCGCCTTCCGCGACATCAACCCGCAGGCCCCGACCCACGTCCTGGTCATCCCGAAGGTCCACTACCCGGACGCCGCCTCGCTGGCCGCCGCCGAGCCGCGGATCGCCGCCGACGTGCTGACCGAGGCCGGGACGGTCGCCGCCGACGAGAAGATCGACTCCAGCGGCTACCGGATCATCTTCAACACCGGGTCCGGTGCGGGCCAGACCGTCTTCCACGCGCACGCCCACGTCCTGGGCGGCCGCGGCCTCCAGTGGCCCCCCGGATGACACCCCGCACCGCAGGAGCGTCTCCCCGTGTCCGTACGTGAGCTGGTGGTGCTCGGCACCGCCAGCCAGGTCCCCACCCGGCACCGCAACCACAACGGGTATCTGCTGCGCTGGGACGGCCAGGGCATCCTCTTCGACCCCGGCGAGGGCACCCAGCGCCAGATGCTGCGGGCCGGGGTGGCCGCGCACGACATCGACCGGATCTGCGTCACCCACTTCCACGGCGACCACTCCCTCGGGCTCGCCGGAGTGATCCAGCGGATCAACCTCGACCAGGTGCCGCACCCCGTCACCGCGCACTACCCGGCGAGCGGGCAGCACTTCTTCGACCGGCTGCGGTACGCCACCGCCTACCGCGAGACCGTCCAGCTGACCGAGGCCCCGGTCGCCGGGACCGGCGGCGTCCTCGCCACCACCCCCGCCTACACCCTGGACAGCCACCGCCTCTCGCACCCCGTCGAGTCCTACGGCTACCGCCTCACCGAACCCGACACCCGCCGTATGCTGCCCGCCCTCCTCGCGGAGCACTCCGTCGCCGGACCGGACGTCGGCCGCCTCCAGCGCGAGGGCGTCCTCGGCTCCGTCACCCTGGACCAGGTCTCCGTCCGCCGCCGTGGGCAGCGGTTCGCGTTCGTCATGGACACCCGGCTCTGCGACGGGGTGTACGCGCTCGCCGAGGGCTGCGACCTGCTGGTCATCGAGTCGACCTTCCTCGACGAGGACGAGAAGCTGGCCGCCGACCACGGCCACCTGACCGCCGGACAGGCCGCCCGGGTGGCGAAGGAGTCGGGCGTACGCCACCTCGTGCTGACCCACTTCTCCCAGCGCTACAACGACCCGGACCTCTTCGAGACCCAGGCCCGCGCCGCCGGGTTCGACGGCGAACTCACCGTCGCCCAGGACCTGATCAGGGTCCCGGTCCCCACCCGGCACCACCACCCCTGAACCGGCGCCCCGGACAGGCGCCCGCCACCCCCGTACCGACCGCACCACCGTTTGCGAGACACCGTGCACCTCCCCAAGGCCGAACTCCACCTCCACATCGAAGGCACCCTCGAACCCGAGCTGGCCTTCGCCCTCGCGGAGCGCAACGGGGTGACCCTGCCGTACGCCACCACCGACGACCTGCGCCGCGCCTACCGGTTCGAGGACCTCCAGTCCTTCCTGGACCTCTACTACGCGCTGATGGCCGTCCTGCGCACCGAGGAGGACTTCGCCGCGCTCGCCGACGCCTACCTAGCCCGCGCCGCCGCGCAGGGCGTCCGGCACGCGGAGATCTTCTTCGACCCGCAGGCCCACACCGCCCGGGGTGTCCCGATCGGCACCGTGGTCGAAGGGCTGAGCCGGGCGCTGGAGCGCAGCGAGGAGAACCACGGCGTCTCCACCCAGCTGATCATGTGCTTCCTGCGCGACCTCTCCGCCGAAGCCGCCCTCGGCACCCTGGACGCCGTCCGGCCCCACCTCCACCGGATCAGCGGCATCGGCCTGGACTCCGCCGAGGTCGGCCACCCGCCCGCGAAGTTCCGCGAGGTGTACGAGGAGGCCGCCGCGCTCGGCCTGCGCAAGGTGGCCCACGCGGGGGAGGAGGGGCCGCCGGAGTACATCCGGGAGGCCCTGGACGTCCTCGGCGTCGAGCGGATCGACCACGGGCTGCGCTGCCTGGAGGACCCCGCACTGGTGGCGCGGCTGGTCGCCGACCGGGTGCCGCTCACGCTCTGCCCGCTGTCCAACGTACGGCTGCGGGCGGTCGACACTCTGAAGGACCACCCGCTGCCAAAGATGATCGCCGCCGGGCTGCTGTGCACGGTCAACTCCGACGACCCCGCCTACTTCGGCGGCTACGCGGGCGACAACTTCGACGCCGTGCGCGACGCGCTCGCCCTGGACCAGGAGCAGCTGCGCACCCTGGCCCGGAACTCCTTCGAGGCGGCCTTCCTCGACCACGACGAGGAGCGCCGGGCGCGCTACCTGTCCGAGGTCGAGGCGTACGCGTTCGACTGACCGGGCCCGCCCTCCGGACCGGCCGTACGGAAGGCGCTGCGCGCCGGCCGCCTGCGCCGCAGCGCCGGAACGCGCAGTTCCGTGACGGCCTGCTCCGGCGAACCCAGCTTCGGCACCGCACCGGACAGGCCGCTGCCGGTGGTGGCGGCCAGCAGCGCGGCCGGGGCGCCACCGCGGCGGCGCACCGAACCGGAGACCAGCGGGCGGCCGCCGGTGTGCAGCGCCACCGCGCTCACGGGCGCGGCGACCAGCAGGGTGACCGCGCCCAGGACCAGCCCCATCACCGGGTAGCCCGCCTCCTCGGAGAGCAGGCTGCCCAGCAGTGGCCCGCAGGCGACGCCGACCGAGGAGGCGGAGCCCGCCAGGACCGCCCAGCGGCCGCGGACGTCCAGGGAGGCGGCCAGCCCGATCAGATACGACAGCACCACCGGGTAGAAGGTGTTCCACAGGATCTCGCCGGTCGCGAACGACCCCAGGTCCCGGGCGGAGGAGCTGAGCACGATGCTTCCCGCGATCACCATCGTCCCCACCCCGATCGGCACCGCCCGGCCGAGCCGGGCGCCGAGCATCCCGGCGCCCGTCACCCCGAGCAGTCCCGCGCCGAGCGCGGCCGCGAACACCGCCCCGACGGTCACCTCGGAGAGCCCGGCCTGGACCGCGCCGATGCGGCTGCTGACACCCCACAGCGCGTTCTGCGCCATGGACCACACGAGCATCCCGCCCGCCAGGACGAGACCGGAGCGGCGGTGCGGCAGCCGCCCGGTGATCCGGGAGGCGGTTTCCCCGGCCGCCGCGGGGCCGGTCAGCCGGGCGGTCGCAGGCCAGACGAGCAGGGCCACCAGGGCGATCGAGGCGAACGGAAGCCGGTGCTCGCCGCCGAGGTGAGGGATGGTCAGGTAGAGGGCGCCCGCCGTGGCCGACACGGAGAGCAGCCCGAGCGAGGACGTCCGGTGCGGATCGTGCCGCGCGGCGATCTGGGCCGCGGCCACCGCCGTCGCGGTGCCCGAGCCGAAGCCGCCGACGACCATTCCGGTCACCACCAGCGGCACCGACCCGCCCAGCGCGGCACAGCCGTACCCGGCGGCGGCCAGCAGCAGACCGATCCGGGCCGGGGTACGGGCCCCGTACCCCTCCACCCGGCCGGCCAGGGCGAACCCGGCACCCGCCGAGCTCAGCAGCAGGGCGCTCCCGGCCAGGCCCGCCTGCGCGGGACTCAGCCCGAGATGGGCGCTCAGCCGGCCGACGACGGTGGGCAGGAGGTAGGAGGCGAGGTAACCGGCGGTGAACACGGCGACCAGAGGCCACGCGGCGCGGGGGGCGCGAGGGCGCGAGGACATGGGCGTTCCTGAAGACGTGCCTGAGCAGGCGGAGGGGGAGGGGAGGGCACAGCGAAGGGGGGTGGGGGAGGGCACGGCGAAGTGAGCGGGGGAATGCGGGCATGGCGAAACGAGGAGGCGATGCGGGAACACGAGGGTGTGCAGCGAGATGCTGGGAGATGCGGCGCTCGTCGGACAACGTCCCCGAAGGTGCGCGCGGGGCAATTTGTATCAAGCGCTTCCAGGCCCACGAAAGCCAGCCCGATGTGATCTGGCTCACTTATGCGTTTATGCAGGAAAAAGCCGGGTAACAGCGCATGTTTATGCAGGTCAGCCAGGACGAGAAGACCGGCGACGACACCCGCGTTCGCGGCGTTCCATCGGGCACACTGGCCGCACTTCACACTGTCCGGATTCTCCCGGGAATCCGCCGCACGACCGGGAGCGCACGGTGAGCACAGAGACTCCGGGCATCGACCCCCTGCTGGCGCTGCGCGCCCCCCGCGACCCGTACTGCGACGTCTTCCTGACCGGACCGGTCTTCCTCGACATCATCTTCACCGGCCTGGACAGCGCCCCCGTACGCGGTACCGAGTCCTGGGCGCGCGGCATGGGCTCCAGCCCCGGCGGAGTCGCCAACATGGCCACCGCCCTCGCCCGGCTCGGCCTGCACACCTCGCTCGCCGCCGCCTTCGGCGACGACCACTACGGCGAGTACTGCTGGGACGCCCTCGAACAGGGCGAGGGCATCGACCTGTCGATGTCGCACACCGTCCCCGGCTGGCACTCCCCGGTCACCGTCTCCATGGCGTACGAGGGCGAACGCACCATGGTTTCCCACGGCCACGAGGCCCCGCCCCCCACCGGGACCGGCGCCCCGGGACCGGCCTTCCCGCACTGCCCGCCGCGCGCCCGCGCCGCGATCGCCTCGCTCGCCCCGGAGCGCGGCGAACCCTGGGTCGCCACCGCCGCCCGGGACGGCGCCCGGATCTTCGCCGACGTCGGCTGGGACGACAGCGGCCGCTGGGACCTGGACGCCCTCCCCGGCCTGGCGCACTGCGAGGCGTTCCTGCCCAACGCCCAGGAGGCGATGCGCTACACCCGTACGGACTGCCCCCGCGCCGCCGCCCACGCCCTCGCCGAACGCGTCCCGCTCGCCGTGGTCACCCTGGGCGCCGAAGGCGCCTACGCCGTCGACGGACGCACCGGAGCCAGCGCCCAGGTGCCCGCCATCGAGGTGGCGGCCCTCGACCCCACCGGCGCCGGGGACGTCTTCGTCGCCGGATTCGTCACCGGCACCCTCGCCGACTGGCCGCTCGCCGACCGGCTCGCCTTCGCCGGACTCACCGCGGCCCTCTCCGTCCAGGAGTTCGGCGGCTCGCTCTCCGCGCCCGGCTGGACCGAGGTCGCCGCCTGGTGGCAGCGCATCCGCACCCTCGACGACCAGGACCCCGCCGCCCTGGAGCGCTACGCCTTCCTGGACGACCTGCTGCCCACCACGCCCCGCGCCTGGCCGCTGCGGCGCGCGGTGCCCACGATCGGCTTCCGCCAGTGAGCGCGGCGCGATCGCACACACGGGCGGTAAAAGAGCTCTGCGTTGTCAGCGGCAGGTCGTAGGCTGGGTGACCCAGAGGTTGTCGAGCAGCGAGAACCCTGCAACGGGAGGTATGCGCAGGCCATAGGGCCGGCCCATGACTCAGACACCCACACCGCACCCGCAGGCGCGTGCCCAGATCAGGATCCCGGCCGCACACCCCATGGTGATGCTCCTGGGATCGGGTGACTCGCTGTTGCGCGTGATCGAAGAGGCTTTCCCGGCGGCCGACATCCACGTCCGGGGCAACGAGATCAGTGCCACGGGCGAGGCAGCCGACGTCGCCCTCATCCAGCGCCTGTTCGACGAGATGATGCTCGTGCTCCGCACCGGAGCGCCGATGACGGAGGACGCAGTGGAACGGTCGATCGCCATGCTCAGGGCGAGCGGCAACGGCGAGGGGGACCCGCAGGGCGAGACGCCCGCCGAGGTGCTCACCCAGAACATCCTCTCCAACCGCGGCCGCACCATCCGCCCCAAGACGCTCAACCAGAAGCGCTACGTCGACGCGATCGACGAGCACACGATCGTCTTCGGCATCGGCCCCGCCGGCACCGGCAAGACCTATCTGGCCATGGCCAAGGCGGTCCAGGCGCTCCAGTCCAAGCAGGTCAGCCGGATCATCCTGACCCGCCCCGCGGTCGAGGCGGGCGAGCGGCTCGGCTTCCTCCCCGGCACCCTGTTCGACAAGATCGACCCGTATCTCCGCCCCCTCTACGACGCCCTGCACGACATGCTCGACCCCGACTCGATCCCGCGCCTGATGGCGGCGGGCACGATCGAGGTCGCGCCGCTGGCGTACATGAGGGGCCGTACGCTCAACGACGCCTTCATCATCCTCGACGAGGCGCAGAACACCAGCGCCGAGCAGATGAAGATGTTCCTCACCCGCCTCGGCTTCGACTCCAAGATCGTCGTCACCGGTGACGTCACCCAGGTCGACCTGCCGAGCGGAACCAAGAGCGGGCTGCGGCAGGTCCAGGAGATCCTGGAGGACGTGGACGACGTCCACTTCTCCCGGCTCACCTCCCAGGATGTCGTCCGGCACAAGCTCGTCGGCCGTATCGTCGACGCGTACGAGAAGTACGACAGCCGAAACGGTCAACGGGACGGTCAGGCGGACGGCCGCGAAGACGGCCGACGCGACCGACGAAAAGGGAAGTAGTCGCAGCGCACCATGTCGATCGACGTCAACAACGAGTCCGGAACCGAGGTCGACGAGCAGGCGATCCTCGACATCGCCCGCTACGCACTGGCCCGGATGCGGATCCACCCGCTGTCCGAGCTGTCGGTGATCGTGGTGGACAGCGACGCCATGGAGCAGCTGCACATCCAGTGGATGGACCTCCCGGGCCCGACCGATGTCATGTCCTTCCCGATGGACGAGCTGCGACCCCCGGCGAAGAACGACGAGGAGCCCCCCCAGGGACTCCTCGGTGACATCGTGCTCTGCCCGGAGGTCGCGAAGAAACAGGGCGAGGACGCGCCCACCCAGCACTCCATGGACGAGGAGCTTCAGCTCCTGACCGTCCATGGAGTGCTGCATCTGCTGGGATACGACCACGAGGAGCCGGACGAGAAGGCCGAGATGTTCGGTCTCCAGGCCGCCATCGTGGACGGCTGGCGCGGCGAGCAGGGGCTCACCGGCGCGTCCCCCGCCCCCACCGTCTCGTGAGCGCGCCCCTGATCACCGGCGCCGTCCTGCTGGTCGTGGTCGGCTGGCTGGCCGCCTGCGCCGAGGCGGGTCTGGCCCGGGTCTCCAGCTTCCGGGCCGCCGAGGCGGTCCGGGCCGGGCGGCGCGGCAGCGCGAAGCTGGCACAGGTCGCCGCCGACCCGACCCGCTATCTCAACGTCGCCCTGCTGGTGCGGGTCGCCTGCGAGATGTCCGCCGGGGTCCTGGTCACCTACGTCTGCCTCCAGAAGCTCCCGGAGACCTGGGAGGCCCTGGCTCTCGCGATGGGGGTCATGGTCCTCGTCAGCTACGTCGCCATCGGCGTCTCCCCGCGCACCATCGGCCGCCAGCACCCGCTGAACACGGCGACCGCCTCCGCGTACGTCCTGCTGCCCCTGGCCAGGATCATGGGGCCGGTCCCGCAACTGCTGATCCTCGTCGGCAACGCGCTGACCCCCGGCAAGGGGTTCCGCAAGGGGCCCTTCGCCAGTGAGGCCGAACTGCGCGCCATGGTCGACCTGGCCGAGGCCGAGTCGCTCATCGAGGACGACGAGCGCCGCATGGTGCACTCCGTCTTCGAGCTGGGCGACACCCTGGTCCGGGAGGTCATGGTGCCGCGCACCGACCTGGTCTCCATCGAACGCTACAAGTCGATCCGCCAGGCCCTCACCCTCGCCCTGCGCTCCGGCTTCTCCCGGATACCGGTCACCGGGGAGAACGAGGACGACATCGTCGGGATCGTGTATCTGAAGGACCTGGTCCGCAAGACCCACATCAACCGCGAGTCCGAGGCCGATCCGGTCTCCACCGCGATGCGCCCCGCCGCCTTCGTCCCCGACACCAAGAACGCCGGGGACCTGCTGCGCGAGATGCAGCGTGACCGCAGCCACGTCGCCGTCGTCATCGACGAGTACGGCGGCACGGCGGGCATCGTCACGATCGAGGACATCCTGGAGGAGATCGTCGGCGAGATCACCGACGAGTACGACCGGGAACTGCCGCCCGTCCAGGAGCTGGAGAACGGCTGCTACCGGGTGACCGCCCGGCTCGACCTCGGCGATCTGGGCGATCTCTTCGGCCTCGACGAGTACGACGACGAGGACGTGGAGACCGTCGGCGGACTCCTCGCCAAGGCGCTGGGCCGGGTCCCGATCGCCGGTGCGTCGGCCGTCGTCGACCTGCCCGACGGCCGCAGCCTCCGGCTCACCGCCGAGTCCACGGCCGGCCGCCGCAACAAGATCGTCACCGTGCTGGTGGAGCCGTGGGCGCGGGAGTCCGAGGACCCCGAGGGCAAGGAGAGGGAAGCGGAATGACACCGGAGCGGCTGCGGGCGTTCTGCCTGGAGTTCAACGCGAGCGCGGAGGAGTTCCCGTTCGGCCCGGAGACCTCGGTCTTCAAGGTGCTCGGCAAGATGTTCGCCCTCACCGCCCTGGACGCCCGCCCGCTCACCGTCAACCTCAAGTGCCAGCCCGACGAGGCGATCCGGCTGCGCGAGACGCACCCCGCCGTCGTGCCCGGCTGGCACATGAACAAGCGCCACTGGAACACCGTCACCGTCTCCGGCGTCCCGGACCGGCTGCTGCGCGAGATGATCGAGGACTCCTACGACCTGGTGGTCGCCGGACTCCCGAGGGCGGACCGGCTGCGGCTGGACCGCCCGTAGCGCCCGTCCGGCCTCCGGAGCCCGGAGCCCGTGGTCCGCGGGGACCGGCCGCTTCGTATGCTCGTGGCATGACCGACACCACCGGCACCACCGACCTCGACGCCGAGGACCGCAAGATCGTCACGCTGGCGCGCAGCGCCCGCGCCCGCAACGGTGTGCCCGAGGGTGCGGCCGTACGGGACGAGACCGGGCGTACGTACGTCGCGGGCACGGTGGCGCTGGAGTCGTTGAAGCTGAGCGCGTTGCAGACCGCCGTCGCCATGGCGGTGGCCAGTGGCGCCACCTCGCTGGAGGCCGCTGCGGTCGTCTCCGCCGCCGAGGCGCCCTCCGACGACGACCGGGCCGCGGTGCGGGACCTGGGCGGACCGGGGACCCCGGTGCTGCTCGCGGGCCCGGACGGCACGTTGCGGCTGCGCGTCACGGCTGGCTGAGGCGGGACGTCCGGGGCGCGCGCCCGGCGGCCCGGCGCGCCCCCGCGGGCCCGCTGTGCCGGAGCGCCGCCGGGATCGGGGAGAATGGTGGCCATGAGCGCTCGACCGAACCAAGAAGCCGCTGTCCCGCAGGCGGAGAACACCTCCCCCCACCGGGCCGGTTTCGCCTGCTTCGTGGGCCGCCCCAACGCGGGCAAGTCCACCCTCACGAACGCTCTCGTCGGGCAGAAGGTGGCGATCACCTCCAACCGCCCCCAGACCACCCGGCACACGGTGCGCGGCATCGTGCACCGCGACGACGCGCAGCTGATCCTGGTCGACACCCCCGGCCTGCACAAGCCGCGCACGCTGCTGGGGGAGCGGCTCAACGACGTCGTGCGGACCACCTGGGCCGAGGTCGACGTCATCGGCTTCTGCCTGCCCGCCGACCAGAAGCTCGGCCCCGGCGACAAGTACATCGTCAAGGAGCTGGCGGGGATCAGGAAGACCCCCAAGATCGCCATCGTCACCAAGACCGACCTGGTCGAGTCGAAGGCGCTGGCCGAACAGCTCCTCGCGGTCTCCGCGCTGGCCGAGGAGCTGGGCTTCGAGTGGGCCGAGATCGTCCCGGTGTCGGCCGTCGCCGAGGAGCGGGGGGCGGCAGGCGGCCCCTCGGGCAAGCCGGACCAGTCGGACCAGGGCGGTGGCGGGCGCGGGGCGGGCCAGGTCGGCCTGCTCGCCGACCTCATCGCCCCGCTGCTCCCCGAGAGCCCGCCGCTCTACCCGGAGGGCGACCTCACCGACGAGCCGGAGATGGTCATGGTCGCGGAGCTGATCCGCGAGGCGGCGCTGGAGGGCGTACGCGACGAGCTGCCGCACTCCATCGCGGTCGTCGTCGAGGAGATGCTGCCGCGGGAGGACCGCCCTGCGGACCGGCCGCTGCTGGACATCCACGCCAACGTCTACATCGAGCGGCCCAGCCAGAAGGGCATCATCATCGGCCCGAAGGGCAAGCGGCTGAAGGACGTCGGGACCAAGTCGCGCAAGCACATCGAGGCGCTGCTCGGCACCCCGGTCTTCCTCGATCTCCATGTGAAGGTCGCCAAGGACTGGCAGCGCGACCCGAAGCAGCTGCGGAAGCTCGGGTTCTAGGGTCGGTAGCTCGGGTTCCAGGGTCCGCCGTCACCCTGCTGTCGCCGCCCGGACCCGGACGCTGGTCTCACGCGCCCTCCTTCAGGACGCGGGAGACCAGCGTGCGCTGCGCCTCGCTCAGACCGGGGTCGGCGCAGTGCACGGTGCGCTCACCGGCCGTGATCGCGTACCGGAAGCCGTCCGGCACTCCGGGCGGTGGCGCCTCCGGCGGGCCGGCGACGGCCTCCTCGGCGAGTGACTCCCACTCCGCCGCGTCCGCCCGGCCCTCGGTGTCGATCTCGCCGCGGCGGGAGATCCCGGCGAACCCGCCGGTCCTGCTGACCTGAATACGCATGGGGTCCTGTCTATCGGGGACCGGAGGGGCGCTCAACCCCGCCCGCCGTCCCGGGGACGCGGAGGCTTGGTACGCGGAGGTCCGGGGACGTGGAGGTCCGGGGACGTGGAGGTCCGGGTCACGCCCGGGTCGAAACCCCCACCTCCGACCAGGCCTTGAGGACCGCCTCCCGCTCGTCGCCCGCGCCGAAGCGGTCGCCCGCCGCCGCGACCGTCAGCCGGGCGAACTCCGCGAAGTCCGCGGTGGCCGTCAGCTCGCCGCCGGTCAGCACGTCGAACCAGATCTGTCCGGCGCGCTCCCAGGAGTTCCCGCCGAGCGCGGTGGCCAGGAGGTGGAAGGCGCGGTTGGGGATGCCGGAGTTGATGTGGACCCCGCCGTTGTCCTCCTCCGTCTCGACGTAGTCCGCCATGGACGCGGGCTGCGGGTCCTTGCCGAGCACGTCGTCGTCGTACGCCGTGCCCGGGGCCTTCATCGAGCGCAGCGCCTCCCCGGCGACCCGGGGCGCGAGCAGTCCGGCGCCGATCAGCCAGTCGGCCTGCTCCGCGCTCTGGCCCAGTGAGTACTGCTTGACCAGGGCGCCGAAGACGTCTGACACGGACTCGTTGAGCGCGCCGGACTGGCCCTCGTAGCGGAGGTTGGCGGTGTACTGGGTGAGGCCGTGGGCCAGTTCGTGGGCGATGACGTCGACCGCGACGGTGAAGTCGAGGAAGATCTCGCCGTCGCCGTCCCCGAAGACCATCTGCTCGCCGTCGAAGAAGGCGTTGTTGTACTCGTGGCCGTAGTGCACGGAGCCGGTCAGGGGCAGGCCCCGGCCGTCGATGGAGCTGCGGCCGTACGCCGAGAGCAGGAGCTCGAAGGTGGCGCCGAGCCCGGCGTAGGCGCGGTTGACGCTGGCGTCGGAGGTGGGTTTGTCGCCCTCGGCGCGGACGGTGCGGCCGGGCAGCTCCGTGCCGCCCCCGCAGTCGTGGATCGTGCGGCGGGGCTTGCTGGGGACGGCGCCCGCGCTCGGGGCGGAGGGGGCGGTGGCCAGGGCCGTCATCCGGCGGCGGTTGCGGCGGAGGCCGTCGGCCTCCAGGGTGCGGCGGGCCGGGTCCGCCAGGCGGGTGTCGGCGGACCGGGACAGGTGGTCGAGGACGTGGGGCGGGACGATGGTGCAGAAGACGGGGTGGAGTTCGCCGTCGGGTCGAAGGTGCATACCCACGACTGTGGCACTCCGTCATCGAGCTGTCACTGGTTGCGACGACGATTG
The DNA here is from genome assembly GCF_044767975.1 of Streptomyces sp. NPDC101181. Classification (NCBI taxonomy): domain Bacteria; kingdom Bacillati; phylum Actinomycetota; class Actinomycetes; order Kitasatosporales; family Streptomycetaceae; genus Streptomyces; species Streptomyces sp. NPDC101181. The sequence continues at coordinate 232,489 of NZ_JBIWOX010000004.1, read as the reverse complement.
ACGAAATGGAGTGATGAGTCACTGTTTACCCGCCATGGGTATCCGGTCCCGCATACTGATACGGACCGGCACCACGGGCCACACTCGGTTACGCTCGTCGCATCATGCGTTTCGGGCTGCTTCTCCTTAGCTGCCGCGGCGAGGGCCTGTAGTCGTAGGCCGACCCCCTCCCCGCGGAGTCTGCTGTTGCGGCGGCACAGTCGGCCGACCCCTTGTCGGACCCCTGAGGAGCCCCACGTCATGACCACCGCGAATCCCTCCGGCAACGCCGTCGGCCGCCCCACGCCGGTCACCAACGCGGCGCGGCCGCAGAAGCCGTCCGGGATGCCGGTCCACAAGTACCGCCGCTACGAGGCCGTCGACCTGCCCGACCGCACCTGGCCCGACAACCGGATCACCGCGGCGCCCCGCTGGCTCTCCACCGATCTGCGCGACGGCAACCAGGCGCTGATCGACCCGATGTCCCCGGCCCGCAAGCGCGAGATGTTCGACCTGCTGGTCGCGATGGGCTACAAGGAGATCGAGGTCGGCTTCCCCGCCTCCGGCGAGACCGACTTCCAGTTCGTCCGCTCCATCATCGAAGAGGGCGCGATCCCCGAGGACGTGACGATCTCCGTCCTGACGCAGGCCCGCGAGGAGCTCATCGAGCGGACCGTGGAGTCGTTGGTCGGCGCGCGGCGCGCCACCGTCCACCTGTACAACGCCACCGCCCCGACCTTCCGCCGCGTCGTATTCCGCGGCTCCCGCGAGGAGGTCAAGCAGATCGCGGTGGACGGGACCCGGCTGGTCATGGAGTACGCCGAGAAGATCCTGGGCCCCGAGACGGTCTTCGGCTACCAGTACAGCCCGGAGATCTTCACCGACACCGAGCTGGACTTCGCCCTGGAGGTCTGCGAGGCCGTCTGCGACGTGTGGCAGCCGGAGGAGGGGCGCGAGATCATCCTCAACCTGCCCGCCACCGTGGAGCGTTCGACGCCCTCCACGCACGCCGACCGCTTCGAGTGGATGTCCCGCAACCTGACCCGCCGCGAGCACGTCTGCCTCTCGGTCCACCCGCACAACGACCGGGGCACCGCCGTCGCCGCCGCCGAACTGGCCGTCATGGCCGGGGCCGACCGCATCGAGGGCTGCCTGTTCGGCCAGGGCGAGCGCACCGGCAACGTCGACCTGGTCACCCTGGGCATGAACCTCTTCTCCCAGGGTGTCGACCCGCAGATCGACTTCTCGCAGATCGACGAGATCCGCCGCACCAGCGAGTACTGCAACCAGATGGAGATCCACCCGCGCCACCCCTACGCGGGCGACCTGGTCTACACCTCCTTCTCCGGCTCCCACCAGGACGCCATCAAGAAGGGGTTCGACGCCATGGAGGCCGACGCGGCCGCCCAGGGCAGGACCGTGGACGAGATCGAGTGGGCCGTGCCCTACCTGCCGATCGACCCGAAGGACGTCGGCCGCTCCTACGAGGCCGTCATCCGGGTCAACTCGCAGTCCGGCAAGGGCGGTATCGCCTACGTCCTGAAGAACGACCACAAGCTGGACCTGCCGCGCCGGATGCAGATCGAGTTCTCCCGGATCATTCAGGCCAAGACCGACGCCGAGGGCGGCGAGGTCACCCCGGCGCAGATCTGGACCGCCTTCCAGGACGAGTACCTGCCCAACCCGGACGACGCCGGGCGCTGGGGGCGCGTCCAGCTGCGTTCCGGCCAGACCACCTCCGACACCGACGGCACCGACACCCTGACCGTCGAGGCGGTCGTGGACGGCGCCGACACCGTCCTGACCGGCTCCGGCAACGGCCCGATCTCCGCCTTCTTCGAGGCGCTCCAGGCCATCGGCATCGACGCCCGGCTGCTGGACTACACCGAGCACACCATGAGCGAGGGAGCCAGCGCCCAGGCCGCCTCGTACATCGAGTGCGCGATCGACGGCAAGGTCCTGTGGGGCATCGGCATCGACGCCAACACCACCCGCGCCTCGCTCAAGGCGGTCGTCTCCGCGGTCAACCGCGCCGCCCGCTGACCGGGAGTCCGCGGGCTCCCACGGACCGGACGCCCACGGACGTGGACGGACGCGTGCGGCGTCCGGTTCGTCCCGTACGACGGCATTCGCGGACCCCGGCCGGCCTCTCAGGGCGGTCGGGGTTCGGCCATGTTCCCGGGCGGTGATGTCCGAGAGGCTGACGCCGCATCGCGGATGTGGCTAACATCACGTCCAACCGACGGCAGTGTTGCCGGAGCGTTACGGAGGTGTGCGACGTGCGATCAGCCAAAGGACAACGCGCTCTGAGGCCGGTCCTCTGCGGTATGCGCACCGTCTGGGACGCCGTCGGCGACGGCTCCTTCTTCTGCCCCGGCTGCGGGGGAGACCGCAACTACCGCCGCCTCACCGGCCGTCGCCGCCTCACCGTCCTCGGCGTCCCGCTGCTGCGCCGCGGCGAGACCGGGCCCGTCGTCGAGTGCGCCGCCTGCCGCGTCCACCACGCGCCGGAGACCCTGGACCACCCCACCACCACCCGGTTCTCCGCGATGCTCCGCGAGGCCGTCCACACGGTCACCCTGGCCGTCCTCGCCGCGGGCGGCACCACCTCCCGCACGGTGCTGGAGGCCGCGGTGTCCGTCGTACGCGACGCCGGGCTCGACGACTGCACCCAGGAGCAGCTGTACACCGTGGTGGAGGTGCTCGCCGCCGACACCGGCCACGGCTCCGGCGCCGACCCGGCGGCCGAGGCGTGCGGCCCGACCCTCGCCATCGAATTGCACGAGGTGCTGTCCCCGCTCGCCCCGCACCTGGCGACCGCGGGCCGCGAGTCCGTCCTCCTCCAGGGCGCCCGGATCGCGCTCGCCGACGGCCCCTACTGCCCCGCCGAACGCCAGGTGCTGGCCACGGTCGGCATCGCCCTCGGCATCCCCGCCGAGGACACCGCCCGATTGCTGGTCGCGGCCGCCCGTACGCCCTCGTAACAGCTTCCCGGCACCGGCCCCGCTCCTCCGGGGCTTCGGGGTCCTCCGGGGCCTCCAGTGGGTGACAATGGCCCCATGAGCTTGTTCCGGGACGACGGCATCGTGCTGCGTACGCAGAAACTGGGCGAGGCCGACCGGATCATCACGATCCTGACCCGGGGCCACGGCCGGGTCCGCGCCGTCGCCCGCGGGGTGCGCCGCACCAAGTCCAAGTTCGGCGCCCGCCTGGAGCCCTTCTCCCACGTCGACATCCAGTTCTTCGCCCGCGGCAGCGAACTGGTCGGCCGCGGGCTGCCGCTCTGCACCCAGAGCGAGACGATCGCCCCCTACGGCGGTGGCATCGTCGCCGACTACGCCCGCTACACGGCCGGCACCGCGATGCTGGAGACCGCCGAGCGGTTCACCGACCACGAGGGCGAACCGGCCGTCCAGCAGTACCTGCTCCTCGTCGGCGGGCTGCGCACCCTCGCCCGGGGGGAGCACGCCCCCCACCTCATCCTCGACGCGTTCCTGCTCCGCTCGCTCGCGGTCAACGGCTACGCCCCCAGCTTCGAGGACTGCGCCAAGTGCGGAATGCCCGGTCCGAACCGGTTCTTCTCCGTCGCGGCGGGGGGCGCCATATGCGGTGACTGCCGGGTCCCCGGCAGCGTCGTACCCTCGGCACAGGCCCTCGGCCTGCTGAGCGCGCTGCTCAGCGGCGACTGGGCGACGGCGGACGCGTGCGAGGCGCGTCATGTCCGGGAGGGGAGCGGGCTGGTGTCCGCCTACCTCCACTGGCATCTGGAGCGCGGCCTGCGTTCGCTGCGCTACGTCGAGAAGTGACGCGGGCCCCGGAGCCGGAGCGCGACGCGGCAGACGAAGAAGTGACACAGGGAGACTGAGAAGCTCATGGCAGTACGCGGGATCCTCGGCGGCCGTAACCGGCGCACGTACCAGACCCCCGAGCCGCACCCCTCGGGCGCGACACCGCCGAAGATCCCCGGTGAGCTGGTGCCCCGGCACGTCGCCGTCGTGATGGACGGAAACGGCCGCTGGGCCAAGGAGCGGGGCCTGCCCCGCACCGAGGGCCACAAGGTCGGTGAGGGCGTCGTCATGGACGTGCTCAAGGGCTGTATCGAGATGGGCGTCAAGAACCTCTCGCTGTACGCCTTCTCCACGGAGAACTGGAAGCGCTCGCCGGACGAGGTGAAGTTCCTGATGAACTTCAACCGCGACGTGATCCGCCGCCGCCGCGACGAGATGGACGAGCTGGGCATCCGCATCCGCTGGGTGGGCCGTATGCCCAAGCTGTGGAAGTCCGTCGTCCAGGAGCTCCAGGTCGCCCAGGAGCAGACCAGGGACAACGACGCGATGACGCTGTACTTCTGCGTCAACTACGGCGGCCGCGCCGAGATCGCGGACGCCGCGCAGCGCGTCGCCCAGGACGTGGCGGCCGGACGGCTCGACCCGTCGAAGGTCAACGAGAAGACGTTCCAGAAGTACCTCTACTACCCGGACATGCCGGACGTGGACCTCTTCGTCCGCCCCAGCGGCGAGCAGCGCACCTCGAACTACCTGATCTGGCAGAGCGCCTACGCGGAGATGGTCTTCCAGGACGTCCTGTGGCCGGATTTCGACCGCCGGGACCTGTGGCGGGCCTGCCTGGAGTACGCCCAGCGCGACCGGCGCTTCGGCGGTGCGCAGGAGGCGGAAGCCGCCAGGTGAGCGACGAGCGGGGGCGGGACCGGTTACGCGTGCCGGTCCCGCCCCCGCTCGTCCGTGTCCGCCGTCACGCCTTCTTCGCGGCGCACTCCGCGCAGGTGCCGAAGATCTCGACGGTGTGCGCGACGTTGACGTAGCCGTGCTGGGCGGCGACCGTCTCGGCCCACTGCTCGACGGCCGGGCCCTCCACCTCCACGGCCTTGCCGCAGAGCCGGCAGACCAGGTGATGGTGGTGGCTGTCGGTCGAGCACCGCCGGTAGACGGCCTCGCCCTCGGTGGTGCGCAGCACGTCGACCTCGCCCGCGTCGGCGAGGGACTGGAGGGTCCGGTAGACCGTGGTGAGGCCCACGGAGTCACCGCGGTGCTTGAGGACGTCGTGCAGCTCCTGGGCGCTGCGGAACTCGTCGACCTCGTCGAGGGCCGCCGCCACCGCCGCGCGCTGCCGGGTGGACCGGCCGCGTACCGCCGCCGCGTTCGTGCCACTGATCGGCGCCGTGGCCACAGGTGCCTCCTCGTGTCGCCCGTACATGTGTCGGGCCATTGTGCCAGCCCGACCGGACGCCGAGCTCATACGCGCACGTCGTCCGTGCCCCGCCGGGCGGGCGGTACTTCCAGGGTGCACTCGGTCTCCTTGGTCTCGCTCGCCCTGGCCCGCCGCTTCGCGAGCGGAGCGGCGAGCGCGGTCGTGACGACGAACACCGCGATGGCCAGCAGCACGATCGTCGCGCCGGGCGGTACGTCCTGGTAGTACGAGGTCACGGTGCCGGTCAGGGTCACGGCCGTGCCGATCACCACGGAGAGCACGAAGGTCACCTTGAAGGACTTGGTGATCTGCTGGGCGGCCGCCACCGGCACCACCATCAGCGCGCTGACCAGCAGCAGCCCCACGACCCGCATCGCGACGGTCACGGTGACCGCGGCCGTGACGGCGACCAGCAGGTTCAGCAGCCGCACCGGCAGCCCGGTGACGCGGGCGAACTCCTCGTCCTGGCTGACGGCGAACAGCTGCCGCCGCAGCCCCACGGTGACCAGCACCACGAAGGCGGCCAGCACGCTGATCGCGACGACGTCCGCGTCGGAGACCGTGGAGAGCGAGCCGAAGAGATACGAGGTCAGGTTGGCGTTGGAGCCGGTGTCGGAGAGGTTGATCAGCATCACGCCGCCCGCCATGCCGCCGTAGAACAGCATGGCCAGGGCGAGGTCGCCGCGGGTGTGGCCGTACCAGCGGATCAGCTCCATGGTGACCGCACCGGCCACGGCGACGGCGGTGGCCATCCACACGGGGCTGGTGGACAGCAGGAAGCCGAGGCCGACACCGGTCATCGCGATGTGCCCGATGCCGTCGCCCATCAGGGCCTGACGGCGCTGCACCAGGTAGATGCCGATGGCGGGCGCGGTGATGCCGACCAGGACGGCCGCGATCAGCGCCCGCTGCATGAAGGGGGGGTTGAGGAATTCGAGCATCATCAGGTCAGCAGTCCCGTCCGGACCGGTTCGACGGTCGCGTGGGGGTGTACGTGGTCGTGGCCGGGCAGCGCGTGCTGCCCCAGCGCCTCCGGCGGCGGGCCGTCGTGGGTGACGCAGCCGTCGCGCAGGACGACGGCCCGGTCGATCAGGGGCTCCAGCGGGCCCAGCTCGTGCAGCACGAGCAGCACCGAGGTGCCCACCGCCACCTGCTCGCGCAGGGTCGCGGCGAGGATCTCCTGACTGGCCAGGTCCACCCCCGCCATCGGCTCGTCCATGATCAGCAGCTCCGGCTCGGCGGCCAGGGCGCGGGCGATCAGCACCCGCTGGTGCTGGCCGCCCGACAGGGCGCTCACGGAGTCCTTGGCGCGGTCGGCGAGCCCCACCAGCTCGATGGCCCGGTCCACCGCCGCCCGGTCGGCCTTGCCGGGCAGGCGCAGCCGGGTCCGGGCCAGCCGCCCGGAGGCGACGACCTCGCGGACGGTGGCGGGCACCCCGCCCGCGGCCGTGGTGCGCTGCGGGACGTAGCCGACCCGGCCCCACTGGCGGAAGCGGCGCAGCTCGGTGCCGAACAGCTCGACGGTGCCGCCGGTCAGCGGGACCTGGCCGATCACCGACCGTACGGCGGTGGACTTGCCGGAGCCGTTGGCCCCGAGGAGGGCGATGACCTCGCCGCGGCCCACGGTGAGGTCCACCCCGCGCAGCACGGGGCGCGCGCCGAGGGTGGCCGTGGCGCCGCGGAGGCTGATGACGGCCTCGCGGGCGGTGGTGGTCTCACGCTCCGGCATGAGCGCCTCCGTTCCGGGTGTGGGGCGGGTCCTGCGGGTCACTTCGCGCCGAGAGCCTTCTCCAGCGCGGCCAGGTTGGCCTCCATGACCTCGAAGTAGTCAGCGCCCTTGGACTTGTCGTTGATTCCCTCCAGCGGGTCCAGGACGTCGGTCTTGAGGCCGGTGTCCTTCGCGAGGGTCTTGGCGGTCCGGTCGCTGGCGAGCGTCTCGAAGAAGACCGTGGTGGCCTTCTCCTTCTCCGCGATGGTGTGCAGCTCCTGGACGCGGGCGGGGGTCGGCTCGGCCTCCGGGTCGATGCCCGCGATGCCCTGCTGGGTGAGCCCGTAGCGCTCGGCGAGGTAGCCGAAGGCGGAGTGGGTGGTGATGAAGGTCTTGGTGGCCGGGTTCTTCAGCCCCGTCTCGAACGCCGTGTTCAGCTTGTCCAGCTCGCCGACCAGGGCCTCGGTGTTCTTCTTGTAGTCGGCGGCGTGGTCGGGGTCGGCCTTCTCCAGGGACGCGCCGACACCCTTGGCGACCTCGGCGTACTTCACCGGGTCCAGCCAGACATGCGGATCGGCGCCGCCTTCCTCGCCGTGGTTGTGGCCGTCGCCCTCGGCGTGCTCCTGGTGGGCGTCCTCTTCGTGGCCGTGCCCGTCCCCGCCCTCGTGCGCGTGCCCCTCCTCGCCCTCGTGGCCGTGGTCGTGGCCGACCTCGGCGCCGTGGTTCTCCAGCGTCGTGAGGGTCGCGGCGTCGACGGTGTCCTTCACCCCGGACTGCTTGATGGCGTCGTCCACGGCGGGCTGGACGCCCTTGAGGTACAGCACGTAGTCGGAGTCGCTGATGGAGCCGATCTGGCGCGGGGTGAGCTCCAGGTCGTGCGGCTCCACGCCCGGCTTGGTCAGGCTGGTGACGGCGACGTGCTCCCCGCCGATCCGCTCGGCGAGGAACTGCATCGGGTAGAACGACGCGGTCACCTTCAGCTTGTCCCCGCCGCCTCCCTCCGCGGCGTCGGAGGTGGAGCAGGCCGAGAGGGCGGTCAGGCCGAGGGCGACTGCTCCGGCGACGGCGGTGGTGGGTATCAGACGACGTACGTTCATGACTCTCATTTTCAACAAAACTGGAAACGATTGTCAACAAGGCGGATGAGATGCCCGGAAGATCACAAGACGGCGGCGGGGTGCCCGTACGCCCCCCGCCGATTTGATACGAGGGGTGCGCGCGCCGGTAACCTGAGCCCTTCGCCGTTCGTCATCGTCGTATGAAGAGAGCACCGTGGCCGCCGACAAGATCGACACCATCGTCAGCCTGAGCAAGCGCCGTGGCTTCGTCTACCCGTGCAGTGAGATCTACGGTGGCCAGCGCGCCGCCTGGGACTACGGGCCGCTGGGCGTCGAGATGAAGGAGAACCTGAAGCGCCAGTGGTGGCGCTACATGGTCACCTCGCGCGAGGACGTGGTCGGCATCGACTCGTCGGTCATCCTGGCCCCGGACGTCTGGGTGGCCTCCGGCCACGTGGCCACCTTCACCGACCCGCTCACCGAGTGCACCTCCTGTCACAAGCGCTTCCGCGCCGACCACCTGGAGGAGGCGTACGAGGAGAAGCACGGCAAGCCCCCGGTGGGCGGCCTCGCCGACCTCAACTGCCCCAACTGCGGCAACAAGGGCACCTTCACCGAGCCCAAGCAGTTCTCGGGCCTGCTCTCCACCCACCTCGGCCCCACCCAGGACTCCGGCTCGGTCGCCTACCTGCGCCCCGAGACCGCCCAGGGCATCTTCACCAACTTCGGCCAGGTGCAGCAGACGTCCCGCAAGAAGCCGCCGTTCGGCATCGCGCAGATGGGCAAGTCCTTCCGGAACGAGATCACTCCGGGCAACTTCATCTTCCGCACCCGTGAGTTCGAGCAGATGGAGATGGAGTTCTTCGTCAAGCCGGGCGAGGACGAGGAGTGGCAGCAGTACTGGATGGACCAGCGCTGGAACTGGTACACCGACCTCGGCCTGCGCGAGGAGAACATGCGCTGGTTCGAGCACCCGCAGGAGAAGCTGTCCCACTACTCCAAGCGCACCGCCGACATCGAGTACCGCTTCCGCTTCGGCGGCAGCGAGTGGGGTGAGCTGGAGGGCGTCGCCAACCGCACCGACTACGACCTCAAGGCGCACTCCAAGGCCTCGGGCACCGACCTCCAGTACTACGACCAGGAGGCCGGCGAGCGCTGGACGCCGTTCGTCATCGAGCCCGCGGCCGGTGTCGGCCGCGCGATGCTGGCGTTCCTGCTCGACGCCTACGTCGAGGACGAGGCCCCCAACGCCAAGGGCGTCATGGAGAAGCGCACCGTGATGCGTCTCGACCACCGCCTGGCCCCGGTCAAGGTCGCGGTCCTGCCGCTCTCCCGCAACCCGCAGCTCTCGCCGAAGGCCAAGGGCCTGGCGACCGACCTGCGCAAGAACTGGAACATCGAGTTCGACGACGCGGGCGCCATCGGCCGCCGCTACCGGCGCCAGGACGAGATCGGCACCCCCTTCTGCGTCACCGTCGACTTCGACACCCTCGACGACAACGCGGTGACCGTGCGCGAGCGCGACACGATGAAGCAGGAGCGCGTCTCCCTCGACCAGATCCAGGCGTACCTGGGTGCGCGCCTGATCGGCTGCTGACGGCCTTCGTACGCCGCCCCACGCGCGTGAGGCCCCCGGTTCCGGGTACGGAACCGGGGGCTTCGTCGTTTCCTCGGAGCCCCCCTCGGACCCGGGAGGCACGATGCCGTCGATCCTCACCAGCAAGGTCAGCAGATGGGACCAGCACGGGCGCGAACACGTCGTGCACGTAAGGAAGTCGGGGGTGACGCGTCAGCTGACCTGTGACACCTGCGGATGGCGGCGCTCGGCGCAGTTCCTGCCCTGGCTGAAGGCCGAGGAGCACCTGACCGAGACCCACCAGGCGACGGTCGACCCGACGGCCTGAAAACCTGGTGCGGCGCGCGCCGGGAGCGCGGTACCGTTCCGGCATGTCTTCGTTCTTCCAGATCTACGAGTGAGAGCGCGGCGGGTGCGACCACCCCGCCGCCCCCGGGGACCGGCGCGATCGGCGCGGCCCCGAGCACCTTCACCGCATGACTTCACACTCCGTAGGGGAGAACACCATGGCCAAGAGCCGCAACAACCTGCTCGGCGTCGGCGGACAGCGCAAGAAGCTGTCCCGCGCCGACCAGCAGGGCGCGGGTTCCGCGCGCGACGCCGACCGCAAGGTGGCCGAGGACAAGAAGCAGGAGCTGGTCCGCAAGATGCGCGAGCGCGCCGAGGCCCAGGCACCGGCCACCGCCGGGCCGGGCGGCGACCAGGACACCTCGTCGGCGGGGAGCTGACGCCCGCGCGGCGACAGCCCGCCTGACGGCAAGCCCCAGAACACCCGTGGGCCCGGATCATCCGTGATCCGGGCCCACACCCGTACCCCCTACTCCGCGAACCGCACACCCGTCAGCTTCTCGGAGACCTCCCACACCCGCTGGGCCTCCTCCGTGCCGGTCAGCCGGGTGTACAGCTTCTGCTCCGCGGGCGGGCCGCCCATGTGCCCGGGGCCGCTCGGCCCGTAGAACGCGCCGCCGCGGGAGTCCGGCGAGGCGGCGGCGTACAGCGCGGGCAGCTTGGCGCTCTCCACGGTGCCGACGACGATGCCCCGCGCCGACAGGAAGCGGATCACGCGGATGCCCGGGGTGTCCCTGGCGCGGCCCACCTCGGGGCGGGCGGCGAGCAGGCTCGTCGGCGCGATGCCCGGGTGGGAGAGGTTGCTCGTGATGCCCCACCCGCCGGCTTCGCCGCGCCGGTGGAGTTCGAGACCGAAGAGGCCGAAGGCGATCTTCGACTGGCTGTAGGCGCGCATTCCGTCGTAGGACTTCTCCCAGTTGAGGTCGGACCAGTTGATGCTGTCGCGGTTCGCCGAGACGCTGATCTGCGAGGTCACCCGGGCCCGCCCCGCGCGCAGCAGCGGCAGCAGACGCCCCACCAGGGCGAAATGCCCGAGGTGGTTGGTGCCGAACTGAAGCTCGAAGCCGTCCGCGGTCCGCTGCCGGTCGGGCGGTGTCATCACCCCGGCGTTGTTGACCAGCAGGTGGACGGGCCGGCCCTCGGCGAGGAGGGCGTCGCCGAGGGCCGCGACGGAGTCCAGGGAGGACAGGTCGAGCGTCCGCAGCGAGACCTGCGCGCCGGGGATCTCCCGGCGGATCCCGGCGGCCGCCTTCTCGCCCTTGGCGGGGTTGCGTACGGGCAGGACGACCTCGGCGCCCGCGGCGGCGAGCCGGGTGGCGATGCCGAGTCCGATGCCGTCGCTGGCTCCGGTGACGACAGCGCGCCTGCCGGTCAGGTCGGTCAGAGGGATGTCGGTGGTCTGGCGATGCATGAGGGCTCACTTCCGTTCGGTCCGCTGCTCCCCACAGTGGCGACGGCGCACGGGGCTATCCAGGGCCTCCCGATCCACCGATACCCGGGCCGTGGCTACGGGGGCCCGAGCGGGAACGGGCGGGCGGCGGAGGGGAGAACCGGCGGGCCGGAGGGGGTGGGGGAAGGGCGGATGGGGGGATCGGCAGGCCGTGGTTGCCGTCGGCGCCGCGCGGTACAAAGAGATTCAGTGCCGCGGAAGGAAATCTATGGAGATCGACCGGGCCCAACTGGCCGCGTTCCTGCGACGCCGCCGGGAATTGCTGCAACCGGAGGACGTCGGCCTCCCGCGCGGGCAACGCCGCAGGACCGGCGGACTGCGCCGGGAGGAGGTCGCGGCGCTCTGCCACATGTCGACCGACTACTACGCCCGGCTGGAGCGGGAACGCGGCCCGCAGCCGTCCGAGCAGATGGTCGCCTCCATCGCCCAGGGACTCCACCTCTCCCTGGACGAACGCGACCACCTCTTCCGGCTCTCCGGGCACACCCCGCCCACCCGGGGCACCGCCGGCGAACACATCAGCCCCGGTCTGCTCCGCATCCTCGACCGGCTGGACGACACCCCCGCCGAGATCGTCACCGAACTCGGCGAGACGCTGCGCCAGAGCCCGCTCGGCGTCGCGCTCACCGGCGACACGACGAGCTACACCGGTCTCGCCCGCAGCATCGGATACCGCTGGTTCACCGACCCCGCGACCCGGGCGCTGTACGTGGCCGACGACCACGCCTTCCTCTCCCGCATGTTCGCCTCCGGCCTGCGGGAACTGGCCACCCTGCGCGGGACCGGCTCCCGGGCGGCGCACTGCGCCGAACTGCTGCGCGAACAGAGCGGGGAGTTCCGCCGCCTCTGGGACGAGCACGAGATCGGCATCCGCCCGCACGAGGTCAAGCGCTTCATCCACCCGGAGGTCGGCGTACTGGAGCTGAACTGCCAGCGGCTGCTGGACCCGGACCAGTCGCACAGCCTGCTCGTGTACACGGCGGCCCCCGGCAGCGAGAGCCACGAGCGGCTGCGCCTGCTGTCGGTCATAGGGACGCAGTCCATGCGGACGACCAGCTGACGGCACGGGTGCGGGACCCCGCGCGGCGACCGGGGGACGGGGCGGTGTCAGAGGGGGTGGATACCCTGCGGGAATGAGCAACGCGACGTGGGAAGCCCTGGCAGCGACGCCTCTGGAGGAGGTGCGCCGCCGCGCGGCCGTCCTGGACGAGCTGGCCGAGGTCGAACCGGTCCTGGTGCCCGGAGCGCGCCGCCTCGCCTGGAACGACAGCGGTGGCCAGTCCGCCGTCTGGTATTTCGCGGAGGACGGCCGGGTGCTGCTGCTGACCTTCGACCACGAGGCGACGCTCAATCTGTACGCGGAGGAGGACTACGCCCTCCAGGAGTCCTTCTACGCCGGTGTCCCGGCCTCCCTCGTCGACCTCGTCCGCGACCGCCTGGAGAACTACGAGTCGCTGAACCTCACCGACCCCGCGACGGGCCGGACGATCCACTACGCGGGCGGCGTCTTCTGGTACGACGGCGCGGACTGGCACGTGTCCGAGGGCACGGCGGAGCACTGCCGCCGCGAGGAGATCGACCTCTTCGGCGAGTCCGGCTTCGACTACTGCCTGAGGGACTACCGCTTCGGCGCCGACCTGACCCCGGAGGCCGTGGTGGAGTCCCGGGACGAGGGCGGCTGGTACGGGAGCGAGCAGGAGAGGGAAGCGGACCTGGCGCGCGTCCGCGAGCTCTTCACCCGGCAAGCGTAGGGGGCCGGTCGCACGGACCGGTCGCGGACGCGGCGATGAGTTCCGCCCGCCGGACAGGTCTCACCACCGCTGTCGACCACTCAGGAGGAACAGATGGCTCAACTACTGAGAGTCCAGAACTTCAACGTCTCCAGTGACGGGATCGGTGCGGGCGAGGACCAGACCCTCGACAGGCCCTTCGGTCACGTCGATCCCGAGAGGCTGTTCGCCTGGGCCGGTGCCACGGCGAGCTGGCCCATGCGCACCGACCCCGGGGGGAGCCGCGGGCTGGACGACTACCTGACGCGGGACTACGCCCGCAACATCGGCGCCGAGATCATGGGGCGCAACAAGTTCGGTCCCCAGCGCGGGCCCTGGCAGGACCACGAGTGGCAGGGCTGGTGGGGGGACGAGCCGCCGTTCCGCACCCCGGTCTTCGTCCTGACCCACCACGAGCGCCCCTCGTTCACGCTGTCGGACACCACGTTCCACTTCGTCCACGACGACCCGGCCACGGTCCTTCGAAAGGCGCGGGAGGCGGCGCGGGGCAAGGACGTCCGGCTCGGCGGCGGGGCCACCACCATCCGGCAGTTTCTCGACGCCGACCTCGTCGACACCCTGCATGTGGCGGTCTCACCGGTGAAGCTCGGGTCGGGAGTACGGCTCTGGGAGTCCCCCGACGAGCTGCTCGACCGGTTCCACCGGGACGTCGTTCCCAGCCCGAGCGGGGTGACCCACCACCTGTTCTGGCGCAAGTGACCTGGGCGCCGGGAGGCGTACACAGCGCGAAGGCGAGGAGAAAGCTCTCCTCGCCACTCTCAACGTATAGCGCACAGGGGGTCTTGCCGCAAGGCCCTGGGTGAGGCGCAGAATGTCCGCCTATGCCACAGCCTGCGGAAGAAACCTGGAATGACGACGTGTACGACAAGAGGCGTGACAAGAGGTCCGACGAGGGACGTGAGACAGCGGGCCGCCCCGGTGCCGCCGGTGAGGACACCACCCCCGGCAGCCGTGAGGGCGGCGGTGTGAGCGGGGTCTACGTGCTGGGGCTCGGCGAGGCCGACGAGGCGCGGGCCGGGCTCGTCGGCGGCAAGGGGGCCCGCCTCGGCGCGCTCTCCCGGGTCGACGGTGTCCGGGTGCCGGACGGCTTCTGTGTGACGACCGACGCCTTCCGGCGGGTGATGGCGGGGGCTCCGGCGGTCGACGCCCTGCTCGGCCGGCTGGCGGGGACGGACCCGGACGACCACCAGGCGGTCCGGGCGCTCGGCACGGAGATCCGGCGGGCCGTCGAGGAGGCGGACATCCCCGGTGATCTCGCCGCCGAGATCACCGGGGCGGTCGCCCGGTCCGGCGAGGGGGCCGCGTACGCCGTGCGGTCCAGTGCCACGGCGGAGGATCTGCCGACGGCCTCGTTCGCCGGACAGCAGGACACGTATCTGAACGTCGTGGGACCCGCGGCGGTCCTCCGGCACGTCAGCCGGTGCTGGGCATCGCTGTTCACCGAACGGGCGATGACCTACCGGCACCACCACGGCATCGACCACCGCACGGTCCACATGGCCGTGGTCGTCCAGCGCATGGTCTTCCCGGACGCGTCCGGGGTCCTGTTCACCGCCGACCCCGTCACGGGCAACCGGCGGACCGCCACCGTGGACGCCGGGTTCGGGCTCGGCGAGGCGCTGGTCTCCGGGCTGGTGAACCCGGACGTCTTCACCGTGCGGGACGGCGAGGTCCTCGCCAGGACGATCGCCGTCAAGCGGCGCGCTCTGCACGCCCTGCCGGGCGGCGGCACCCGGGAGGTGACGGTCGCCCCGCAGCAGCGGGAGCGACCGGCGCTGACCGACGCGCAGGCCGTCGAGCTGGTGCGGCTCGGGCGTCGCATCGAGGCCCACTTCGGGCGCCCGCAGGACATCGAGTGGTGCCTGACCGACGACGGCTTCCGGATCGTCCAGAGCCGCCCGATCACGACGCTGTTCCCCGTCCCGGTTTCCGTTCCCGAGCCGGTTTCCGCTCCTGACCCCGATTCCGTCCCTGAGCTGGGTTCCGCTCCTGACCCCGAATCCGTTCCCGCAGCCGGGGCCGCCGACGGCCGGACCCCGAGCGTCTACCTCTCCGTCGGCCACCAGCAGATGATGACCGACGCCATGAAGCCGCTGGGCTGGTCCATGTGGCAGCTCACCGCCATGGCGCCGATGCACGAGGCCGGCGGGCGGCTGTTCGTCGACGTCACCCCGCGCCTGGCCTCACCCGCGTCCCGCGCCGCCCTCCTGGACGTCGTGGGGAAGGGCGATCCACTGGTCCGGGACGCCCTGGAAACGGTGCTGGAGCGGGCCGGGTTCCCGCCGCCGGTCCCGGACGCGGAGCCCGCGGCTCCCGCGACCCCTCCGGCGGACGGCGCGCCCGGAGCGCCGGTGACCGAAGCCGATCCGGCCATCGTCGCGGAGCTGGTCGAGCGCAGCGAGACGTCCCTCGCCGCCCTGGACCGCGCCATCCGGACGAAGAGCGGACCCGCGCTGTTCGACTTCCTGGCGGAGGCCTTCGAGGAGCACAAACGCGTGCTGAGCGACCCGTTGAGCATTCGGGCGATCATGGCGGGGATGGAGGCCACGTGGTGGCTCAACGACAGGCTGGGGCAGTGGCTGGGCGAGAAGAACGCGGCCGACGCGCTCACGCTCTCCGCCCCCGGCAACATCACGTCCGAGATGGGTCTCGACCTGCTCGACGTGGCTGACGCGATCCGCCCGCACCCCGACGTCGTGGCGTTCCTGAACACCGTGCGGGACGACGGCCTGCCGTTCCTGGACCACCTCGGGAAACTGCCCGGCGGGAGTGGGGCGCGCGAGGCGATCGAGGCGTATCTCCTCCGCTACGGCATGCGCTGCGTCGGCGAGATCGACATCACGCGGCCCCGGTGGAGCGAACGGCCCGCCACGCTCGTCCCGCTGATCCTCGACCACGTCCGGAACTTCGGGCCCGGTGCCGCCGGACGCCGCTTCGAGCAGGGCCGGCAACGGGCGCTCCAGGCTGAGCGGGACGTGCTGTCCCGGCTGCGGGCGCTCCCGGACGGAGAGCGGAGGGCCGAGGAGACCGAGCGGATGATCGACCAGGTACGGGCCTTCGCCGGGTACCGGGAGTACCCGAAGTACGGCATCATCTGCCGCTACTTCCTCTACAAGCGGGCCCTGCTGGAGGAAGCCGGGCGGCTCGTGCGGGACGGTGTGCTCGCCGAGCGGGAGGACGCCTTCCACCTCACCTTCCAGGAGCTGGAGAGCGCCGTCCGTTCGCACCGGGTGGACGACGGGCTCGTCGCGCGGCGCAAGGAGGCGTTCCGGTCCTACCAGGCGCTCACCCCGCCCCGGGTGCTGACCTCGGACGGTGACGCCGTGAGCGGCGCGTACCGGCGCGACGACGTACCGGCGGGAGCCCTGGCCGGTCTCGCGGTCTCCACCGGGAGCGTGGAGGGGCGGGCGCGCGTCATCCTCGACCTCGCCGACGCCGAGGTCGCCGAGGGCGACATCCTGGTCACCCGGTTCACCGACCCCAGCTGGTCGCCGCTGTTCCCCGGCGTCGCGGGGCTGGTGACGGAGGTGGGCGGACTGATGACCCACGGCGCGGTGATCGCCCGCGAGTACGGACTGCCCGCGGTCGTCGGCGTGGACCGGGCCACCCGGCTGATCCGTAACGGCCAGCGCATCCGCGTGCACGGAACGGACGGGTACGTCGAACTCCTGGACTGACGGCCGCCTACGGCGACCGGGCGGCCCCGGCGAAACCCTCCCAACGGAGCCCCGCGGGGCGCCCGGCACCGCGGTCTCGCCGGACGTCCCACGGGGTGTCCGGCCCCGTCCCGCCACGGTTTCGAACGGCTGCCCGGGGGCATCCGGCCGCCATGGAGACCAATGAGCGCACCGAAGCAGCGGCCCCGACCCAGGGCGACGAGCACCACGTCCTCCTCAGCGCCGACACCAACGGCGACGGCAAGCCCGACGTCTGGATGACGGACACGACCGGTGACGGGACGGCGGACCTCTACCAGTTCGACACCACCGGCGACGGCACGATCGACGTGACGGTCGTCGAGGGGGCCGAGCAGCCCGGCACGGACCGGCTCGTCGTCGAGGGCGACGGCGGCCACCCGCAGCCGGTCTGACCACTGCGGGGTCCGACTCCCGGCACCCGGGGCGGCGGGGGGGGGGGGGGCGCGCGCCGCGGGGGGGGGGCGCCCCCCCCCCCGGGGGGGGGGGGGGGCCCCCCCCCCCCCCGCGCGCGGCCCGGGGGCGGGGGGGGGGGGGGGGGGGGGCCGGGGCGGCCGCGGGGGGGGGGCCCCCCGGGGGGGCCCCCCCCCCCCCGCCGCCCCGGGTGTACTCGGTTCAGCCGCCTCCTCCCGACGGGCGGGCCGGGCCCGCGCGAGGGGGTGACTCGCAGGCAAACAGGCGTGTAGGCAAGGAAGTTGGGGGCATCCGAGCGTTAGGCCGGTCACTTCGAGACCGGAGCTCGGAGCGATCGTCCCGAAGGAGCGAGTGATGGCTACGCAGTACGGCAACCAGCCGACCGGACAGCAGCACAACGGCGCGCCCAAGGCCGGTGCCGACGGCAACGTCTTCAGCATCATCGCGATAGTCCTGGGCGTGATCGGGTTCATCTTCCTGCCGATCGTCTTCGCCCTGGGCGGGCTGATCATGGCCATCATCGCCAAGGTCGTCCGGCACGAGAGGCTCGCCACGATCGCCATCGTGGTCAGCGCCGTCGGACTGGTCGGCGGCATGGTCCTGGGCGCCGTCCTCGCCAGCATGTAAGTGCTGGGCGCGAGTCCACGAGAGGCCTGAGGGCTCTGAACGCCTCGAAGCCCGCACAACCGCGAAGGTCCTGAAGACCCTCCCGAAGCCCTGACGGCTTGTGGCGACCTCGGCGGCCCTGAGAAGCCCTGAAGGTCTTGCGTCCGGCGGCACATGACCCGGACGCAAGACCTTCACGGCCTCTCAGGGCCCGTCATGGCCCGTCGCGGCTGGTCAGGGCTCATCGCCGTGTTCGCACTCAGACGCTGATCACCCGCCTTCCGCGCGTATGGCCGGCCTGGCTGTCGATGTGCGCGGCGGCCGCCTCGGTGAGCGGATACACCTTCTCCACCGGGATGTGGAGCCTCCCGCGCGCGATGAGCTCCGCCGCCTCGGCCAGCGCGTCCGGCACGCTCCCCGCCACGCCCGAGAAGCGGACGCCGAGTTCCGGCGCGCCCAGGTCGGCGATGGAGACCACCTTCCGTGCGTCCCCGGTCAGTTCGACCAGTTCGCGGATCACCCCGGAGCCCGCCAGGTCGAGCGCGGCGTCGACGCGGCCGAGCCGCCGTACCCGCTCCACCCAGTCGTCGCCGTACGTCGTGGCGAGCGCGCCCAGGCCGCGCAGATAGTCCTGGTTGGCGGACCCGGCCGTACCGATCACCGCGATGCCCCGGTCCCGGGCGATCTGCACCACCGCCGAGCCGACACCGCCGGAGGCCCCGCTGACCAGCAGCGTCTGCCCCGGCCGTACGCCCACCTCACGGATGACGCGCAGCGCCGTCTCCACGACGGAGGGGTAACCGGCCGCCTCCTCGAAGCTCAGCCCCTCGGGCATGAGGGCCCAGGCGGTCAGGACGGCGAACTCCGCGTATGTGGCCGCGCCTTCGCCGAACACACGGTCGCCCACGGCCACCCCCTCGACACCTTCACCCACCTCGTCGACCACTCCGGCGGCATCCAGCCCCACGCCGGACGGCAGCTCGATCGGATGGGCGCCGAGGACCTGGCCCTCGCGAAGGCGCCAGTCGACGGGGTTCACGCCCGCCGCGCGGACGGCGACACGGATCTGGCCGGGGGCCGCGTGGGGCTCGTCGGCGGTGATGAGGCGCAGGACATCGGGACCGCCGAACTCGGCGAAGCTCACCTTCTTCATGGAGCCGACCGTAACACTAACCGTTAGCTTTTAGGAACGGTTCCATCTTCGGATCTGGTAGCTTCAGGTCATGATCGAGCGGACCGGAAGCGCCGAGCGGACCGGAGACAGGGAACGGGCCGGGGGCGCCGAGCAGGGCGGGCGGCGCGAGCGGAAGAAGGCCGCCACCCGCCGGAAGATCGCCGACACCGCGCTGCGGCTCTTCCTGGAGCGCGGCTACGACGAGGTGGGCATCCGGGACGTGGCGGCCGAGGCGGACGTGGCCGTGACCACGCTCTTCTCTCACTTCGCGTCGAAGGAGGCCCTGGTCTTCGAGCAGGACCAGGGCTTCGAGCACGGCCTCACCCGGGCGGTGGCCGACCGTGCCCCGGACGAACCGCTGATCCCCGCGCTGCGCGAGGAGATCCACGCCCTGGTGCGGCACTGCACGGCGCCCGAGGCGGCCCCCGTCCGGGGCCTGATCGACGCGTCGCCGACGCTGCGGGAGTACGAGGAGTCCATGCGGCTGCGCCACGCGGAGTCGTTGGCGTCGGCCATCGCCGCCGACCTCGGGGTGCCGGAGACCTCGACCGCCTGCCGCACGATCGCCCGCTTCGTGATCGACGCGTACGCCTTGGCGCGCGAGGCGGCCGACCCGGAGGCGGCGGTGGACGAGGTGTTCCGGATGATCGAGGCGGCGTGGGCGGTGGGGCGGCCGGGGGCGCGCGGGGAGTGAACGGGCGTGTTGTTCCGTGCCTCGCGGTGGCCGGAGCGGCGTGACTCCGACACAGCGGGATCCACGCGGCCTGCCGTTTCCTGGCGGAGGCCCAGGCGGAAGCCTCGGCGGAGACCGCCCTCGCCTCTGAGGCGGAAGCTTCCCTGTGTCCGGGAAGCCTCTTTCGTACCCCGACAGGTCCTGTTCATCCTGGAATACGGCCAAGGATCAACAGGCACAGGGGGCGCGGGAATGCAGGAGAATCTTGCGGATGACTTTCCGCTGATCGAACGGGCGGGCGGTTGGTCGGAGACCGCGGTTCTGGCGGAGGCGACCAGCCAGATCCGATTTCACGACGACCGGTCGGTGGCACGGTTTCGTGCCTTCTCACTGGGCGAGGTCCAGCTGTCCGTGCTCCGCTACTCCTCCATGCTGGTGCGGCGCACACCCCGCCTGGTGCGGCAGTCGGACCCCGATATGTACGGGGTGTGCGCGGTCATCAAAGGAGACCATGCCGCCGAGCACGCGGGGCGGAACGTCGCTTTCAAGGGCGGTCACATGCTGGTGTACGACAGCGCTCTGCCGTACTACATGGATGTCGACGCGACTCAGTCGGACGCCCAGGGAATGGTGGTGCAGATCCCGAAGAAGTCAGTGCCGATCAGGGAACGCCACATCCGCCCGGTTCTGGGGGTGACTCTCGGGGAGAACAGCGCGGTGGAACGTATGCTCTTTCGCTTTCTGGCCGAGCTTCGGCGGGAAAGCGGAAACTGCACGCCCCAGGACCTGGTGCGGCTCCAGACGACGGTCATCGACCTGGTGGGGGCGGCTGTGGCCCACCGCGTGGACCGCGAGGACCAGTTGCCGCACGAGCCGCGGCAACGGGTTCTGTTCTTGCGGGCGGTGGCGTTCATCCGAGGGCATCTGAACCACGCGGACCTCGGCCCCGCTCTGGTCGCCGCGGCGCACCAGGTGTCCGTGCGGACCCTGCACCGCGTCTTCGAGGAACAGGGCACCACGGTCTCCTGCTTCATCAGGAGGCAGCGCCTGGAGCGTATTCGTACCGACCTGACGGCACCGCACCTGAGTCATCTGACGGTGCACGCGATCGCCGCTCGCTGGGGATACCCGCGGCCGACCGCGTTCAGCAGAGCGTTCCGTACGGCCTACGGCGAGTCTCCCGGTGCCTACCGACGACGGATTCCGGCAGGGTGAAGCACCTGGCACGCGGTGGTAAGCCCTTGGCGCGGAGCGGCAATGTCACCGGTTCCGAGGCTGGCTACGTTGGCTGTCGGTCGGGCACCGGCCCGGCTTTCCACCATGACGAGCCCGCCTGACGGGCCGGGCTCATGCCGGAAGGACGTGACGAGATGCGCGCTCACTTCATCAAAGCAGCAGGAACGGTCGGCGGACTGGTGCTGACGGCAGGCTTTCTGACCTCCGCACCCGCGACCGCCGTCTCCGCCGGACAGCAGACCAGCACGCAGGAGCAGCAGGTTCTGGCCTGCCGCGACCACGCCAAGTCCTACACCAAGGCGAAGGGGAAGAAGAACACCGCGACGGCCACCACCACCGGCCGCTGCACCGATATCCAGATCAGGACCAATACCGCCCGGAAGGTGAGGGTCTGCCTCAAGCCCAGCGGCGGCGGCACGAATTGCCGACCGTGGAAGACCACGAAGGCGAAGACCTGGAAGAACCTGGCCAGCGACGTGGCTGACGGTACGAAATTCTACTTCAACTTCGCCTCGTCGGCGCGTTCCACGGGCAAGTGGGCGGCCTGACACAGGCACGCCGCTCGGCGCACCGCGTAATCGGGGGAGGCAGCACCGCGTAATCCGGGGAGGGAAGGTTCACAGGAAAGGGTTCACAGGGAAAGGCTCCTGAGCCACCGAGCCCGTAGCCTGTGCCCCGGGAATGACCGAGGCCCGGCCGGCGACAACACCGGCCGGGCCTCGACCGTGCGAGCGGGCCACTTCGCACCGCAACCTTCCCCGGCCACTCCCACAGGGACCACAGGGCCAACCCGCCGCATCGAGGGGTGCGGCGGGCCGGGGGAGTGGTTCAGCGGTAGGGCAGTGGTCCCGAGAGCAGCCACGTGGTGGAGGCCGCCCCGCACAGGACGCACACCGCGTTCGCCGCCCAGCGGGGGCGTTGAGCTTCGCCGTGGCGTCGGCCGCTTCAGCCGTGATGAGAAGCCCGCTCAGGAGTACCAGGACGCTTGAGGACCAGGTGAACTCCGGGCGCCCGATGCCGAGCCGGCCGACGGCGATCCCGAACCGATCCGCGACCGCCTTGCGGTGCGCCCCGAGGCCGCCTTGCGACGCTTGGCGTACGTACGGATGAGGTTGGCGGTCCTCTTCACGCCGATGTGCTTCACCAGGCGGACCGCCGTCCAGACCTTCGTGGAGGAGCCGGCGGGGGTCAGGGCGAAGACGACGCTCGCCACGGCCGCCGCGCACGTGGTGCTTTTCCACGTGGTCGACCAGAAGCCGGGGTCGTGGGGATGGTGCGGCCGCCCGCGCCCTTCTCCTCTCCCACGGGGCGTCGAAGAAGGCCGTGGCTTTCCGGGCCGGGGCCGCGTCGTGGTTGGTGTCGCCCGGCGAGTAGAGGGAGACCGAACCGTCGTCTGAACTACCGCGATAATGTTCACGTTTTATCTTTTATTTTTGTGCCGGATAATCAAAGTCGATATAAAAACGAAAGCAAGGCAAATGGCGAGTCCGGGCAGGGCCCACCCCTCGGGCACCCATGACCCCTTTCCTTCACTTGCGAAAATCCGCATATGTTTCACCTGTGAGGTTTGCGGCCTGGATTTGTCGGAATTGACCGAGCTTTGTGGATCAGCGGTCAGGTGGCAATTGTTCCGCCGGTGATCATCGCTGCGGCGTGGACTCCCGGGTCGGTACCGCCCGCAGTGACGCTTGCGACCACCGAAGCGACAAAGAGTGTCACCGCTAATCGAATATAGAAGGGAGGATCGCCTTGCATGGCCATTTTTCCTTTGTGGTGCGTCGTCGCGGGATATCTACCGTTGGCGCCATTTGGCGAAAGCGATAACGGCCGCAACGATCAGCAGGCCGATAAGGGCTACTGGAAGCTCCATACCTTCGAGAATCCAAAAACCTTTTCCCTGGTTCTCTGCGATGTGAATCACTGAACCTCCAGTGGTGAGATTATGGGGCCGGTGAGGTTTTCCCGAACGTGGGAATCGACCATGCCACCCAAGTCTGCTGCGATCATGCTCGGCCGCTCTTTCCTCTCTGGATGAAAAAATATCCCACCAGTGAGATGCACGCGATAATTGCCAGGAGCCCCCACCCTCCGCTATTTCCCGAAGCAATCAAGAAGATCGAGAAGGCTACGCCCAGAACTGCGAAAACGGCCGCAAATTGCACATAGCGCTTAACTGTGGCGCGCTGTTCCAGTGTCCATCCGACATGTGGCTCCGACATGCTGAATTCCTTACCGTCGTCGGGTGGGGAGAAGGATTCTCCTCCCCACCCGTAACCTTAACTATCCGCTGACAGCGTTAGACGCTATTTGCCTTGCGTTCCACGAAATTGCCTAGCACCCGCCGTAGCGCCCAGGGGCCCTCTGTAGATAAAGAACAAGCTCAGTTCCGGTGCCACGCTGCTCACCATCCGTGCAGGGCTGCAGAAAACACTAACCGGTCCTGCCGCCCATGAGGCAGGACCGGTTGGTGTGCTGATCTCTCCGGTGCAGTTGGCAGCAGAGCGGTCAGTACGACCGATCTCACCTGCGAGCGGTCACTTGCAGACCCTGCTCGAGGTTCACCTGGCTCGAAGGCCAAATCCGTTCGTCAGGATGGAGATGCCGGCGATGGCCATAACTGCTGCTGCTGCTACATACGTCAACACTCCACGTCCTGTTATAGCCAGCGCGATAGCTACCAGAATCAGGACCACTGCGAGAATTTTCATGGCTTTTGAACTCTGCTCGTTCTGCACCGATTCTCCTGGGCTCTTAGTTCACATTCTCCGTATGAGGTAGGAGACCTCATACGGAGGCGGGTGCTATTCGCTGGTTGCGACGCCGAAGATTCCGGCCCCTGCCGCGACCGCACCGCATACGGGTGTCGCAGGTGAAGGAACTGCGGCGCAGGCAGATGCTCCGGCTGCTGCCCACTGAGTTTTTTTGTTGATCTTCTTCTTTGTCTTCTTGTCAGCGCAGGCCCCGACACCGAGGGCGGCCTTAAGTACCGAGTTGTCACAGGCCGCAAGCCCGCTTGGATCGATGAGATTGACGGGGTCGCCTGCGGCGTATAGGTAGGGGTTCTTTTCCTGGCCGGAGGGGTCGGGGGTGGTGAAGCGGCCGATGTTGGGGTCGTAGTAGCGGGCCGCGAAGTGGTAGAGGCCGGTGGGGTCCTCGTAGCCGCCGACGAGCCGTAGGGCTGAGGGGCCTGCTCGGTGGTGGCGGCGCGCTGGACGCCGCGCGGGCTGTAAACGTTATGTGTGGAGGTGAGGTGGTTTTACTGTCTGGGTCCGCCACCCAAGGTTGGGTGGCGGACCCAGGGGCCGCCTTCTGTGGTATGTCGGCTCTCAGGCGTGATGCGATCGCTAATCGGCGGTCATAATTCCTACCGCGATCGCGGTGACGATGAGCAGTCCCCACAGCAAGTACTGGACGACTTTCTGGCCGCTCATATGAAAGGCTCCTCTTGCTTCCTAGTCACCTTGGAAGTCGCTGGTCGGATCTGCGCAGTCTCGCAAGTCCGACAACTCACTTTTTATTGTTCCATCCTCCGAGCCTCCGTCAGTCAGCGAATTGGAGGTATAGCAGAGAGCAACCCACGCAGGCGCTGGCTTTCCTCCCCTCAGGAACTTTTTTCCGCCCTTCTTGATGTCATCCCATGAGAGCAGTCCGGTGAGGTCGATGCGGTTGACCGGGTCGCCTGCGGCGTACAGGTACGGGTTCTTTTCCTGGCCGGAGGGGTCGGGGGTGGTGAAGCGGCCGATGTTGGGGTCGTAGTAGCGGGCCGCGAAGTGGTAGAGGCCGGTGGGGTCCTGGTAGCCGCCGGCGAAGCGGTAGGGCTGGGGGACCTGCTCGGTGGTGGTGGTGCGCTGTACGCCGCGTGGGCTGTAGGCGTACGTGTTGACCTTCGTGCCCGCCTCGTCGGCGAGGGCCACGACGCTGCCGAGTGCGTCGGTCAGGTAGTAGTGGTTCTTCCCCCCACGGGTCATGGAGTTCAGCGTGCCCCCGGGTTCGCGGTTGAATCCCGTGTCGATTCCGGCCGTTGAGGCGGCGGAGAGGCCGAGCGGGCCGTTGTGGAAGAAGGTGTCGCCGAGCTTGATGCGCTCGGACTGGTCGGTGGAGCCGTACTGGCCCGTGTGCGTCTTGCCGCCGGTGGTGATCGACGTCATCTGCGAGTGGTCGGTCCACTTGATGCCGGTGCGCGTCCCCTCAGTAGTGGAGGCGGCGGCGGTTTCGTTGCCGATCTGGTTGTAGGACCAGTTGGTGGTGGAGCCGTCCTTCGCGGTGATCTGCTGGGCGTCGTTGATGGTGTAGGTGGTGCCGCGCGGGCAGCCCTTGTCGGTGCCCTGCGAGGTGAGGTTCCCGGCGAGGTCGTAGCAGTACTGCCAGGAGGAGGCGAGCGTCGTGCCCTTCTTCTCCGCCGCGTAGGAGAAGCGGCCCGCGCTGTCGTACTCGTAGCTGGTCTTCGTGCCCGCCACCGCGTCCGTCGTCGTGCGGATCTTGCCGCCGTCGGTCGCACCGCCGGTTCCGTAGCCGTAGGTGTAGGCGAGGTCGACCAGGGTGCCCTTGGGGCTGGTGGCCTTGATCTTTTCCGGGCGGCCGGACTTGTCCGGGGTGACTTCCTGGACGGTGTTGCCGGGGTACGTGGTCCTGGTGCGGACGTCGTTCTTGTTGTACGCGTACGTGGTGACCTTGCCCTTGGGATCCTTCAGCTCGGTGAGCTTGTTGACCTTGTTCCAGGTGTAGTCGGTCAGGCCCGCCGGGTCCTCGTAGGTATCGACGTTGCCCGCGGGGGTGTACGTCAGGACCGTCTGGGAGCCGTTCTGGAGGGTGCGGACCGTCTCGCGGGACAGCGGGTCGAAGGCGTAGGCGATGACGCCGGTGCCGTCCGAGCGCTGGGTCAGGTTGCCGTCACCGTCGTACTCGTAGCTGACCGTCTGGTAGTTGGAGGAGTCGACCTTCTTGACCCGGTCCCGGTGGTCGTACTCGTAAAGAATGGTGATGCCGCGGGCGTCCTTCGCGGAGGCGACCCGGCCGAGGTTGTCGTAGGTGTAGGTGGTCGTGCCCAGCGGGGCCGGGGCCTTGACCGTCTTGAGGTTGCCCTGGGCGTCGTAGGTGAAGG
This sequence comes from Streptomyces sp. NPDC101181, assembly GCF_044767975.1. Taxonomy (NCBI): domain Bacteria; kingdom Bacillati; phylum Actinomycetota; class Actinomycetes; order Kitasatosporales; family Streptomycetaceae; genus Streptomyces; species Streptomyces sp. NPDC101181. The sequence continues at coordinate 206,473 of NZ_JBIWOX010000004.1, read as the reverse complement.
TGGTGGCAACCGACTTGGTCGCTGTCATCTTCGTGGTGACCTTGCAGACCTGGCCCTCGAAGCCGCCGCAGGTCGGGGCGGCCGGGTTGTAGTCGAAGGATTGGTTGCCGCCGCCCGTTCCCTGCACGGCGACGGACTTGGTGTTGCCCGCCGTGTCGTAGGTGTAGTCGGTCTTCTCGCCGTCCGCCGAGGTCATGGTCCCGGGCAGGTCGCTGCCCGCGATCGTCTGGTAGCCGCTGACCGTGGCCGTCGCCCCGGTGGGCAGAGTGGAGCCGGTGGGGTTGTTGCGGGAGTCCCAGCCGTAGGTGGTGACGTTGCCGGAAGCACCGCCCACGCCCATGGCGTCGGCCGCCTCTTCCACGTTCCGGTTCCCGTCGTACTTCTTGGAACGCGACTGCGCCAGGGCGTCGGTGACCTTCTCGACCTGGCCGTCCGCGTCGTGCTCGTACGTCGTCGCGTGGTTCTCCGGGTCGGTGACCGTCGTCGTACCGGCCGCCGACGGGGTGGTGGCGGAGTAGGCGTAGGTCCAGGTCGGGCCGGTGTGGCCGGAGCCGTTCAGGGTGGTAGCCCGGAGCATGGAGGTGACGCGGTTGTGGCTGTCGTAGGTGAGGACCGTGACCCGCCCCTTCGGGGTGGTGATCTTCGTCAGACGGCGTGAGGAGTCGTAGCCGAAAACCGTGGACTTGCCCTCGGTGTCCGTCGTCTTCGCCAGGTCGCCTGCCGCGTTCAGGTCGAAGACGGCGGTGCGGCCGGTGTGGTCCTTGGCCTGCCACTGGTTCGGGTAGGTCTTGACCAGGTCGACCCACCGGCCCGAGCGGGTCTCGGTGAGTTTGAAGCCCTTGTGCTCGCCGCCCTGGTCGTGCTGGGTGACCGTGATGGCCCCCTTGTTCTTGTCCGTGACCCTGGTCAGCGTGCCGTGCTCGTCGTAGGTGTCCTTCGAGCCGGACTTGCGGTCGGTCAGCGTGTACGTGCCGTCCGCGTTCTTCTTCAGGTCCTTGGAGTACCCCTTGGGCGTGGTGAGCGATCCGTCGGACTTCTTCGCGAAGCGGACCGCCGCGCCGGTGGCGTCGTACAGCACCACCTCGCTCGCGTCCGAGAGGTTCAGATAGCGCTCGTACTCCTGCCACCACCGCTGCGACACCTTCCCCCAGGGGGCGTCCAGCGAGTTGTACGTCCGCGCCAGCCGCAGCTTCTGCCCGACCCCCGCGATCTCGAAGTCCGTGCCCGCCAGCATCAGGTTGCCGTTGGAATGGTTTACCCGGGCCACCAGCGAATCGGTGATCCGGAAATCGGATATCTGGTGCCAGGGCACCGCACCCTGACCCTCCGGAACGTACGACGCCTCGGCCGCCGCCCCGTGGCGCGAGGCCTTCCGGGCGGCCGGTACGGGCGGAGTTCCCGTCGCCGCCCGCTTCTCCTCGGCCTCCAGCCAGGCCGCCTTCTGTGCCGACGGCGCCGCCTGCGCGTCGTTGCCGGCCGGCTTGTTGGAACCGACCCGCACCGGCGGGATCTCCGCCTTCGGCCCGCCCGGCCCCCAGGCCGAGACCGGAGCGGGAGCCGTCGCCGGGTCTTCCCCCGGTGCCGCCAGCGCCGGGAGTGCCGAAGCGCCGAGCGCGGCGACGACGAGCGCCGCTGTCAGAGCATTTCTGCGATGGATACGGGCACGCCGAAACGGCGTGCCGGAAGCACGCAAAACCATGCGATCCCCCCGTGGGATGTGTAGACGCGGTGAACGTTGTGTTCACCGGAGCGGCACACGCTGCCACGGCATCTTCACGCGACGCGAACACTTAGTCGCCGTGAAACGAGTAAACGAGCCAGAACCGGCCAACCTGTGGGTCGTATTTGTCCCGCTATGTGGCCCCGGCGCCCGTTCCTTGCCTTGTGGAAACTGTTCCGACATCAACAAAATGGGGCTGAAAACCGACCGCGTGGCGCCGTGTCGCTCGCTTTCGAACGCATGGGCGGTCAAGGTCGGGTAAAGAGTGCAGGGGAAACGGGGAAACATGGATAAGCGAAAGTCCGGAGCGAGACCCGGGCGCGATCTGACGGACCGGTCGGTCCGTTTGGTCGGTGTGCTGCTGTGCTGGGTTCACGCGGTCGCGATGGTCCTCACGGTCGCGACGGCCCTGTCGCGGCCCGCGTTCGGTTGGTGGGGCCCCGCCTGGGTCGGCTCCTGGGTACTGACCGGCGTGCTGCTCGTCGCCTGGGGAGTGTTGCGGGCGGCTCAGAAGCATCGGCAGCCGCGAAGCGCACGGCCCGATTCCGGTGGTGGCCCCGGCGGCGCGGACGAGTCCGGAGGCTGCGAGGGGTGTGACGGGCCCTCCGGCGGCGAACCCGAGGACTACGGCCGCGCCGCGTGAGGCGGCCCATCGGGCTCCCCGCGTATGCACGGGTCAGCGTTCGGTGGGCGTCGGCCCGGCGGCCGCCCCGCGCGTACCGGGTCAGCGTTCCGTGAGCGGCGGCCCGCCGGACTCCCCGCGCGCGCCGAATCGGCCAGCTCCCCGCGTACGCCCGGCCCGCCGGGCTCCCCGCGTGCGCCCGGCTGGTAGCTCCGCGTACACCGGCTCGGCGCTCCGCCGCCCGCGCGCCCCGTAACCCACCACCCGTCCCCGCCACCCACCGCCCGCCCCCGCCCCGTCCCGCGTACGCGACAATGGGGCCATGACCACGCTCGCCCCCGTTCTCCCGCAGCTCCGTATCGGTCCGCACACCGTGCAGCCGCCGGTCGTGCTGGCCCCGATGGCCGGTATCACCAACGCCCCCTTCCGGACCCTGTGCCGGGAGTTCTCCGGGGGCAAGGGGCTCTTCGTCAGCGAGATGATCACCACCCGGGCGCTGGTCGAGCGCAACGAGAAGACCATGCAGCTGGTCCACTTCGACGCGACCGAGACCCCGCGCTCCATCCAGCTGTACGGCGTGGACCCGGTCACCGTCGGCAAGGCCGTCCGCATGATCGTCGACGAGAACCTCGCCGACCACATCGACCTGAACTTCGGCTGCCCGGTCCCCAAGGTCACCCGCAAGGGCGGCGGCTCCGCGCTCCCGTACAAGCGGCCGCTGCTGCGGGCCATCCTGAACCAGGCGGTCTCGAACGCCGGGGACCTGCCCGTCACCATCAAGATGCGCAAGGGCATCGACGACGACCACCTCACCTTCCTGGACGCCGGTCGCATCGCCGTCGAGGAGGGCGTCACCGCCGTCGCCCTGCACGGCCGGACGACCGCCCAGCACTACGGCGGTACCGCCGACTGGGACGCCATCGCCCGGCTCAAGGAGCACGTCCCGGAGATCCCGGTGCTGGGCAACGGGGACATCTGGTGTGCCGACGACGCCCTGCGGATGATGCGCGAGACCGGCTGCGACGGGGTCGTCGTCGGCCGTGGCTGCCTGGGGCGGCCCTGGCTCTTCGCCGACCTGGTCAGCGCGATGGAAGGGCGTCCGACCCGGCACGCGCCCCGGCTCGCGGAGGTCGCGGAGGTCATGGTGCGCCACGCGACGCTGCTGGGGGAGTGGATCGGTGACGAGGCCCGCGGCGTGATCGACTTCCGTAAGCACGTCGCCTGGTACCTGAAGGGCTTCGCCGTCGGCTCCGAGATGCGCAAGAAGCTCGCCGTCACCTCCTCGCTGGAGGAGCTGGCCTCCCAGCTCCACGAACTGGACCTCGACCAGCCCTGGCCGGACGGCGCCGACGGCCCGCGCGGCCGCACCTCCGGCAACAACCGGGTCGTCCTGCCCGACGGCTGGCTGAAGGACCCCTACGACTGCGCGGGCGTCAGCGCCGACGCGGAGCTGGACACCTCGGGGGGCTGAGCCCCGGCCCGCGGCGGAGCCTCAGCCCGCCAGGTCCCGTCCCGCCCGCCGCTCCAGCGGGGAGGCCGCCGCGGAGTTCATGACGTTGAAGACGACGCTGCCCGCCCGGTAGCGGTCGTCCGTCCACTCGATGGCGCGGCCCGCCGCCGTGTGGGTCACGTGGCGTTGCCGGAGCAGGGGGCTGGCCCGGCGTACCAGCAGGAGGCGGGCGTCCTGGGCGCCCGCCGCGATGGCGTCGATGAGGTGCTCGCCGTGGTGCGCGACGATGTCCGCGCGCTCCGCGATGCTGTCCATGATCGATACGCAGTCCTCGGGGAGCGCGCGGACCGTCGGGGCCACCCAGTGCGCGTACACCGTCCGTTCCACCATGACCGGCTCGCCGTCCAGGTGGCGCAGGCGCAGTACGGAGAGGACCTCGCCGCCCGGTCCGGTGTCCAGCCGGGCCGCCTCCTCGTCGGTCGCCGGGCGGGTCGTGCGGTCCAGGATGCGGCTGGAGACCTCGCAGCCCATCGCGTGGGCCCACTGGGCGAAGCTGTTGAGCTGCTCGAAGCTCTGGCGGCGCTCCCCGCGCAGGACCACCCGGCGGGCTCCCTGGCGGGAGCCGATCAGACCCTCCTGGGCCAGCAGCGCCACCGCTTGGCGGACCGTGCCGCGCGAGGCCTTCCAGCGTTCGGCGAGGGCGCTCTCGGACGGCAGCCGGGCGCCCGGAGGGAAGTCGCCGCCGTGGATCGCCTGTCGCAGGGACTCGGCGATCTCCTCGTAGCGCGCGTGGCCCACGCTCCCCCCCCTCCCCACCGTTCGGTCCACCGCTCGGTGCGTATGCCGGACTGTGTACAGACGCGGGTTCTTCCGTGTGGTCTCCGGGTCACTCTAACCCCGCATCAGACTGTCGCGGTGCTCGGTTCCTTACCTGCCGCAACCAGGACATGACCGGCTTTCCTCTTCCTCGGCTCTTGCGGCACCAGCCATCGGACGTTCATGCACACGACATCTGAGCCGGGCGAACTGATGCCAGCTTGTATGAACAAGTAGCCCTCATGCCTCGCTTCTGGGAGATCTGCCGTGCACAGAGCCCGACCCCGCACCCGCCTCCGCTCCACCGGGCGTGCCGTCGCCGCCCTCGCTCTCTCCACCGCGGCCCTCACCGCGCTCACCGCCTGCGGCGCCGCGCCCGAGGACTCCGCCCAGGCCGGTGCGAACGGGGTGAAGTCCGCCGACGCCGCGTCGGTCGCGGACTTCGGCGGGATGGACGAGCTGGTCGCCGCCGCCGAGAAGGAGGGCGAGCTGAACGTGATCGCCCTGCCGCCGGACTGGGCCAACTACGGCGAGATCATCAAGGCGTTCCAGGCCAAGTACAAGATCAAGATCAAGAGCGAGACCCCGGACGCGTCCAGCGCCGACGAGATCGCGGCCGTCAAGTCCCGCAAGGGCCAGAAGCGCGCCCCCGACGTCCTCGACCTCGGCATCGCCTTCGCCCGCAGCGGCGCGGCCGAGAACCTCTTCGCCCCCTACAAGGTCGCCTCCTGGGACCGTATACCCGACAGCCAGAAGGACGCCGACGGCCGCTGGTACAACGACTACGGCGGCTACGTCTCCATCGGCTGCGACGCCGCCCGCATCACCACCTGCCCCGAGACCTTCGCCGATCTGCTGAAGCCCGAATACAAGGGGAAGGTCGCCCTCAACGGCAACCCCACCAAGTCCGGCTCGGCGTTCGGCGGTGTCTACGCGGCGGCCCTGGCCGACAAGGGGTCGTTCGGGGACATCCAGCCCGGCATCGACTTCTTCGGCAAGCTGAAGAAGAGCGGCAACTTCATTCCCGTCGAGTCCACCCCGGCCACCGTCGAGAAGGGCGAGACGCCGATCAGCATCGACTGGGACTACCTGAACGCCGGGTACGCCGACCAGTTCGCGGGCAAGGGCGTCGACTGGAAGGTCTCCGTGCCCGGCGACGGCGTCTACGCCCAGTTCTACTCGCAGGCCGTCAACAAGGAGGCCCCGCACCCGGCCGCCGCCCGCCTGTGGATGGAGTACCTCTACAGCACCGAGGGCCAGAACCTCTGGCTCAAGGGGTACGCCCGCCCCGTGCTGCTGCCCGCGATGACCGAGGACGGCACCGCCGACAAGACCTTCGTAGCCAAGCTGCCGGAGGTCGCGGGCACCCCGGCCTTCCCCAGCTCCGAGGAGCTGGACCGGGCCAACGCCACGCTCTCCGGGAACTGGGACAAGGCCGTCTCCTGATGGCCGTCCCGCACCCGTCCGCCGCCCCGGGTCCCGGGGCGGCGGCAGCGAAGGCCGGGCGCCCCGCCCGCCGCCGCCCGTCCCGTGCCTGGCTCGGCGCCCTGCCGCTGCTCGTCTTCGCCGGGCTCTGCTTCGGACTGCCCGCCGGGGCCCTGCTGCACGGGGCGCTCACCCGTACCGACCCGGCCTCCGGCGCCACCGAGTTCACCGGTGAGCACCTGTCGCGCTCGCTCCAGGGGCCCTACCTGACCTCGCTCGCCGGCAGCGTCCAGCTCTCCGCGCTCACCGCGGCGCTCGCCACCGTGCTCGGGGTGCTGATCGCCCAGGTTGTCGTCACCTCCCGGCGCGGCGCCCTGCGCGGGGCGGTGCTCACCGCCTCCGGAGTGCTCGCCAACTTCGGTGGCATCCCCCTGGCCTTCGCGTTCGTGGCGACCCTCGGCATCTCCGGGGTGGTCACGGAGCTGGGACACCTGGAGGCGCTCGGCTGGAACCTCTACTCCTTCACCGGGCTCACCGTCATCTACCTCTACTTCCTCGTCCCGCTCATGGTCCTCGTCGTCGTCCCGGCGCTGGACGGGCTGCGTCCGCAGTGGCGGGAGGCCGCGCTCAACACGGGTGCCTCCGCCTGGCAGTTCTGGCGCCATGTCGGTCTGCCGGTCCTCGCGCCCTCGCTGCTGGGCGGGTTCGTCCTGCTCTTCGGCAGCGCCTTCGCCGCCCATGCCACGGCCGCCGCCCTGGTCGGGGGCTCCGTCCCGCTGGTCACGCTCAAGATCGCCGACGCCCTCTCGGGGAACGTCCTGGTCGGCCAGGAAAACGTGGCCCTGGCGCTGAGCCTCGACATGATCCTGATCGCCGCCCTGGTGATGGCCGTCTACCTGCCCCTCCAGCGAAGGAGCTCCCGATGGCTGCGCTGATCCCGGTCCCCGCGGCCCCCGCGGTCGCCCCGGCGAGGACGGCCCGGCGCCGCCCGCGCTGGTGGCGCGGGGCGGTCCTCACCGTCGCCGGGCTGTACTTCCTCACCCCGCTGGTCTCCTCCTTCGTCTTCACCGTCCAGGTGCCGGGGCAGGGCCTCACCTTCGCCGCCTACAGCGGAATCCTGTCCGCCGACGGCTTCACCGAGAGCCTGTTCCTCTCGCTCTCCCTCGCCGCCGCCACCATCGCCCTCGCCCTGCTGCTCGTCGTGCCCGCCCTGGTCGCGGTCCGGCTCGGGCCGCCCCGGCTGCGCGCCGTCGTCGAGGTCGTCTGCATGCTGCCGCTGGTGGTGCCGCCGATCGCGCTGGTCACCGGAATCGCCACGGTGCTGCGCTGGGGCCCCGACCACCTCTCCCGCACCCCGCTCTACCAGACCTTCCTGGCCGTCCAGAACGAGTCCTTCCCGGTGGTGCTGGTCCTCGCCTACACCGTGCTGGCGCTGCCGTTCGTGCACCGCTCGCTGGACGCCGGGCTGCGTGCGGTCGACGTGCCCACCCTGGTGGAGGCGGCCCGCAACTGCGGCGCGGGCCGGGCCTACGTCATCCTCCGGGTCATCCTGCCCAACCTGCGCTCCTCGCTCGCCGGGGCCTCCTTCCTGACCCTGGCCCTGGTGCTCGGTGAGTACACCGTCGCCTCGCTGCTGGGCTTCCGCCCCTTCGCGGTGTGGATCGTCACCGTCTCCGGCGCCGAGGCCCGGATGTCGGTCGCGGTCTCCCTGCTCTCGCTGCTGATCACCTGGGCCCTGCTGCTCGTCCTCTCCCGCGCCGGGACCAGGTCCGCCGCCCCGGCCGGAGCCGCCGCGGTCCCGCCGCCCGGAGCCGCCGCCTCCGCCGTCCCGGCCGCCCCCACCCCCGTACCCGGCAAGGAGTAGCCACCCATGTCAGCCCTGCCCGCCCCGCCCTCCGCGACCGCCGCAGCCGGACCTCCCGAGCCGGCCCGGTCCGCCGGGGGTGCGCCACGCGCCGCCACCGGCGCCCGGGTGGAGTTCCGCTCGCTGCGCCGGGCGTTCGGCCCGACCGTGGCCCTCGACGGACTCGACCTCACCGCCGAGCCCGGCGAACTCCTCGCCCTCCTCGGCCCCTCCGGCTGCGGCAAGACCACCGCGCTGCGGGTGCTCGCCGGGTTCGAGCAGCCGGACTCCGGTGAGGTTCTGGTGGACGGTGAGGACATCACCCGGGTCCCCGCCAACCGGCGCGACGCGGGCATGGTCTTCCAGTCCTACAGCCTCTTCCCGCACCTGAACGCCCGCGACAACGTGGCCTTCGGCCTGCGCGTACGGAAGGCGCCCGCCGCCCAGCGGCGCGCCACCGCGGCCGAGCTGCTCGACCTGGTCGGGCTGCCCGACCACGGCGACCGCTACCCGCACCAGCTGTCCGGCGGCCAGCAGCAGCGCGTCGCCCTGGCCCGCGCGCTCGCCCTGCGGCCCCGGGTGCTGCTGCTCGACGAGCCGCTCTCGGCACTCGATGCCAAGGTCCGGCTGGCGCTGCGCGAGGAGATCCGCCGCCTCCAGCTCTCGCTGGGCATCACCACGATCTTCGTCACCCACGACCAGGAGGAGGCCCTGTCCATGGCCGACCGGGTCGCCGTCCTCAACGCGGGCCGCCTGGAGCAGTGTGCGCCCCCGGCCGAGCTGTACGAGCGGCCGGCCACCGCGTTCGTCGCCGAGTTCGTCGGCACCATGAACCGGCTGCCGGGCCGTACGGCCGCCGGTGGCACGGTCGAGGTCGCGGGCGCCGTCCTGCCGGTCGACGGCCCGGCCCCGGTGGAGGGTGAGCCCGTCGACGTCCTGATCCGCCCCGAGGGCATCCGCGCCGAGGCCGACCCCGAGGGCACCGCCACCGTCGTCTCCGCGTCGTTCCTCGGCTCGGTCACCCGGGTCCTGCTCGACCTCCCGGACGGGGCCGCGGTCAAGGCCGACCTCCCCTCCCGGGACGCCGCCGACCTGCTGCCCGGGGTACGGGCCCGGGTCACCCCCGTCCCGCGTCCGGTGCTGGTCGTCCCCCAGCGGACACCGCTCGGCTGAGCGGGCGGCGTCCTCATGCGCCGCCCGCGGGCGGTCCGCATCCTGACATCCGGGGTCCGAATCCGGCGTGATTCGCGCCACCCTTGATAGGTATGGCGCTCAGATGAGCGAGAACGGGGTGGCTGCACTTCCGAAAGCTGTGGCACTCAGTGCCATGGGCTTGAGTTCGGAAGGTGTACTCGCTTGGTGAACATGCAGCTCATGTGAGCGCTCAGGGTCAAGTTCTGGCCATGCCGCCTTCAGGGAATGAACCCGCGAAGGCGCCCGCCGCAGCAGCGTGACCCTTTCGATCTGCTGGCGGACGGGTGGTTGCGGCCGTATGACGACCAAGTGGACGTACCCAGGCACCTTCGATCTGGGTATGTTCCTGGCCGTCAGGGCAGCCACCGCGTCCTCGAGGAGTCGAGACCCGTGTCGGAAAACAACGATCCCCAGAAGTTCGTCTACGACTTCACCGAGGGCAACAAGGACCTGAAGGATCTCCTGGGCGGCAAGGGCGCCAACCTCGCCGAGATGACCAACCTCGGGCTGCCGGTCCCTCCCGGCTTCACGATCACCACCGAGGCCTGCAAGGTCTACCTGGACAGCGGCGAGGCGCCGACCGCGCTGCGCGACGAGGTGAGCGCGCACCTCGCCGCGCTGGAGTCGCGAATGGGTAAACAGCTCGGCCAGGCCGACGACCCGCTGCTGGTCTCCGTCCGCTCCGGCGCCAAGTTCTCCATGCCCGGCATGATGGACACGGTCCTGAACATCGGGCTCTCCGACGCCTCGGTGGCCGGTCTCGCCACCCAGTCCGGTGACGAGCGTTTCGCCTGGGACTCCTACCGCCGGCTGATCCAGATGTTCGGCAAGACCGTCCTGGGCGTCGACGGCGACCTCTTCGAGGAGGCCCTGGAGGCGGCCAAGGCGGCCAAGAAGGTCAGCGTCGACACCGACCTCGCCGCGGCCGACCTGAAGAAACTGGTCGAGCGGTTCAAGAAGATCGTCCAGGACCGGGCCGGACGCGAGTTCCCGCAGGACCCGCGGGAGCAGATGGACCTGGCCATAAACGCGGTCTTCGACTCGTGGAACACCGACCGCGCCAAGCTCTACCGCCGCCAGGAGCGCATCCCCGGCGACCTCGGCACGGCCGTCAACGTCTGCTCGATGGTCTTCGGCAACCTCGGCCCCGACTCCGGTACGGGCGTCGCCTTCACCCGCGACCCGGCCAGCGGCCACCAGGGCGTCTACGGCGACTACCTCCAGAACGCGCAGGGCGAGGACGTCGTCGCCGGTATCCGCAACACGGTGCCGCTCGCCGACCTGGAGTCGATCGACAAGAAGTCCTACGACCAGCTCATGGGCATCATGGAGACGCTGGAGAACCACTACAAGGACCTCTGCGACATCGAGTTCACCATCGAGCGCGGCCAGCTCTGGATGCTCCAGACCCGGGTGGGCAAGCGCACCGCCGGAGCCGCCTTCCGGATCGCGACCCAGCTCGTGGACCAGGGCCTGATCGACGAGGCCGAGGCGCTTCAGCGGGTCAACGGCGCCCAGCTCGCCCAGCTGATGTTCCCGCGCTTCGACGACACCGCGAGGACCGAGCTGCTCGGCCGGGGCATCGCCGCCTCGCCCGGTGCCGCCGTCGGCAAGGCCGTCTTCGACTCGTACACCGCGATCAAGTGGTCCCGCTCCGGCGAGAAGGTCATCCTCATCCGCCGGGAGACCAACCCCGACGACCTCGAAGGCATGATCGCCGCCGAGGGCATCCTCACCTCGCGCGGCGGCAAGACCTCGCACGCGGCGGTCGTGGCGCGCGGCATGGGCAAGACCTGTGTGTGCGGCGCCGAGGACCTGGAGGTCGACACCAAGCGCCGCCGGATGACGGTGGGCGGCACGGTGATCGAGGAGGGCGACCTCGTCTCCATCGACGGCTCGACCGGCAAGGTCTACCGGGGCGAGGTCCCCGTCGTACCGTCCCCGGTCGTCGAGTACTTCGAGGGCCGGATGCACGCCGGGGCCGACGACGCCGACGAACTGGTCGCCGCCGTCCACCGGATCATGGCGTACGCGGACCGGGTGCGCCGCCTGCGGGTGCGGGCCAACGCGGACAACGCCGAGGACGCGCTGCGCGCCCGCCGCTTCGGCGCCCAGGGCATCGGCCTGTGCCGCACGGAGCACATGTTCCTCGGCGAGCGCCGCGAGATGGTCGAGAAGCTGATCCTGGCGGACACCGACGACGAGCGCGAAAGCGCGCTGGCGGCCCTGCTGCCGCTCCAGAAGGCCGACTTCATCGAGCTGTTCGAGTCGATGGACGGGCTGCCGGTGACCGTACGGCTGCTGGACCCGCCGCTGCACGAGTTCCTGCCGGACATCACCGAGCTGTCCGTACGCGTCGCGCTCGCGGAGTCCCGCAAGGACGCCAACGAGAACGACCTGCGCCTCCTCCAGGCCGTCCACAAGCTGCACGAGCAGAACCCGATGCTGGGCCTGCGCGGAGTACGCCTGGGGCTGGTCATCCCCGGTCTGTTCGCCATGCAGGTACGGGCGATCGCCGAGGCCGCCGCCCACCGCAAGAACGCCAAGGGCGACCCGCGCGCCGAGGTCATGATCCCGCTCGTCGGCACGGTCCAGGAGCTGGAGATCGTCCGCGAGGAGGCCGACCGGGTCATCGCGGAGGTCCAGGCCGCCACCGGCACCGACCTGAAGCTGACCATCGGCACCATGATCGAACTGCCGCGCGCCGCGCTGACGGCGGCCCAGATCGCGGAGGCCGCCCAGTTCTTCTCGTTCGGCACCAACGACCTGACCCAGACGGTGTGGGGCTTCTCCCGCGACGACGTGGAGGCCTCGTTCTTCACCGCGTACCTGGAGAAGGGCATCTTCGGGGTCTCCCCGTTCGAGACGATCGACAAGGACGGCGTGGGCTCGCTGGTCCGCAGCGCCGTCGAGGCGGGCCGGGCCACCCGCCCGGACCTCAAGCTCGGCGTCTGCGGGGAGCACGGCGGCGACCCGGAGTCGGTGCACTTCTTCCACGAGGTGGGCCTGGACTACGTCTCCTGCTCTCCGTTCCGCATCCCGGTGGCCCGGCTGGAGGCGGGCCGCGCCGCCGCCGCGTCCCGGGGCAGCGACAGCCGCTGACGCGGCGACACCGACGACCACCGTCCCCGCTCCGGGGCGCCGCCGCCACCGCCCGAGCCGGACCCTCACCGGCTCGACGGGCCCGGCGGCGGCCCCCGGAGCGCCCGGAAGCGGCGGCACCCTGTGCGGGGGTGCCGCCGCTTCGCCTTGCGTACGGGGGCCGGGCGACCCCGCAGGCCGAGGGGTCGGTGGGGCCGACGGGTCCGTAGGGCGGCCGAGGGGGCGTGGGGCGGCCGACGGGGCCGCGGGGCCGAGGGGTCCGTGGGGTGGCCGACGGGTCCGTGGGGCCGAGGGGTCCGTGGGGCGGCCGATGGGGCCGCGGGCCGTCGCCTGCGATGCCCGGAAACGATCCACGGCCCAGGGACCGGGCGGTGCGCGGATGTGACCGGCGGTCGGGAACAGCCGTCAGGATCGCGCAGGGATTCCGTCAGAACCGCGCAGGAATACGGCCCGGGAAATGTGGCGCAGAGCACATTGCTTCGTTTAATGCGCAAAGAAATAGGGGTGGCGGCCGAAGGGCCGGGAGGCGATGGACCGGGGTGCGGTCCATGGATCCCCACCCACGGACCGCACCCGGCTTACCCCCGTCGGGCACGGAGCCGCACCGCCGCCCACCGCCGCCGAACACACAAAGCCCCCCACGGCCTTCACGTGCTCATCCGGTGGGCACCGGATGCGTACCCGACGCCGTACAGCCTTTCGGGTGAGGAGCAGCGGGGCGAGACGTTTCACTTCTGGCCGAAACCCCGTGGTGACCTCCTGTGACGGCCCGCATACCCTTCGGTGGGGGCAATTGCGGATGCAACACATGAGGAAACAGGTGGGGGAGCAGTGCTGCGTATCCATGTGTCCCGACTGGACCTTTCCCGGGTGCGGATGGCCACGAGGCCGGACGCGCTGTGGGAAACGGTTCTCAGTTTTCACCGGCTGCGGGACCAGCGCGCTTCGACCGTCTTCGGGAAATGGCGTACGGAAACCCGGACCCGGTTGAATGGTGAAGTACATCTGCTGGCGGCGGTCGTTCCGCCCCGCGGCTATTTCCCGGATTTCCTGACGCCCTCGCGGGAAGGGGCCGAGCCGTTCGGGCTGGACGCCGGGATGGAGGCCCTGCGCGACACCCCCGCCGACCGCGTCCGCGCGGAGCTGGAGCTGCTGGCCGCCGGGCGGCAGCGGCAGCGGGTGGGCCGTCCGGCCGGGCAGCGGGCCGCGGAAAGAGCGAACGCGGCGCTGCCCGCCGCACTCCTGGAGGGCCGGGCCGAGCCGCTCGGGAGGCTGATCGGGGCCCTCCGCGGCTACCACCACGCCGCCGTCGAGCCGTACTGGACGCACATCCGGGCCAGTGTCGAGGCGGACCGGGCCGTCCGCGGCCGGGCGCTGCTGGACGGTGGCGCGGACGGGCTCCTGGCCACGCTGCCGCCGATGATCCGCTGGCGGCCGCCGGTGCTGGAGGTGGACTACCCGGTCGACCGCGATCTGTACCTGGACGGGCGCGGGCTGCTGCTCCAGCCCTCGTTCTTCTGCCGGAACACCGCCGTCGTCTACCGCGACCCGGCCCTGCCGCCGGTGCTCGTCTACCCGGTGGCCCACCGCTCCGCCCCGGAGTTCGCCGAGCCCGGACCCTGGCTCGGCCGCCTCGTCGGCCACACCCGCTCGGCCGTCCTCCAGTCCATCGGCAACGGCTGCACCACGAGCGAACTGGCCCGTCGCGCCGGGGTGTCCCTGGCCTCCGCGAGCCAGCACGCTTCGGTGCTGCGCGAGGCGGGCCTCGTCCACACCCTGCGGCACGGCAGTTCGGTGCTGCACACCCTGACCCCGCTGGGCGGCTCCCTGCTGCGCGGCGGCGCGCCCCTGGCCCTGCCCTGAGCGGACCCGTCCCCGCTCGCGCCCGCCTGTAGCCGTCCACGGTCATGCACGCCCGCCCGTCCGCGCTCCTCCGCGCCCGTCCCTCCGCGCCCGTCCGCGCCCGGGGCCGTCCACGACCGGGCCGCGGCTCTCCGTGGGCATCCGCGAGAAGAAGTTCCCCGGACGCCGATGAGTTCCGCGCGGCACCGTCGTCTAACCATCGAAAGCGCCGGACGGACCGACGGCGGCGCGAGGGAACAGAGGAAGAGGAACCCACCATGGCGCAGATGATCTTCGTGAACCTGCCGGTGAAGAACCTGGAGACCACCAAGGGCTTCTTCGAGAAGCTCGGCTACGGCTTCAACCCGGCGTTCAGCGACGACAAGACCGCCTGTCTGGTCATCAGCGACACGATCTTCGCGATGCTGATGTCCGAGCCGCGCTTCAAGGACTTCACCAAGAAGGACGTCGCCGACGCTTCGAAGACCACCGAGGTCATCCTCGCCCTGAGCGCGGACAGCCGCGAGGAGGTGGACCGGCTCGCGGACGCCGCCCTGGCCTCCGGCGGGTCCCCGGCGGGCGAGACGCAGGACATGGGCTTCATGTACGGCCGCTCGTTCCAGGACCCCGACCACCACATCTGGGAGGTCATCTGGATGGACCCGTCCGCCATGGAGGGCCAGGCCTGAGGCGTCGGTTCCTCGGTCCGTCGGCCCACGGTTCACCGGTCGCGCCTCCACGGGGGGAGGCGCGACCGGGCCGGTCGGCCGTCAGGCGGTCGGTCGTCGGGCGGTCGGTCGTCGGGCGTCAGGCGGACAGTCGGCCGGCAGCGTGGCCGGTCGCCCGGTCAGCCGCGGAACGGGCCCCGCACCTCGTAGGTGATGCCGCCCGACGAACTGCCGCTCGTCCCGCGCTGCGAGGAGAAGTAGAGCCGTTTGCCGTCCGGCGAGAACGCGGGTCCGGTGATCTCCGAGCCGGACTGGCCGGTGATCCGCAGGAACGGCGCCACCTTGTCGTCCGGGGTGATCAGGCAGATGTCCATCGTGCCGCCGTCCTCCGCGACGTAGAGGTCCCCCGAGCCGGACCGGGTGACGTTGTCGACCCCGGTCAGCGGGGCCGCGCCGCCCGGCACCAGCGAGTCGTCGTAGGCGAGCGAGACCGACGAGGCGTTCGCGTCGTACGCCCACACCCGGTTGTCGCCCTTGGTGGTGAACCAGCAGGTGCCCGCCGCGTAGAAGCAGCCCTCCCCGCCGTTGAAGACCTTCGCCCCGGACACCTGGTGCCGGGTCTGGGTCGAGGAGGCGGCCGTGTCCGGTACGTTCGCCCAGCTCACCGGCCCCGACGTGGCCGAGCCCGCCACCAGCACCTGAAGGGTCCCGCTCGACAGATCGCCCCAGGTCGTGGGCCGGAAGCGGTAGAAGCGGCCGTCCGACTCGTCCTCGGTGAGATAGACGTAACCGTGGTCCGGATCGGCGGCCGCCGCCTCGTGCTTGAACCGGCCCAGCGCGGGCCGCCGCACGGCGGCCTTCACACCCCACGGGTCGGTCTCGTAGACGTACCCCCGGGTGACCTCCTCGCAGGACAGCCAGGTGTTCCACGGGGTCGCGCCACCCGCGCAGTTGTTGTTCGTGCCGCTCAGGATCCGGTACGCGGACGTCACCGTGCCCGAGGAGCCGAACCGCAGCGCGCTCGCCCCGCCTCCACTCCCGGAGGACACCTCGGCGTTGGAGACGTAGATCCAGCCCGAGCCGTCCGCGAACACCGCCCCGCCGTCGGGTGCGCTGTGCCAGCGGTAGGAGGTGCCGGGGACGGACTGCCCGGAGCGGGCCACGACGCGGCTGGTGAAACCGCTCGGCAGCTGGATGCCGTCGCTGTTGGCCGCCTGGAGCGCGCCGTACGGGCCGGGGGCGGGCTGGGCCGGGTCGGCGAAGGCGGCGCCCCGCCACAGCGTGCCGCCGAAGGCCGCCGCCGAGCTGCCGATCACCGCGGTGCGCAAGAAGTTCCGACGTTCCACGATCACTCCACGACATGAGTGAGGTCCCGCCGTCCCGGACGGACCGGCGGGTAGCGCGTCGCGACTGTAGGGGTACGGAGTTGACAGTCCGTCAAAAAGAGGTGAACGCCCGGAGGAGGACGGGTGCGGACCGGGACGGAGCGGTGTGGTCCGGTCCGGAGCGCGCGCGTCCGGGTGTGCGAGGAGCGGTGCGAGGGGCAGTGCGTGGACCGTCGGGAGCGGGATCTAGGGTCGGGTCGTGCCTGACATAACCCTGACCACGCTGGTCCTCCTCTGCCTGGCCGCGGCCGCCGCGGGCTGGATCGACGCCGTGGTCGGCGGGGGTGGGCTGCTGCTCCTGCCCGCGCTGCTGCTCGGCCTGCCGAACGTGTCGGCGGCCCACGTCCTCGGGACCAACAAGGCCGTCGCGATCGTCGGGACCACCGGCGCGGCGGTGACCTTCGTCCGCAAGGCCCCGGTGCGCGTCGGGCTCGCGGTACGGGTCGGGCTGATGGCCCTGGCCGGATCGATGACCGGGGCGTTCTTCGCCGCGGGGATCAGCAGCGACGTGCTCCGCCCGGTGATCATGGTGGTGCTGCTCGGCGTCGCGGCGTTCGTCATGCTGCGCCCGTCCTTCGGCGCGGCGACGGGCGACGGCACCGGACGTCCGGTCGGGCGCGCCCGGATTCTCACCGCGATCGTGCTGGTCGGCGGTGGGATCGGCTTCTACGACGGCCTGTTCGGGCCGGGCACCGGCACCTTCCTGGTGCTGGCGCTGAGCGCGGTGCTCCAGCTGGATCTGGTGACCGCCTCGGCCACCGCGAAGATCGTCAACGTCTGCACCAACGCCGGGGCGCTGGCGATGTTCGCGTATCAGGGGACGGTGCTGTGGCAGCTGGCGGCGCTGATGGCCGTCTTCAACCTCGCGGGCGGCATGGTCGGGGCCCGGATGGCGCTGAGCCGGGGGAGCGGCTTCGTCCGCGCGGTGCTGCTGACCGTGGTGTTCGCCCTGGTCGCCAAGCTGGGCTTCGACCAGTGGAACGCGTAGCGGGGCGGGGCCGGGGAGCGCGGTGCGCGCGGCACCCCCTCGTGCTCAGCGCACCTCGGTGAGGTGGGCGTACGCCACCACGTTGCCCTGGTAGCCGGTCTCCTTCGAGAAGCCGCCACCGCAGGTGATCAGGCGCAGGGACGCGTGCGGCGAATCGCCGTAGACGCGCTGGTCGGGGAAGTCGTCGTTGTCGTAGACCTCGATCGCGTCGATCGAGAACACGGCCGTGTGCCCGTCCCGGCGGTCCACCTCGACCTTGGTGCCCTTGGTCAGCGCTCCCAGGGCGTAGAAGACGGACGGGCCGTCGGCGTTGTCCACGTGTCCGGCCACGATCGCGGTGCCCCGCGCGCCGGGCGGCACCCCGTCGCCGTACCAGCCCGCGAGGTTGCGGTCCTTGTCCGGCGGCACGTCGAGGCTGCCGTCGGCGGCGAGGCCGAGCCGTGTCATCGGCGCGTCCACCTCGATGCTCGGGATGCGGATGCGCACCGGTTCGGAGGAGGGCAGCGGGGCGGCGACGGGGGAGCCGGGCTGGAGTTCCGGCCCGGCGGCGAAGGCCTGGGCGCTGGAGGGCTGCGGCGGTATGAGCTGGGCGCCGGTGCCGTTCTGGACCAGCCAGACGCCGCACAGCACGGCGATGCCCATGAGCCACCCCTTGGCCTTCTGTGCGCCCTGGGACACATCGACGTCCTTCGCGGAGAGGACGGGCGGAGCGCGCTCGGGGACGCGCCCCGCCCGGTCGGCGGGGAAGCGGTGGTTCAGCTTCCTTCGGTGCCCTCGGAGCGGCGGCGCAGCAGCCACAGGCCGCCGACGGCCGCGAGCCCGATCACGCCGACGCCGAGCGCGACCTGTGTGGAGTTCGGCTCGACGCTGCCGCCCACCCCGGTCCGCACATGGCCGGAGGGCTTCTCGTGCTTGCCGCCGCCGATGATCTTGAGGTCGCCCGCTGCTTCCTTGCCGTTGTAGCAGAAGACGAAGACCTCGTAGGTGCCCGCGCTGGTGTCGTGCGGAACGGTGAACTGGCCGACCGAGTCCTCCTTGTGCGTCGTGGGGCGCACCGTGAAGTCCTCGGCGTTCAGGTCGCTGGCGTCGCCGTCGCCGCCCTTGGAGCCGCAGAGCGTGGTGTTCACGGTGACGGTGGCGCCCGGGGTCGCGGTCGACGGGGTGATCTCCAGCCGGCCGACGTCGCCCGCGTGCGCGGGCGGGGCGGCGACGGTGAGACCGAGCGCGACGGCGGTGAACGCGGCACCGACGGTGCCGGTCGCGAGGCGGGCGGGACGGCGCATGGGAATCCTCCGGGCAGACGGGACGAGCGGATGTCCTGCTCCCGAGACAAGAGCGACCGGGCGGTCCGCGCTCCCTGACGCTGGATCAGCTTTCACCCGTACGGACCGGCGTGGCGCCCTGGCCGTGGCGGATCGCCGCAGGTCGCAGCGGTACGGATGGGCCGTTCGGGTCCGTACGGGTCCGTCCGGGCGGCCCGGGTGCCGATCGGGTGATGCCACCCTACCCGTTCGGTGTGACCTACGTCACATGAATGCCCGTCGGGCCGCCGGGCAGACGATATACATCCCCCCACGGGACGGATTCCCGCCCCCAGGGCACCCGCCATCACCGGGCCCCACCCCCCCCAGGGCCCGGTCGGCGGGTGTCGGGTGGGAAGCGCGGCCCCGCCCCTGTTCCGGCTCCAGCTCGTGGTTCGCGCTGGTTCATGGCGTTCGTGCCGGTTCACGACCCGTCCGTGGCGCTCCAGGTGATCTGTGGCGGACGCACTCGCCCGCACAGCGGCTGGCCCTTGGCGTCGGTCAGTCCGAGCCGCCCCACGAGGTACCCGGTGCGCGCGGCGGCTGCGAGGACGTCGGGATCGATGTCGGCGAACATCAGCTTGGCACGCCGGAACATGGTGAAGGTCCCGGCCTCGTCCACCGTGCCCCAGGACAGATAGACGAACCGCCCGCCCAGCCGGTTCTGGATGTACGGCCCCGCCACCTCGATCCCGCCCTCCGCGCCCGGAGCGGCCGTGCACTCCAGCGTCCACGTGGCCGACGCGGCGTCGCCGGGGTGCGGGCCGAGCAGTTCGCCGGGCCGGTCCTTACGCTGGACGCCGACGTGGATGTCCGTGAACCCGGGGAAGTCGGTGTCCGGCCCGCAGGCGCGGCCGGGCAGGTCCGACGCCTCGATACGCATCTGCATCTGCATGCCCCCAGTCTCCCTTCCGCTCATCCCCTGCCCAGCCGCGCACTCCCGCTCCCTCGTCGCGCGTCCCGACGTCCTGCCCCGTCAGCCGCGCGTCCTCACGTCCCGCCCCCTCGGTCGCCCGTCTCTCCCCGCCTCGCTCCGGGGGCGTCGGAGGGGCCCGCCTGCTCCCCACGAGCCCCCGCTTGCCGGGTGGTGTCACAGGGCTTCCGGTGGGGCGCTCCCGTACGCCCGGTCCAGCAGGCTCAACAGCTCCTCGTCGACGGCGAACCGCCGTTCGTCGATTCGCCCCACCGCCGTGATCCCCCGCGCGTTACAGGCGAAGGCCGCCCGGTACCGACCGATCCCGTCCGGGCCCTCCAGGGTCACCGGGCGGCGTGCCGAGGGCGATCCGGCCCGCGCCAGGCCCAGTTCCAGCAGCGCCATCGTCGTCCCGGCCAGTGCCGGGGCGTCCGGCCACACCACCGAGGTGCCGTCCCAGAAGCCGACGTTGGTGAACGCGCCCTCGGTCACCACCCCGCCGGGCAGGGTCAGCAGCGCCTCGTCGAACCCCGCCCGCCCGGCCAGCAGCCCGTGGTACGTCTGCCCGAAGTCGCCCGGCCGCTTGATGTGCGGGGCGGTGCGCGCGTACGGCACCGACATCAGGGCGCGGACCCCGGAGGCCGCCCGCGCGGGCTGGTCGACGGTGACCATCACCCGCGTACCGCCGTCCTCCGGGGGCGGGCAGCCGTGCACCCGCACCGAGGCGTCCCGTACCCCCGCCCCCTCCAGGGCGTGGCGGACCAGCTCACGGACCCGGCCGCCGTCCAGGGGCTGCCCGAACAGCTCCCGGTTCGCGGCGTCCAGCCGGGCCAGGTGCAGCCCGAGCCCCCGCACCCCGCCGTCCCGCACCTGGAGCGCGGTGAAGTGGCAGAAGCCGCGCAGCGCGGCGCTCCGCAGATCGTCCTCGGCGGCCGGGCGGCCGTCGAACTCGACATATGGGGCGGGAGGTTGCGTCGTCATCCAGCCACCGTAGAGCGTTCCGGCCAGGGTTCCCCCGGAAAGCTTGACCTGAACCATGGTTGAGGCTGAAAGCTCGTCCTCATGACCACCACACCAGCCTCCTCCGTATCCACGCCCGCCCCCCTCAAGGTGGCCGTCATCCTCGGCAGCAACCGCACGGGCCGGTTCGGCCCCGTCGTCGCCGACTGGTTCCTGGAGCGCGCCGGACGCCACCCCGGTGTCGAGACCGAGCTGATCGACGTCGCGACGGCCGATCTGCCGACCGCCCTCTCCTGGACCCCCACCCCCGAGGAGACGGCGCGGCTCCAAGCGGTCTCCACCCGGTTGGCGGCGGCCGACGGCTTCGTCGTCATCACTCCCGAGTACAACCACTCCTTCCCCGCCCCCCTGAAGAACCTCATCGACTGGCACCGCGAGGAGTGGCAGGCCAAGCCCGTCGCCTTCGTCTCGTACGGCGGCGTTTCCGGGGGGCTGCGGGCCGTCGAGCAGCTGCGCCAGGTCTTCGCCGAACAGCACACCGTCACGGTCCGCGACACCGTCTCCTTCCACGACGCGGGGACCCACTTCGACGACGAGGGCCGCCACCGCGACCCGGCCGGGGCGGAGGCGGCGGCCAAGACGCTGCTGGACCAGCTCGTGTGGTGGGGAACCGCGCTACGGGACGCCCGGACCCTCCGCCCGTACGGCGGCTGATCCTCCGGCCGTAGGGCGGCTGATCCTCTGCCCGTACGGCGCTGCTCCTCCGCCCATACGGCGGCTGACCTCCGTCCGTTCGGCGGCTGATCCACCGCCCGTACGGCGGCCGGCCTGCCGCCGGTCCACGGTTGCCCCCGGCCCGTACGGGGGTGACCGACGTCCGTCGGGCGGGCGGCTCTCCGCCCGTGCGGCGGCTGGCCCGCCGGAGGACGACCATCGGATCAGGGCCCGGCATGATCGGGACGACACCCGTTCAGAGGGCCCACGACTCCGGTTCGAAGAGCCGGAGGGCCGCCGTACCCCGAGGAGACCGACGATGACAGCGCCACCGGCCTGGCTGACCGTACTGACCACGACCGACAGCGAGGACAAGGCCCAGCGGCTGGCCCGGTCCGCGGTGGAGGCCCGGCTGGCGGCCTGCGCCCAGGTCTCCGCACCCGTCACCTCCGTCTACCGCTGGCAGCACGCCATCGAGTCGTCCGAGGAGTGGCAGGTGCTCTTCAAGACGACGGCCGAGCGCTACGGCGAACTGGAAGCGCTCATCGAGCGGGAGCACGACTACGACACGCCGGAGATCATCGCGCTGCCGGTGGTCCGCGGCAGCGCGCGCTACCTCGGCTGGGTGACGGCGGAGACGGCCCCCGAAACCGCCCTGTGACGGCTGCCGTCAGCACGACCGCCCCCGGCTCCCCGCCCGCCGTCGAACGGCCCTTCTTCGTGTACGGGACGCTGCTCCCCGGCGAACCCAACCACGAGCTTTTCCTCCGCGGCCGTACGGCGCGGGAGCGCCCCGCCGTGCTGCCCCGGGCGCTCCTCTACGAGGGGCCCGGCCACCCGTACGCGATCGACGGGCACGGCCGGGTGCACGGCACGCTGCTGACCGCCGCGCCCGGGGTGTACGGGGAGCTGCTCGGACTCCTGGACCACCTGGAGGAGTTCCTCGGCCCCGGCCATCCGCGCAATCTGTACGAACGCGTCGTCCGCGACGTCGAGCCGGGGCCGGACGGCGGTGCGGGCGGAGCCGGGGGTTCCGGGACCACCGTGCGGGCCTGGGTGTACCTCGCCGCGGCCGCCGTCACCCGCTCGCTGCGGACCGGAGGCGTCCTCATCCCGGGCGGCCGGTGGACCACCGGCCGGACCCCGGGCGGCCCGGACTCCCCGTGAGACGGCCGGACTCCACCCGAAGGCGGATCAACCGCCGGCGCGAGATCAGTCCCCGTCAGCGCCCCCGACGGCCGCGTCCCCCGCGCCCCCACCCCCGACGCCCCTGCGCCCGGCTTCCCTGTCCCCAGCTCCAGCTCCAGCCCCCGCGTCCCCGGCGGCCAGAGCCTCCGTGACGCCCGGTTCCTCGGGGCCCAGGAAGCGCGGGTCGGGCCGGAGCAGTGCGTCCAGGGCCGCCTTGCCGGAGGCGGCCAGCTCCCGGACACCGCCGTAGTACCAGGTGGCGTCCCGCGGTTCGGCGACCCCGACCCCGTACGCCTCGATCCCGGCCGACCGGCACAGCGTGACCGCCCGGTGGATGTGGAAGTCCTGGCTCACCAGCACCGCCCGGTCGACCCCGAAGATCTTCCTGGCCCGGACGCAGGAGTCCCAGCTGTCGAACCCGGCGTAGTCGCTCACGATCCGCCCGTCGGGCACCCCGCGTTCGGTGAGGTAGGTGCGCATCGCGTCCGGCTCGTCGTACTCCACCCGGCTGTTGTCCCCGGTGACCAGGACGACCCTGACCTTCCCGGTCCGGTACAGCTCGGCCGCCGCGTCCAGCCGGTGCGCGAGATACGGGGTCGGGCGCCCCTGCCGCAGACCGGCCCCGAACACCACGGCCACCTCGTGGTGCGGTGCGTCGGCCGTGGTCCCCACCCGGTCACCGGCGCCGAGCCGCATCCCGGTGGCGGGCAGGAGGGCGAGCACAGCGGCGGCCATCAGGGCCTGCGCGAGCCGCCGCTGTCCCCGCCGGGTGCGCGGCGGCCGGACCCGGCGCAGGACGGACCGCGCCCGTGGTCCCAGCCTCCCCGCCCGGCCGGGCGCCGCGCGTCCCAGCGCCCGCGCCCGGTCGGCCACCTGCCGTCTCCACCCGCCCACCGAGTCCCCCCGATCTTCCGTCCGGCTTCCGCGTGCCTCACCTGACCTGACGACGCGTGCCTCACCTGACCTGACGAGCGGAGCGCCGGGAAGGTTGGCTCACCGCCCCCGCTGTGACGCCGAGCACCGGCGGCAGCCACGGTGACCGCCGTGGAGCGGCCGTGAGGTTGCTCGCTTCCAGCTGACTTCGGGCCCGCACGCCCCCGGTCACCGCCCGCGGTCGCTACTGTCGGGATCATGCACGGCACACAGGGCGCACACGAGGCAGACCGGACACCCGGCACACACCAGGCACGGGGAGTGCCGGGCGGCGTCTCCGCGAGCCCGTACGGTCCCGCCGACACCGAGCGCTTCGACACCGAGCCGGACAAGCGCCCCGGCCGCACGGCCTTCCAGCGCGACCGGGCCCGGGTGCTGCACTCCGCCGCCCTGCGCAGGCTCGCCGGGAAGACCCAGGTGGTGACGCCCGGCACCCGCTCCCTCGCCTGGGACGCCAGCCCCCGCACCCGGCTCACCCACTCCCTGGAGTGCGCCCAGGTCGGCCGGGAGCTGGGCGCCGTGCTCGGCTGCGACCCGGACCTGGTGGAGACGGCCTGCCTCTCCCACGACATGGGCCACCCCCCGTTCGGCCACAACGGCGAACAGGCCCTGAACGACTTCGCGTCCGACTGCGGCGGCTTCGAGGGCAACGCCCAGTCGCTGCGCCTGCTGACCCGCCTGGAGCCCAAGCGCTTCGTCCGCGACCCGCGCACCGGCGAACAGGTCAGCGTCGGCCTCAACCTCACCCGGGCCGCCCTGGACGCCGCCACCAAGTACCCCTGGCCGCGCGGCGCGCACCCCGTGGACCCGCACTCGGTGAAGTTCGGGGTGTACGCCGACGACCTCCCGGTCTTCGCCTGGGCCCGGGAGGGCGCGCCCGAGGACCGCACCTGCTTCGAGGCCCAGGTGATGGACTGGTCCGACGACGTGGCGTACTCGGTGCACGACTTCGAGGACGGGCTGCACGCCGGGCACATCGACCCCAACTGCCTGGAGGCGGAGCCCGAGCGCGAGGAGATCTGGGCCGTCGCCATCGGCCGGTACGTCCCCGCCTACACCGATCCGCAGGAGCTCGCCGAGGCCCTGGACCGGCTGATCGGGCAGGAGTGGTGGCCGCACGGCTACGACGGCTCCGCCGTGGCCCAGGCCCGGCTGAAGGACGCCACCAGCCAGCTCATCGGCCGTTTCTGCACGGAGGCCGAGACGGCCACCCGCGCGGTCCACGGTCCCGGCCGCCTCACCCGGTACGGCGCGGAGCTGGTCGTCCCGCGCTCGGTCCGTACCGAGTGCGCGGTCCTCAAGGCCGTCGCCGACCGGTACGTGATGCAGCGCGCCGAGCAGGAGTCCCTCCGCGCCGACCAGCGCATCGTCATCGCCGAGCTGGCCGCCGCCCTCACCGCCCGCGCCCCCGAGGGGCTGGAGCCGCACTTCCGCGCCCTGTTCGACCGGGCCCCCGACGACCACGCCCGCAAGCGGGTCCTGGTCGACCAGATCGCCGCGCTCACCGACGCCTCCGCACGATCCCTGCACGCCGCGCTCACCGCACGCCCCCGCTGACCGGCAGACTGGAAGAAGCCGAAGACGGACGCGAGGAATCCGGATGCGGCCGGGCAGAAGCCCGGACACGGACGGGAAGAACCGGACCCGGACGCCAGGAGCCGGGCACGGACCCGACCGGGGGCCGGATGTGGGCCGAAAGAGCCCCGGTGCGGACGCGAGGGGGCCGGAAGCGAACGCGGGGAGAGTCGAACGTGTACAGCAGGGGCCGGACATCTGACCACTGGGTGTGACCTGTCCGGGGCACACCCTCTTTCGCCATCACGCTGCGTGCGGGACGCTCGCAGCTGGGGCGCCGCGCAGCACAGCACTGAGGAGGCATCACGTGGTCGACGCACATCGGACGTTCGTCATCGTCGGAGCAGGACTCGCAGGGGCGAAAGCGGCCGAAACACTGCGCGCCGAAGGGTTCACCGGCCGGGTGATCCTCATCGGCGACGAGCGCGACCACCCCTACGAACGGCCGCCGCTCTCCAAGGGCTACCTGGAAGGCAAGGCCGACCGCGACAGCGTCTTCACCCACGAGCGCCCCTGGTACGCGGGCGCCGACGTCGAGCTGCACCTCGGCCAGCCGGTCACCGCCCTCGACCGCTACGCCAGGACCGTCCAGCTCGGCGACAACACCGTCATCCACTACGACAAGCTGCTGCTGGCCACCGGCTCCGAACCACGCCGCCTGGACGTCCCCGGCACCGAGCTGGCGGGCGTCCACCACCTGCGCCGCCTCGCCCACGCCGACCGGCTGCGCAACGTGCTGGCCGCCCTCGGCCGCGACAACGGCCACCTGGTGATCGCCGGAGCCGGCTGGATCGGCCTGGAAGTCGCCGCGGCCGCCCGGGGGTACGGGGCCGAGGTCACCGTCGTCGAAGCCGAGTCCACGCCGCTGCACCAGGTCGTCGGCCCCGAGGTGGGCCAGATCTTCACCGAACTGCACAGCGCCCACGGCGTCCGCTTCCACTTCGGCGCCCGCCTCACCGAGATCACCGGCCAGGACGGCATGGTGTTCGCCGTCCGCACCGACGACGGCGAGGAGCACCCCGCCCACGACGTGCTCGCCGCGATCGGCGCCGCCCCCCGCTCCGCCCTCGCCGAGGCCGCCGGACTGGAGCTGGCCGAGCGCGCCCACGGCGGCGGCATCGCCGTCGACGCCTCGCTGCGCACCTCCGACCCGCACATCTACGCCGCCGGGGACGTCGCCGCGGCCGCCCACCCGCTGCTCGGCACCCGGCTGCGCGTCGAGCACTGGGCGAACGCCCTCAACGGCGGACCGGCCGCCGCCCGCGCGATGCTCGGCCAGGACGTGACGTACGACCGCGTCCCGTACTTCTTCTCCGACCAGTACGACGTCGGCCTGGAGTACTCCGGGTGGGCCCCGCCCGGTTCCTACGACGAGGTGATCCTGCGGGGCGACGCGGGGAAGCGGGAGTTCACCGCGTTCTGGCTCAAGGACCGCCGCGTCCTCGCCGGGATGAACGTCAACGTGTGGGACGTCACGGAGACGGTCCAGGAGCTGATCCGCGAGCGCCGCCAGCACGACCCGGAGGCCCTCGGCGACCCCACGGTCCCGCTGGACTCGCTGCTCTGAGACGCCTTGGGGGACACCGGGCGCGCCGCCCGGTGTCCCCGAAGGACTCCTGCCGTGCGTCCGGCTGTCCGAGCCCACCCGTAGACTTCACACGTGGCTGGCAGGATCAATGACGACGACGTGAAGGCGGTACGGGACGCTGTCCCGATCGACTCCGTCGTGTCCGAGTACCTCCAGCTGCGCAGCGCGGGCGGCGGCAATCTCAAGGGCCTGTGCCCCTTCCACGACGAGAAGTCCCCCTCCTTCCAGGTCAGTCCGGGCAAGGGCCTGTTCCACTGCTTCGGCTGCCAGGAGGGCGGCGACACGATCGCCTTCGTGATGAAGATCGACCACCTCTCCTTCTCCGAGACGGTCGAGCGCCTCGCCGCCAAGGCGGGCATCACCCTGCGCTACGAGGAGGGCGGCTACAACCCCTCCCACCAGCGCGGCGAACGCATCCGGCTGATCGAGGCCCACCAGGCCGCCGCCGAGTTCTACGTCGCCCAGCTGGACGGCCCCGAGGCCGAGGCCGGCCGGAAGTTCCTCGCCGAGCGCGGCTTCGACCAGGCCGCCGCCGCCCACTTCCGCGTCGGCTACAGCCCGGCCGGCTGGGACCACCTCACCCGCTATCTGCGGGGCAAGGGCTTCAGCGACAAGGAGCTGATCACCTCCGGGCTCTCCCAGGACGGCCGCCGCGGCCCCATCGACCGCTTCCGCGGCCGCCTGATGTGGCCGATCAGCGACACCGCCGGGGAGATCGTCGGCTTCGGCGCCCGCAAGCTCCGCGACGACGACAACGGCCCGAAGTACCTGAACACCCCCGAGACCCCCATCTACAAGAAGTCCCAGGTGCTGTACGGCATCGACCTGGCCAAGAAGGACATCGCCAAGGCCAGCCGGGCCGTCGTCGTCGAGGGGTACACCGACGTCATGGCCTGCCACCTCGCCGGGGTCACCACCGCCATCGCCACCTGCGGCACCGCCTTCGGCAACGACCACATCAAGATCCTGCGCCGCCTCCTCATGGACAACGGCAGCGCCCGGGTGATCTTCACCTTCGACGGTGACGCCGCCGGTCAGAAGGCCGCCCTGCGCGCCTTCGAGGACGACCAGAAGTTCGCCGCCGAGACCTACATCGCCATCGCCCCGGACGGCATGGACCCCTGCGACCTGCGCCTCGGCAAGGGCGACGACGCCGTGCGCGACCTGGTCGAACCGCGCACCCCGCTCTTCGAGTTCGCGCTGCGCCAGATCGTCGGCCGCTACGACCTGGAGACCCCCGCGGGCCGCGCCGCCGCCCTCGACGAGGCCGCCGCCGTCGTCGCCAAGATCAAGACGAGCAGTGTGCAGCGCGAGGTCGCCGTGCAGCTCGCCGGGTTCGTCGGCATCCTCGACCAGGAGTTCGTGGTCCGCCGCGTCGCCCAGCTCGCCCGCTGGGCCCGCGACAAGGGCGGCGACCCGTCGGGGCGCGGCGGCCGCGGCGGCCCCCGGGGCGGGCGCGGCGCACCCCCGCAGCACACCGCCCCGCACCCCGCGCCCGGCTTCTCCGGGCCCGCGCTCAACCTCCGCAGCCCCGCCCACCGCACCGAGCGCGAGCTGCTGAAGCTGGCCCTCCAGAAGCCCGCCCTGGTCTCCCCGGCGTTCGACGCGTACGGCGCGGACGAGTTCACCGCCCCGCCCTACGCCGCCGTGCGCCGCTGCATCGAGGACGCGGGCGGTGCCGAGCAGGGCCTCGCCGACGACCGCGCGTATCTCGGCGCGGTCCTGGACGCCGCCCCCGACGACACCGTCCGCAACCTCGTCACCGAGCTGGCCGTCGAGGTCTTCCACGGCCGCACCATCGACGAGACCTACGCGGGCGTCCAGCTCGTCCACGTCCGGCTGCGCGCCGTGGACCGCCGGATCAACGACGTCCAGGGCAGCCTCGCCCGCCTCGGCAGCAACGTGGCCCCCGCCGAGCTGGCCGCCGCGCAGAACGAGGTCTGGGTGCTCCAGCAGTACGCCCAGTCCCTGCGCATCCACGGCGCCGCCGCCCTCTGAGCCCCGGCGCACGCCCCCCGGCGAGACCTCGGACACCGTCATCACCGGGTAACCGGCCGAACTCAAAAAGTCACCGCACGCCCCTCGTGGCGGCCCTGTGTCGTACCCCACACTGGGAAGGTCCGACACCCCCACCGGCCGTGCCTGAGTCAGCGGAGGGCACCGGTCCGCAGGGGAGCGCCCCGGGGCCGGACAGACCTCCACCCCCGTCATCCGGCAGCGATCATCTGGAGGTCGCCCCCGTGCAGACCCGGACCGTGACGACCACGCCCGAGCCCCTCGCGGCCATCCCGGCGCAACGCGGTGCCCTGTACCACCCGGAGGCGGCGGCCCGACCGCCCTCAGACGCATCCGAGGCAGTCATGGTGGAACCGGCGCAGCTCCCCGACCCCCCGGACCCGCGCACCCGGTCGGACTCCGGCGGCCCCACCTCCGACCTCTTCCGGCAGTATCTGCGCGAGATCGGCCGCATCCCGTTGCTCACCGCCGCCGAGGAGGTCGAGCTGGCCCGCCGCGTCGAGGCCGGACTCTTCGCCGAGGAACGCCTCGCGAGCACCCCGGACCCGGACTCCCGGCTCGCCGGGGACCTGGACCGGCTGGTGGTCCTGGGCCGCACGGCCAAACGCCGCCTCATCGAGGCCAACCTCCGCCTCGTCGTCTCCGTCGCCAAGCGGTACGTCGGCCGCGGGCTGACCATGCTCGACCTGGTCCAGGAGGGCAACCTGGGTCTGATCCGGGCGGTGGAGAAGTTCGACTACGCCCGGGGCTACAAGTTCTCCACGTACGCCACCTGGTGGATCCGCCAGGCCATGTCCCGCGCCCTGGCCGACCAGGCCCGCACCATACGCGTCCCCGTCCACGTCGTGGAGCTGATCAACCGCGTCATCCGGGTCCAGCGCCGGCTCCTCCAGGAGCGGGGCGTCGAACCGGCCGCCGAGGACATCGCCGGCCAGCTCGACGTGACCCCCGAGCGGGTCACCGAAGTCCTGCGCCTGGCCCAGGAACCGGTCTCGCTGCACGCCCCCGTCGGCGAGGAGGACGACGTCTCCTTCGGCGACCTCATCGAGGACGGTGACGCCGCCTCACCCGTCGAGTCCGCCGCCTTCCTGCTGCTGCGCGAACACCTGGAGGCGGTCCTGTCCACCCTCGGTGAGCGCGAACGCAAGGTCGTCCAGCTCCGCTACGGCCTGGACGACGGGCGGCCCCGCACCCTGGAGGAGATCGGCCGGATCTTCGGCGTGACGCGCGAACGCATCCGCCAGATCGAGTCCAAGACCCTCAGCAGGCTGCGGGACCACGCCTTCGCCGACCAACTCCGCGGCTACCTCGACTGATCCACGGAAGGAGAGTCAGTCCACCTCGGCCAGTGCCTGGGCGAACTGGGCCGCGTACAGCCGGGCGTAGGCACCCTGGGCCGCCAACAGCTCCTCGTGCGAGCCCTGTTCGACGATCGCCCCGTTCTCCATCACCAGGATCACGTCCGCGTCCCGGATGGTGGAGAGCCGGTGCGCGATCACGAACGACGTACGTCCGTGGGCCAGGCGCGCCATCGCCTTCTGGATCAGCACCTCGGTCCGGGTGTCCACCGAGCTGGTCGCCTCGTCGAGCACCAGGATCACCGGCTCGGACAGGAACGCCCGCGCGATGGTGATCAGCTGCTTCTCGCCCGCGCTGACCCCGGTGCCGTCGTCGTCGATCACCGTGTCGTAGCCGTCGGGCAGCGTCCGCACGAAGCGGTCGGCGTGCGCCGCCTTCGCCGCCTCCTCGATCTCCTCCCGGGTGACCTCGCGCGAAGCGCCGTACGCGATGTTCTCCGCGATCGTGCCGCCGAACAGCCAGGTGTCCTGGAGCACCATGCCGATCGAGGACCGCAGGTCGGTGCGGGACATCTTCGCCACGTCGACCCCGTCGAGCGCGATCCGCCCGCCGGTCACCTCGTAGAACCGCATCAGCAGATTGACCAGCGTCGTCTTGCCCGCACCGGTCGGGCCGACGATCGCGACCGTCTGCCCCGGCTCCACGTCCAGCGACAGCCCCTCGACCAGCGGCTTCTCCGGCTCGTAGCGGAAGGACACCTTCTCCAGCGAGACCCGCCCCGCCAACTCCTCGGGGCGCTCGCCGTGTTCCGGGTCCGGCTCCTGCTCCTCGGCGTCCAGCAGCTCGAAGACCCGCTCGGCCGACGCGATACCGGACTGCACCAGGTTGGCCATCGAGGCGACCTGCGTCAGCGGCATCGAGAACTGCCGGGAGTACTGGATGAACGCCTGCACGTCACCGATCGACAGCGCGCCCGAGGCGACCCGCAGCCCGCCCACGACCGCCACCAGCACGTAGTTCAGGTTCGAGATGAAGAACATCAGCGGCTGCATGGCGCCGCTCGCGAACTGCGCCTTGAACCCGGCCTCGTACAGCGCCTCGTTCTGCTCGGCGAAGTCCCGCGCGGACTCCTCCTGGCGGCCGAAGACCTTCACCAGGGTGTGCCCGGTGTACATCTCCTCGATGTGGGCGTTGAGTTTCCCCGTCACCCGCCACTGCCGCACGAACTGCGGCTGCGACCGCTTGCCGACCTGGGTGGCCACCACGACCGACAGCGGGATCGTCACCAGCGCGACCAGGGCCAGCAGCGGCGAGATCCAGAACATCATGATCAGTACGCCGACGATGGTCAGCAGCGAGTTGATCAGCTGGCCCATCGTCTGCTGGAGCGTCTGCGAGATGTTGTCGATGTCGTTCGTCGCCCGGCTGAGCACCTCGCCCCGCTTGGAGCGGTCGAAGTACGACAGCGGCAGCCGCGCCAGCTTCGTCTGGAGGTCCTCACGGAGCTGGAACACGATCCGGTTGATCACCCGGATCGACAGCCGCGTGGAGACCAGCATCAGCAGCCCGGCCCCGACGTAGACCACCAGCGCCACCATCAGCACCTGGCCCACCGCGCCGAAGTCGATGCCCTCGCCCGGGGTGAAGTCCACCCCGGAGAGCATGTCGGCCATCGAGCCGCTGCCCTCCGCGCGCAACCCCTCGATCGCCTGTTCCTTGCTGGCGCCCTCCGGCATCCCGCGCCCGACGACCCCCGCGAAGATCAGGTCGGTGGCCATCCCGAGGATCTTCGGGCCCATCACCGACAGACCCACGCTCAGCGTCACCGCGGCGAGCATCAGCCACAGCGTCGCCTTCTCCCGGCCGAACCGCCGCAGCAGCCGCTTGCTCGACCCCTTGAAGTCCATCGACCGCTCGGTGGGCGCGCCCCCGGCCATCATCCGTCCGCCAGGACCGGCCATCACGCGGCCTCCGCTTCCGTCAGCTGGGAGAGCACGATCTCCCGGTAGGTCTCATTGCCGTCCATCAGCTCGTGATGGGTGCCCATCCCCACGACCCGGCCCTCGTCCAGGACCACGATCCGGTCCGCGTCACGGATGGTGGACACCCGCTGCGCCACGATCACCACGGTCGCCCGAGCGGTCTCCCGGGCCAGCGCGGACCGCAGCGCCGCGTCGGTCGCGTAGTCCAGCGCGGAGAACGAGTCGTCGAACAGGTAGATCTCCGGCCGCTGCACCAGCGTCCGCGCGATGGCGAGCCGCTGCCGCTGACCACCGGAGACATTGGTGCCGCCCTGCGCGATCGGCGCGTCGAGCCCCTGCTCCAGCGCCTCCACGAACCCCTTCGCCTGCGCCACCTCCAGCGCGTGCCACAGCTCCTCGTCGGTGGCGTCCGGGTTCCCGTACCGCAGGTTCGTCGCCACCGTCCCCGAGAAGAGGTACGGCTTCTGCGGCACCAGGCTCACCGTCTTCGCCAGCAGCACCGGGTCGATCCCGCGCACGTCCTCGCCGTCGACCAGCACCGCGCCGTCCGTCACGTCGAACAGCCGGGGTACGAGACCCAGCAGCGTCGACTTCCCGCTGCCGGTCGACCCGATGACCGCGGTGGTCTCGCCGGGCCGGGCCACCAGATCCACCGCTCGCAGCACCGGCTCCTCCGCCCCCGGGTAGCGGAACTCCGCGCCGCGCAGCTCCAGCTGCCCGTGCACCCGCAGTTCGGTGACGGGGGCGACGGGCGGCACGACGCTCGAACCGGTCTGGAGCACCTCCTCGATGCGCTCCGCGCACACCTCGGCGCGCGGGACCATCATGAACATGAAGGTGGCCATCATGACGGCCATCACGATCTGCATCAGATAGGCGAGGAACGCGGTCAGCGCGCCGATCTGCATCCCGCCGCCGTCGATGCGGTGCGCGCCGAACCACACCACCGCGATCGAGGACAGGTTCACCACCGTCATCACGGTCGGGAACATCAGCGCCATCAGCCGTCCGGTCTGCACCGACACATCGGTCAGCTCGGTGTTCGCGCCCCGGAACCGCTTCTCCTCGTACTCGTCGCGGACGAAGGCGCGGATCACCCGGTTGCCGGTGATCTGCTCGCGCAGCACCCGGTTCACCGAGTCCAGCCGCACCTGCATCGTCCGGAACAGCGGCCGCATCCTCTTCACGATGAGGCTGACCGAGATGCCGAGCACCGGCACCACCGCCAGCAGCACGGCGGAGAGCGGGACGTCCTGCCCGAGCGCCATGATGATGCCGCCGACGCACATGATCGGGGCCGACACCATCAGGGTGAACGCCATCAGCACCAGCATCTGCACCTGCTGGACGTCGTTCGTGGTCCGGGTGATCAGCGAGGGCGCCCCGAACCGCCCCAGCTCGCGGGACGAGAAGGACTGCACCCGGTCGAAGACGGCGGCCCGCACGTCCCTCCCCAGGGCGGACGCGGTACGGGCCCCGTAGTACACGGCCCCCACGTTGCCGAGGACCTGGAGCACGCTGACGGCGATCATCAGAGCGCCGAACTCCAGGATGTAACCGGTGTCCCCTTGGACGACACCGTTGTCAATGATGTCCGCGTTGAGGCTGGGCAGATACAGAGTGGCGCACGTCTGGAGCAGTTGGAGCAGCACCAGCAGCGCGATGGGTTTCTTGTACGGGCCCAGATGGGTCCGCAGGAGTTTTATGAGCACGCGGGGTCTTTCGGGTTCGGCGGAAGGCAGAGGCCGACCCAGTTTCGCGTACGCCGTACTCCGAAGGCGAACCGTTTTCCTCAAACTCCGGTCAAAGCTGGAGCGCGCACCCCACCCGGGCGCGTTCCGTCGCTCTCACGCCGGGAGCCGGCCGGGGGCGGAGCACCCCGCCCCGCCGCCGGACACCGGGATCACTCCGAGCCGCCCGCCCCGGCGAAGGCACCGGGATGGACCTGCTCCCGGGTCGCCCGGTACTGCTGGCGTACGGCCCCACCCACCGCCAGCTCCTCGCCCGGCTCCAGCACCTGGGCGGTGGCGCCCTGCCAGGCCGGGGGAGTGCGCGGGTCGAGGGAGCCCTGCGAGACCCCGAGCGCCCAGGCCGCCTGCCGGGCCGCCCCGATCGCCGCGTACTGGGCGGGCCGCGGGACGACCACCTGGCTGCCGAAGACCGCCGGGGCGATCGCCTGGACGGCCGGCAGTTCGGCGGCGGCCCCCAGCAGGAAGACGCGCCGCACCTCCACGCCCCGCCCGCGCAGCACGTCCAGGGCGTCGGCCAGCGAGCAGAGCATCCCCTCGAAGGAGGCCCGCGCCAGATGCTCCGGCTTCATCGACTCGCGCCGCAGTCCGCAGAGGGTGCCCGCGGTGTGGGGGAGCTGAGGGGTGCGCTCCCCTTCCAGATAGGGGAGCAGGACCAGGCCGGAGGACCCCGGCGTCGACTTCAGGGCGAGGTCCGACAACTCCTCCAGCCCGTCCACCCCCAGCATCTCGGCGGTCCCGCGCAGCGCCCGTACGGCGTTGGAGACGTGGACGACCGGCAGATGCATCCCGGTGGCGTCCGCGAACGAGGTGATCATCCCGCTGGAGTCGGCGAGCGCCTCGTGGTGCACGGCCATCACGGAACCGGAGGCCCCCAGCGACACCACCGCGTCGCCCACGGCGACCCCCAGCCCGAACGCGGCGGCCATGGTCTCGCCGGTCCCCGCGGAGATCAGCAGCCCCTCGGGCGTCGTCCCGGCGGACTCGGCGGGCCCGAGCACCTCGGGCAGCGCGGCCGAATGCCCGAGGGCCAGCTCCACCAGGTCGGGGCGGTAGGAGGCGGACCCGGCCGACCAGTAGCCCGACCCCGACGCGGCGCCCCGGTCGGTGGTCCGCCGGGCGGGCCGCCCCAGCAACTGCCACACCAGCCAGTCGTGCGGCTGGAGCACGGCGGCCACCCGCTGGGCGTTCTCCGGCTCGGCCCGCGCCAGCCACCGCAGCTTGGCCACGGGCTGCGCGGCCTGCGGCACGCCCCCGACCGCCTCGGCCCAGGGCTGCCGCCCGCCCAGCGAGTCGACCAGATCGGCCGCGGCGACCTGCGCCCGCCGGTCGTTGCCGAGCAGCGCGGGTCGTACGAGGTTGCCCTGCCGGTCGAGCGGGACGAGCCCGTGCTGCTGGGCGGAGACGCCGATGGCCTGCACGCCCTCCAGCAGCCCGCCGGACGCGGCCTCGCCGAGCGAGAGCAGCCAGACCTGCGGATCGACCTCGGCGGACTTGGCCTCGACCGGATGGGGGGCGTACCCCTCCCGGAGCACGGCGCCCGAGTCCGTGTCGCAGACGACGATGTGAGTGAAGGCGGAAGAACTGTCCAGCCCCGCGACTATGCCCATGGGAAGAGTCTGCCGCACGCGCGGAGATTCCCGTAACGACGAAGCGGCCCGCCCTGATGGCGGAGCGGCCCCGGCACGACGGAGCGGCCCGCCCGGGGTGGGCGGGCCGCTCCGGCACGGACGGGACTTCCGACGGGGCCTCAGGTGTTCGTGGTTCCCCAGTCGTCCTCGGCGCCGCCGTTCTGGCTGCTCCGCTCCCGCAGGGTGCGCACCCGCTCGGCGACGGATGCGGGCACCCGGTCCCCGACCTTGTCGCTGACCGAGTGGTACGCCTTGCCGGCGATGTCCCGGCCGCTGTGCGCGGCGCTCTCGGCGGCGTTGCGCACGGCGGGGTTCTCCGTGAACTGCCGGGCCGACTTCTTCAACTGCTCGTAACGCTCGCGCCCGGATCGCGTGCCGAGCACGTAACCGAGGGCCACTCCGGCGATGAACGTGAGCCGGTACCGCATGGCTGCCACCCTTCCTGCGCTTGGTGCGACGTGTGCAGCCCGCCTACCCGCAGCGCCCGAGATCACCCCGGGCACTACCGATTGGCGGAGCACCCCCCTGCTTGCGCTAATGTATGTGTCGCAGCGAACGCGCGCCGCTCGGCAGCCGCCAGGCAGGTACGTTTCGAAGCACCGCAGCAATCCCCTGTAGCTCAATTGGCAGAGCAGCCGGCTGTTAACCGGCAGGTTACTGGTTCGAGTCCAGTCGGGGGAGCGCGATCCCCTGTAGCTCAATTGGCAGAGCATTCGGCTGTTAACCGGAGGGTTACTGGTTCGAGTCCAGTCGGGGGAGCGATACGGAAGAGGACCCTTCGGGGTCCTTTTTCACGTCCCGCACCGCCACGCCCCGGACCCCCGCGCCCCTTGTGCGGGAGCCCCCGCGCAGCCCCCGGGCGACTCTTTCGGGTCACTTCGATCTTCCCCGCAACCGGGCAGCACGCAGCGCCGTCCTCAAGATCAGGCGAAGTCGACCATCCGAAGCAAGAGATCGTATGACCGGCTATGCTGCGGCAGACGGGGCGCACACATGTACGCGCCACGCCGAAATGGGGCGGTAGCTCAGCCGGTTAGAGCAGCGGACTCATAATCCGTCGGCCGTGGGTTCGAGTCCCACCCGCCCCACCGAGTGTCCCCAGGCAGAATCGTTCTGGCCTGGGGAAACGCTTTCTTTGGGGGGAGTTTCGCGTGCGGCGTTCGCACCACAGAGGTGCAGCGAACGCCGCTCCGGGGCAGGCGGGACAAACCTTACGTGGCTGTGACCTGGGTCTTTTCCGGCGTCGTGTCCGTGGGGCGGTTGTGAACGCTCCCACGGCCTCTCAGTACGGTCTCCTGGGAGCGAGGTACGGGGCTGCGGCCCCGGAGAGGTCGGTCTGTCCTGCCGGCGGCGGCTCTGGTGGCCGACCGGTCTCCACCCGGCGGAGGTAGTGGAGTCGGGTTCGAAGATTGCGACATCCCCGGGGCGGCAGGGGTCCTCATGGCTGTCCCGTAAAGGCTGTCCCGTAATTCAGATCCGGGCCGGCCAGGGTCCCGCCGGAGAGCCGGATTTTCCTGTTGCAGCCCGGCTTGCCACCCTGTGGTGAGACCTCGACTAATCCGCCCATACCGGACTCTACCGAGCGGCACCAGTAGTTACGAGACAGCCTTTAGGCGGAACGGCCGCGGTTGGCTCGAGCCCTTGTCCGCATCGGGCTCCGGGCCTCAGGCGGTCGATGTCCTGCGGATCCGTGGATCCGCAGGACGTGCACGATGGCAGGTTTGGTCCGCCCGTCCCCGGCCCGGGGGCTGCCGTGGGCGTGTATGGGATGCGCGCCCGGTGTCGGGCGCGGCGGCGACCTCGACTTCGCCAGCCCGCCACTCGACACCAGGGCGGCATCGCTGCGGCAAGGACGGCACCTGCTGGCAATGCCGTTGCACTTACCTATTGTTGCTGCCGCTGGTGGACCAACTGTTGGGGATGGCCTGTCCGTCGACCTCGCCGGAGCCCGTCCCTGCGCGTTGGCGTCGCCGATCGAGGCAATGGCCGGCACACCCGGAGCCGGGGGCGGCTGGGGTAGTCCTTGGTGAAATACCGCTGCCCGGCGGAGGGCCTTCCGTTCCGGCGGCCATTCCTTCTCGGCCTTGCTACCGGGCTGTCTTCCTCCTGGGATCTGCTCTGCCCCGCACCTCCCGCCGCGTCCTGGCCACCGCCTCCGCCATCACTGCCAGGGCTTCGTCATCAACGGTGCCCGGCTGCCGGCTGAAGAACGGCCTCATCATCAAGGCGCCATCGCTGACGTCAGCTGACACAACCTCACACGCGCGACCGTGGACTCTGCGTACCCCTCCACCGCGGTCCGTACCCGACTCCCGCGACCAGATCTCCCGCGCGCCCGAGAGGCCTCGGTGGCTTGATCATGTCGTTGACGGAGTGCGGTCAATATTGGTTAGATCACGCATTCTTTGTGAAGTTTTCGTAAGGGGGGCTCACTGTGCGCAGTGGAGGGTGGTCGCTTCATATGTCGGCCACACATAGGGGAAGACGAAGACTCGGGCGCTCGACCGCGGTGGCGGTTCTGACGACGGCGCTCATGACGATCGCCTCGGGCGCGCTGCCGGCGTCGGCCGCCCAGGCCGGTTCGCTCCAGAACCGAGCGGCCGACGACGAGCGGAAGGCCGAGGCGCCCGCCTCTACGGAGGAGGATCGCCTGCTGCGGGAGGCCAAGGACTCGGGGCAGCGCGTCGAGGTGACCGGGGAACGTACCGCCTATTCGACGGTGTTCGCGAATCCGGACGGAATGACCTTCACGCTGGAGCAGTCCACCGTGCCCGTGCGCGCGGCGAAGTCCGGCGGCTGGGTGGAGCCGGACGCCACCTTGGTGCGCGGGGAGGACGGAACCGTCGGTCCGAAGGCGTCCGCCGCCGCCATGTTCTTCTCGGGGGGCGGGGAGGCGAAACCGCTGGCTGCCATCGTCGACCAGGGGCGTTCCCTCGCCGTCGACTGGCCCGACCCCTTGCCGGAACCGGTGCTCGACGGCCCCACCGCGCTCTACCGCGATGTCCTTCCTGACGTCGATCTACAGGTCAACGCGACCGTGGAGAGCTTCCAGTACGTCCTGGTGGTGAAGACCCCGGAGGCGGCGAAGAACCCGCGACTGGAGGAGCTGACGTTCGGTCTGCGGACGGAAGGGCTGGCCATCCGCAAGGGTGCGACCGGGAACCTGACGGCCGTCGACGGAACGGGCCGGACCGTGTTCCGCGCGCCGCCGGCCCAGATGTGGGATTCAGCGGGTTCGGTCGACGCCGGGCAGGCGAAGTCGCTCCCCCCGAAGGCGACCGCCGAAGCAGGCACCCGTTCCGCCCCGAAGGTGACGGCCGAAGCGGGCACCGCCGCTGCTCCGGAGCCCTCCGACTCGGGCAAGGGCGTCGAGCCCGGCCAGGGCGACAAGGTGGTGCGCATGGACGTGCGCGTCGCGAAGGACTCGCTGACCGTGGTGCCGGACGCCGCCATGCTGAGCCGGACCAAGCCGTCCGCCTTTCCGCTGTTCATCGACCCGCTCGTGACCTGGGGGGAGGGTGAGCGGACCCTGCTGCGTTCCGACGGGTACGAGTCCTACGACTGGTCGAACGGTGACGACGGCCTGGGCAAAGGCGTCGGCGAGTGCGGCACGTGGAACGGCTATTACTGCGGCCCTGGATACACCCAGCGTCTCTATTTCGAGTTCTCGCCCGCTTCGCTGAAGGGCAAGCACGTCCTCGACGCGACCTTCGCGGTCACCGAGCCCTGGGCCTTCCAGTGCGAGCCGAGGTGGGTGGACCTGGTCCGCACCGACGACATCTCCGCGTCCACCACCTGGTCCTCCCGCCCGAAGGAGCGGGACCTGATGGTCGACCGGCACGTGTCCGCGGGCCGGGGGTCGCTCTGCGACCCCGACTCTCCCGACGCCGCGATCGAGTTCAACGATAATCCGGACGAGTCCAACGAGAACCTCACCTCCACGGTGCGTGACTTCGCGGCCGGCAAGTTCGCCCGGCTGACCCTCCAGCTCCGTGCCCATGACGAGGGCGACACGGCTGCCTGGAAGCGGTTCAAGAACGACGCCGTGCTGTCGGTCAAGTACGTGGGCAAGCCTGCCGTTCCCGTGAACGTCGGAATCACCTCGGGGACCGGCACGGTCTGCTCGCCGAACTCCGCCGACCCCGCCGTCATCAGCGATCCGACCCCCCAGCTGGTCGGCAAGCCGAAGACCATGGCCGGTGCTGAGTCCCAGGCCAATCTGCGGATCCGCTGGCGCACCGAGCGCTGGGACGGAAGCGCCTGGGTAGTGGCCCAGACCGATATCGACAGCCCGACATCCGGCTACGTGGGCAATCTCTCCGTACAGTCCAGGAGCTTGCCGACGGCGCTGACCGAGGGCGTTGGCTATCGCCTCAAAGCCCTGACGCTCTCGTACTACGAAGGGGGCACGAACCGGCTCAACACCGGTTACAGCGCACCTTGTTACTTCAAGATCGACAACACCTCGCCCAAGGCTCCGACCGTGAAGCTGCAGGCTCCCTACTCCCAGTGTCTGCCGAACGCGTGCGCGGCGGGAGGCGGACCGGGAGTCGTAGCGAAGGTCCGGTTCACTCCGGCGGCCGTGGACACCAACGTCGTCGACTTCCAGTACCGGCTCACCGAGAGCGAGGCGTGGAAGACGGTGTGCAAACCCGGTTCCCCCTGCATTTTCGAAGCCGCCATCACCCCGGTGAAGTCCGGTACCCAGCGTCTCTACGCCAAGGCGAAAGACGCACTCGGACGTTGGGGCGAGCAACAGGTGCTGGACTTCCTGGTGGCCTCGGGTGAGGGGCCCATCGCCCGTTGGCGCTTCGACGAGGCCACGGGGGTGGCGAAGAACAACGTGGCAGGCGGCTCCGCGCACGACGCGTCGCTCGTCGGCGCGGCGGTCCGTGACGACCGGGGTCGCCGGGGACTGATCACTCACGACGCGAACGGAGTGCCGCTCGCCAGCCCGGTCACGGACCGGGGACTGTCCCTGGACGGCAGCGGGGCGGCCGCCACGACCGCCCGGTCGGTCGTGGAGACCCGGTCGGCCTACACGGTCTCGGCGTGGGCGCGGCTGAACACCCGTGACAAGGACGCCATCGTGCTGTCCCAGGACGGAGCGAAGTACAGCTCCTTCCTCATGTGGTACGAGACCAGCTACAACTCCTGGGTCTTCGGGGTGAAGGAGAAGGACGAGGACAACGGCCAGGCCTACCTCGGCATCGTGGGCAAGGCGCCGGCCGTAACGGGCGCGTGGACTCACCTCACCGGCACCTACGACCCGGCCTCGAAGGAACTGAAGCTGTACGTCAACGGCGTACTCCAGGGCACCCGGGTGACGCCCAGCGGCTGGTCGTCGTCCGGCCCCTTCAACGTGGGCCGCTACCTCTGGAACGGTCAGCGGAACTGGAACTTCAACGGGTCCATCGACGAGGTCGCCGTCTGGCAGCGCCGGCTGGAGGACACCGAGATCGCGGACGAGGCCAGGCTCCTCACGTCGGAGGGCTTCGCCGGCGCCGAACTGGTCGCCGACTGGTCGCCGACTGGCGGCAGCGGCACGGTCGTCACGGACGGTACGTCCGGGTACGGCCGAACGCTGAATCTGACCGGCGGTGCGGCGATCCAGGACGGAGAGATCGTCTTCGATGGTGTGGACGACGTCGCCACATCCAGCGGAGCGCCGCTCGACGACACCGGATCCTTCACCGCCACGACGACCGTCGCCCTGGACAAGGAGCGGGTGCTGTCGAAGAACGTCGGCTACACGGGCCAGGTCTTCGGGCAGCGCACGGCGAGCGGGTCGTCCTGGGGCTTCTGGTACCAGATGTCGGGCAAGGACACCGTCCTCGATCCCGAGACCGGTCTTGAAGTGACCGAGCCGGTCGGCAAATGGCACTTCGGGCGTCTCAACGCCGACGGGACCCTGACCTCGGTGGTGTCCGACGAGATCGTGTCGCTGGACAGCGTGGTCCGGCTGACCGGGACGTTCGACGCCCAGGCCGGGACGATCAGCCTGTACACGGGGCACAACCAGAACGGCGACGACAGGGCCTACACGGCACAGGCGGGCACCGCCGACCTCGCCGTCGCTGCCGCCCGGAGCGGCGGCGCCTGGAAGAACCATCTGCCGGCCCGGATCTCGGAGATCCGCCTGTGGGCGGGAGCCATGGCCGGATCGGGCCAGATCGACGCCCACGTGGGCGACTGAACCGACCCCTCTTCGAGGGCGGTGCCGCGTCTGCCGCGACACCGCCCTCGCTCTCGCGGCCCGACGGCCGTACGACCGGCGCCCGGGTGGGAAGCCGGCCTCTCGAACTGGAGTGCATGGACATGTTCGGCACTGGCACAAGACGACGGGGGAGCGGGGGCCCAGGGCTCCGTCCCCGAGCTCTGGCCCTGGCCCTGACTTTGGGCATGGTGGCACCGCTGGCGCTGGTCTCCAGCGCCGAAGCGGCCCAACGCGGCCTCGGCCGGCCCGACGTACAGGAACAACGAGTCAGCAAGGTGAGGGCCGTCGACACGGTGGCGGGCAGGAAGGCCCGCAAGCAGGTCGCGGCAGATCTGGAGGCCAACACCCGGCAGGCGGGCCGGGCCGCCACCGAGCGGCGTGACGCCGTCTGGCCGAAGCCGGGAACGGCCGAGCTCTCGGCGGCTGAGGGCACGACGGCGGAGGCCGTCGTCGGCGGGCTGCCGCTGGCCCTGTCCCGGCGGGACGCCCGGAGCACCGGGGCGGCCGCCGTGGGACGGTCGACCGTCACCGTCCTCGACCAGAAGGCGGCCGACCGGCTCGGCATCACCGGAGTGGTGCTCACCGCCGATGTGCCGGCCGGCGGATCGGCCGATGTGGCCGTGGAGTACGGCGGATTCGCCTCGGCGGTGGGCGGCGGCTGGGCCGGCCGGCTGGAGCTCGTACAGCTGCCGGCCTGTGCGCTGACCACACCGAGGAAACCGGCCTGCCGTCAGCAGACGCCCCTCGGGTCCGACAACGACACGCGCCGGCAGGAGGTCTCCGCGACACTGCCGTCGAAGCCCGCGTCCGCTCCGGGAGGCGCACGGGCGACGTCCGCCGCCGGTACGGCCGTCCTGGCGCTCACCGCGGCCGGAGCAGGCGCCGGTGAGTCCCCGAAGGGCAGCGGCGACCACTCCGCCACCGAGCTCGCCGAGTCCTCGTCGTGGTCGGCGGGCAGCAGCTCCGGGGCCTTCACCTGGAACTACGACCTCAAACTGCCACCCGCCGCCGCAGGACCGACGCCCACCATGTCCCTGTCCTACGACTCCGGGAGCGTGGACGGCCGCACCGCCACCACGAACAACCAGGGCAGCCCCGTCGGCGAGGGATTCGGCATCACGGAGTCCTACGTCGAGCGCAGTTACGGCAGTTGCGACGACGACGGCCACGAGGACGTCTTCGACCTCTGCTGGAAGTACGACAACGCCAGGCTGGTGCTGAACGGGAAGTCCAGCACGCTGGTCAAGGACAAGACCTCCGGGCAGTGGCGGCTGCAGGGCGACGACGCCTCATCGGTCACCCGGTCCACGGGCGCGGACAACGGCGACGACAACGGCGAGCACTGGACCGTCGTCACGGGCGACGGGACGAAGTACGTCTTCGGCCTGGACAAGCTCGACGGGGCCGGAAGCCAGCGGACCAACTCGGTCTGGACGACTTCCGTCTTCGGCGACGACAGCGGTGAGCCGGGGTACACGGGCGGGGACTCCTTCGCGAAGCGCTCCCTGACCCAGGCGTGGCGCTGGAACCTGGACTACGTCGAGGACACCCGGGAGAACGCGGCCACCTACTGGTACACGGCGGAGGCCAACCACTACCGCAAGAACAAGGCCGACAAGGCCGACACCTCCTACATCCGCGGCGGATACCTCAACGAGATCCGCTACGGGCTGCGCAAGGGCGCGCTCTTCACCGACGCCGCCGACGCCAAGGTCACCTTCGGCCACGCCGAGCGGTGCACCGCGGCGGACTGCACGACCCTGAAGAAGGAGACGGCGCACCACTGGCCGGACGTGCCGTTCGAGTCGCTGTGCTCCAAGGAC
Organism: Streptomyces sp. NPDC101181; assembly: GCF_044767975.1. Classification (NCBI taxonomy): domain Bacteria; kingdom Bacillati; phylum Actinomycetota; class Actinomycetes; order Kitasatosporales; family Streptomycetaceae; genus Streptomyces; species Streptomyces sp. NPDC101181. Next base: position 163,530 of record NZ_JBIWOX010000004.1, on the reverse strand, counting down.
GACGCGGACTGCGAGGCCCTCGCCCCGGCCTTCTTCACGCGCAAGCGCCTGACGTCGGTCAACACCTTCTCGTGGTCCGCGGCGACGTCGGAGCACACCCCCGTGGACTCCTGGGCGCTGACCCAGAAGTACCTGGACGGCGGCGACATCGGCGACACCTCCGACCACGTCCTGACGCTCACCTCGCTCAAGCGCACGGCCAAGGCGGGAACGGCCGTCGAGTTCGACCCGGTCGGATTCACCTACCACATGCGCCCCAACCGGGTGGACGGCACGGACGACATCCTTCCGCTGACCCGGCCCCGCGTATCGACGGTCACCTCGGAGACGGGGGCGGTCACCACCGTCACGATGTCGGCGCCCGAGTGCGTCCGCAGCGAGGTCCTCGGCAAGCCCGAGGACACCAACACCCGTAACTGCTTCCCGCAGTTCTGGAACATCAACGGTTCCTCGGTGGCGTCCGTGGACTGGTTCCACAAGTACCGCGTGGTGGCCGTGGTGACGTCCGACCCGGCCGGACAGAACGACACGGTCGAGCAGGAGTACCTTTACAGCGGAGCCGCCTGGCACTACAGCGACTCGCCCTTCACCCCCAAGGACGAGCGCACCTGGTCGGACTGGCGCGGATACCGCCAGGTCACCGTTCTCAAGGGCGCCAAGGACACCACGCGTTCGAAGGTGGTCTCCCTCTACCTCCAGGGCATGGACGGTGACGCCAACAAGGACGGCACCACCAAGTCCGTCAGCACACCCGCGCTTCCGGTCACCGGCCTGAACCTCGCGACGACGACCGACTCCGGGGCCTTCGGCGGGCAGCTGCGACAGCGGATCACCTACGCGGGGAACTCCCCGATCGGCGTGGTGGTCAACCAGCCGTGGCAGAAGGAGACCGCGCGCCAGGACGTGCCCGGCGCGGGCGACCACGTGGCCCGCTACGTACGCACGCAGAAGACCACCACGTACACCTATCTGACCGCTCCCAAGTCCTGGCGCGCCCGGACCGTCTCCACCGACCACGACGAGTACGGCATGCCGTACCAGGTGCAGGACAACGGTGACGACGCGAAGAGCGGCGACGAGATCTGCACCCGCACCTGGTTCGCCCGCAGCGACGACTCCGGCATCACGAGCCTGGTCTCGCGTACCCGGACGGTGGGGAGGACCTGCGCGACGACCGACGCGTCCCTGGACCTGCCGGCCGACTCCTCCCGGCGCGGAGACGTCCTGACCGACTCGGCCATCGCGTACGACGGCGCTTCCTGGTCCGCCACGCAGAAGCCCTCCAAGGGCCTGCCGACCTGGTCGGGACGCGCCGCCTCCTACACCGCGGCCGACGCCCCCGTCTGGCAGAAGACCGGCACCACGTCCTACGACACGCTCGGACGTGCCCTGACCGTCACCGACGCCGATGACAAGTCGACGGTGACCGGCTACACCCCGACCACCGCGGGCCCGCTGACCGGAACCGTGGTCACCAACGCCAAGGGCTTCAAGACGTCGACGTTCTTCGACGCCCGGCGCGGGGTGCCACTGCGCACGTACGACGCCAACTCCCGCAAGACGGAGCTGACGTACGACGCCATCGGCAGGCTGACGGACGTCTGGCTCCCCAACCGGAACCGGGCGGCGGGCGAGAGCCCGAGCCAGAAGTTCCGCTACGCACTCAGCAACAGCAAGCCGTCCGCGGTCTCGACGGCGGTGCTGAAGAAGGACGGGGTCAGCTACAACACCACGTACACGATCTACGACGCGCTGCTGCGGCCGCTCCAGACCCAGTCGCCGACCCCGCAGGGAGGCCGGCTGCTCACGGACACCCGCTACGACTCCCGAAGCCTGGCCTACGAGACGCACGCGGACATCTTCGACAGCACGGCGGCGCCCAACGGCACGTACACACGCGCGGAGTACGGCGAGTCGCCCACCCAGACCGAGATCGTCTTCGACGGCGCCGAGCGGGAGACGTCGAGGTCGGTGCTCTTCTTCGGCGTCAAGCGCTGGACGACGGCCACCGAACACACCGGTGACTCCACCGGCACGAGTGCCCTGGCCGGAGGCACCGCGAACCGGGTGATCGTCGACGCCCGCGGCCAGAAGACCGAGACCCGCACGTACGCGGGCCAGCAGCCGACCGACCCCGCGTACGGGGGCGGCCTGGGCGTCTCCTACACCTCGGCAGCCACGGAGTACACCCTCGACGGCAAGACGAGCGTCTTCACCGGTCCGGACAAGGCGCGCTGGAGCTACGAGTACGACCTGTTCGGCCGCCAGACCGCCGCCGTGGACCCCGACAAGGGCCGGGCGACGACCGGGTACAACAAGCTCGACCAGGCGATCCGGGTCACGGACGCCCGCCAGCGGTCGGTGCTGACGAAGTACGACGAGATCGGCCGGATCACCGGCACCTGGGACGGTGCCGAGACCGACGCGAAGCGCCTCACCGAGCACCTCTATGACGGGGTGATCAAGGGCAAGCCGTCCTCGTCGATCCGGTACGTCGGCGGCAAGGCCGGTCAGGCGTACACCCGTGAGGTCCTCACGTACGACACGCTCGACCGCCCGTTGAGCAGCCGGATCAAGCTGCCGGCCGACGACCCGCTGGTCAAGGCTGGCGCCCCGGCGACCATCGATTCCACGAGCGCCTACAACAACGACGGGACGCGCCAGAACACCAAGGAACCGGCGCTCGGCGGGCTGCCGTCGGAGGTGATCGAGTACGGCTACACCGCCCTCGGACAGGTCAAGTCCGTCGTCGGCAGCACCGGTTACCTGCTCGACACCGACTACTCGGCCCTCGGCCAGCCGCAGCAGCTCATCCTGGGCGTGGCCAACACCGAGGCGCACAAGAAGGCCTACGTCACCCACACCTACGAGGAGGGCACCGGCCGCATCACCCGCAGCCACGTCACGGACCAGACCCACCCGTACATGCTGCAGGACCTCAACTACAGCTATGACCAGGCGGGGAACGTCACCGCCATCGCGGACCCGACCACCCTCGGCGGCACCGGAAAGGCGGACGCCCAGTGCTTCGCCTACGACGGCTTCCGCCGCCTGACCGAGGCGTGGACGCCCTCCTCGCAGAAGTGCTCGGACCCCCGCGACGCGACGAAGCTGTCGGGACCCGCGCCGTACTGGACGGGGTACACCTACGACACGGCCGGACAGCGCAAGACGGAGACCCAGCACAAGCCGGGCGGGGACACCACCGACACCTACTGCTACCGGGGCGGCGACAAGCAGCCGCACACCCTCGCCGGCGTCAGCGCCACGGGCAACTGCACCCAGCCCGAGCGCTCCTACACCTACGACGACGCGGGAAACACGGACTCACGCCCGGGAGCGGCCGGGAAGCAGGTCCTGGAATGGGGCGCCGAGGGCAAGCTCGCCAAGCTCACCGAGGGAACCCGCACCACTGACTACCTCTACGACGCGGACGGCAACCTCCTCATCCGCGGCGAGAAGAACGGCGAGCGGGTGCTGTACGCCGGTGCCACCGAGCTGCACCTCAAGAGCGACGGCACCTTCTGGGCCCAGCGCTTCTACGGGTCCACCGAGCTGTCCGTCGCCGTGCGCACCAACGAGAGCGGCGCCAACAAGCTCTTCTACCTGGCCGGTGACCAGCACGGCACCTCCAGCGTGGCTATCGCCTCCGACACGCAGGCGGTGACCAAGCGCTATATGACCGCCTTCGGCGTGGAGCGGGCGGGTGCCGTCGGGTCCTGGGTGGACGACCGGTCCTTCCTGGGCAAGACACGTGACAAGTCCACCGGCCTGACCCATCTCGACGCCCGTGAGTACGACGCCGAGCTTGGCCGGTTCATCAGCGTCGACTCGCTGCTGGAGACTGAGAAGCACCAGTCGCTCGCCGGTTATGGCTACGCCGAGAACAACCCCGTCACGTTGTCCGATCCCACTGGCCTGGGCAGCTTCTCCTGCACCATGGGCGTGGACTGCCCGACCGGGGCGGAGAAGGTGGAGGAGACCGTCTCCCCGCCACTGTGGGGCGCCAGCAGCACCGGCACCTCGGGCACGTCCTGGAGCGGCCCGCTCGGCTACACCGGGATTCCCACGCTGCCGCTGGTGCAGCAGCCGCCGCTGCTCATGGGCCCTGACCCCATGCCGTTGATGTTCACCGGTCCGGTCAGCCCCGAGATGCAGAAGCTGCAGAAGATGTTCATGGAGGCACAGGCGATGTGCCATCTGCCGTCGGGCAGTCTCGTGAACAACGAGCACGGGGGCGACGGCAAGGTCAACAGTGACGGTCCCTGGTCACTCGCGTTCCGCTGGGCCTGGGGAGCTGATTTCCACTGGAAGTCCTCCAAGCAGGAGATCACGCTCCCGGACGCGAAGTACGACGGCGACGACACGATCACCCAGAACCTGATCGAAAGCACCAGCATGAAGGACGCGCGGGTCTTCGTGGCCAACACCTTCCGTGACACTGGAACCCTCAAGGGTAAAACCAAGTACAGCACCACCAAGAACGCCGAGGGGCAGGACCGGAATCTCGCCCAACTCGTCGGTCTCTACGCTTCCGACGTCGGCGGACTGCTCGTAGGGAAGAAGGACAGGAAGGCTCAGGGAGTACTCGGCTCCTACGATCTCAAGTACACGATCACCGAGAGCAAGGGCAGCACGCTCACGGTGAAGTACACCGCCACCACGGACATCAACAACGAGTCCTTCATACCGATGCATGCCAAGTGGCAGGAGTCCGCCAACAATGGGCCCAAACACATGGGAGGATTCTTCGCCGGCTACCGGGTCGAGATCCGCTGGCAAGAGACCATTTACAAGTAGAGGTATGGGGAGCATGTCGGTGGGAAGAGCGCGTTGCGCCGTCATATCCCTGGCCCTGGGGCTGGCGATGGCCCTGAGTGGGTGTTCCACTGCCGGTACCTCGGCCGTGGACACCGACGGGCTGCCGGGCGTCTGGACCGGGAGCGGCGGCGGCCGGGTCGAGTTCTACGCGGATGGCCGGTTCAGCATGACGGGGATTCCCGCCGAGTCCATCGCATTCACCTGGAGCGAGCCGCGGAACGGCGCGACCAGGGTCTCGGGTGCGGGAACCTGGGAGCAGCGTGACGTCGACGAGGACACCCTGCTCCTGATGATCGACGCCGGCGGCTCATTCCCGACGGACGAGGAGGTCGCCACCCTCATGGTCGCCGAGGACGGTCCGCCCCAGGTGCTCTTCTTCAGCACGAACGTCGACAAGCCGTACGGCTACGAGATCGAGAAGAACCCGTAGCCACTTCGGACGCCTCGACAGGTTTCCGGGCCGTAGGCCCGGGGCCTGGCAGCCCGGGTCGGACACGAGCCGGCCCGGGCCTGGCGTTTGACGCCCTGATGCGCGATCGTCCGGGGGCGTGGGGCGATGTGTTGACCGGAGACGAGGCCGCCGACCACCCAGTAACGAGCTTGGCGCCATAAGCAGCGAGACGTCGAGGGGGTCGCACGGCCTCCGAACGAGCAATGCTCAGGACTTGTGGATCGGTTCCGGGAGGGTGCGCGAGGGCCCACCTTCCCGAATGATCCTGTGATGACCACCGAGTAGGCCCGCGTTCGCAAGGGGAGCCTGAGTGGTCGGCCGGTACGGCATCGGCGGGGAAGACCGTGGCGGCGTCGGCAGGAATGTCATCTCGGTGGGCGCCTCGTGGCAAGTGTGACTGTGGTCGCTGAGGTTTCCGCCGCGCCCGCTCACTGTCCGGCTGTGCCATGCTGACCGAACGACTGCCGCTTTGGCGAGGTCAGGCCGGGGGAGTGCTCGGAACCTTGACCCCTGCGAGGCGCTGGCAAGGTGGTGCAGCGAACGCTGCACCATTCCCGATCGAGCCGGATCAAGCAGGACGCAACCGGATCGAAGCGGGCGTATAAATCGGTCCCTTTGGTAAATCTGCAGGTGAGAGGCGTCACTTGTACGGGTTCGAGTCCCCCGCCCCACCGCTGGCGTTTTGCAGGATCGTTCCTGAACGGGTGAAACGTGGAGAGGCCCCCGCCCGTGGGGGCCTCTCCACGTTTGTGCGAGGCGAGGCCCCGTCCGTGGTGGCCTCTCCACGTTTGTGCGAGGCGGTCCCTGAGGCGGACGCCCGCCCGCCGCCCGCGCCGGGGCACCGGACCGCCCCGGTACGCGCCCTCCGCGGCCGGGACGGGGTGCGGCAGCGCTCCCGCACAACGGTGCGGGTATCTTCGGTAATCCTTCTGCACGCGTAGAACGGAGCGGGCTGTGAACGACGTAGCTGGCCGGATCGATACCTCTGTCCCCCACTCGGCGAGGGTGTACGACTACATCCTCGGCGGCAAGGACCACTACCCCGTGGACGAGGAGGCGGGCGACGCCATGTGCCGGCACTGGCCCGCGCTGCCGGTGCACATGAAGGAGAACCGGCGGTTCATGCACCGCGCGGGCCGCTATCTCGCGCGGGACAAGGGCATCCGCCAGTTCCTGGACATCGGCACCGGGCTGCCGACCGCCCCGAACTTGCACGAGGTGGTGCAGCACGAGGTGCCGTCGGGCCACGTCGTCTACGTCGACAACGACCCCATCGTGCTGGCGCACGCGCGGGCGCTCCTCCAGAGCTCCCCGGAGGGCGCGACCGCCTACGTCGACGCCGACATGAACGACCCGGACGCCATCCTCGGCAGCGAGCAGTTCCAGTCGCTCATCGACCTGGACGAACCGGTCGGGCTGATGGTCATCGGCATCCTGCACTTCATCCTCCCGCCGGACGACGACCGCCTGGTGCGGCGTCTCCTCGAACCGCTGCCCTCCGGCAGCTACCTCGCGATGACCGTGGGCACGGCGGACTTCGCCCCCGAGGAGGTGGGCCGGGTCGCCGAGGAGTACGGCCGTCAGGGCATGCCGATGGCCCTGCGCGACCTGCCGACCGCCACCGGACTCTTCGACGGACTGGAGCTGGTCGACCCCGGCGTCGTCCAGGTGCACAAGTGGCGCCCCGGCCCCGACCAGGAGGGCGTCGACGACGCGGCCATCGCCATGTACGGGGCCGTCGCGCGCAAGCCGTGAGGCACGCGCCCGCCCGCGCGCGCAGTACGGAGCCGGCCCGTCCCTGTCCGGGGACGGGCCGGCTCCGCGGGGGCGCGGCGAGCGCATACCATCCCGTGTGACCGAAACGACCCGACCGCCCGCGCAGCGCCCCCGGATATTCGCCGACCTCACCCCGCTCCGTACCTCCCCCGACTACCGGCGGCTGTGGTTCGGGAACACCGTCTCCTGGGTCGGGCAGGGCATGACGGCCCTCGCCGTCTCCTTGCAGGTCTACGACATCACCGGGTCCGCGTTCTCCGTGGGGCTCATCGGGCTCTGCTCGCTCGTGCCGCTCGTGGTGTTCGGGCTCTACGGCGGCGCCGTCGCCGACACCGTGGACCGGCGGAAGCTGGGGCTGTTCAGCGCCGCCGGATCGTTCCTGCTGGCGCTCGTGCTGGTGGGGGCCACGACCGCCGGGATCGAGAACGTCGGGCTGCTGTACGCCGTCGTCGCCCTCCAGGCGGTCTGCTTCGCGCTCAACGCGCCCGCCCGGTCCTCGATGATCGCCCGGCTGCTCCCGGCCGAACAACTGCCCGCCGCGAACGCGCTCAACAGCATGACCGGCACCACCGGCACCCTGGTCGGGCCGATGCTGGGCGGGCTCATCGTCGGCTGGTGGGGGTATCACGCCGCGTACACCGTGGACGCCGTCTGCTTCACCGCCTCGCTCTACGCCATGTGGCGGCTGCCCTCGATGCTGCCCGACCGGCAGGAGGGCGAGACGCGCAAGCGGGCCTCCGTACGGGACGGGCTGCGGTTCCTGGGGACCCGGCCCAATCTGCGGATGACCTTCTTCACCGACCTGTGCGCCATGGTCCTCGCCCACCCCCGCGCCCTCTTCCCCGTCGTCGCCGTCCTCTGGTACGGGGGTGACGCGCGGACCACCGGACTGCTCGTCGCCGCCCCCGCCCTGGGCGCCCTGCTCGGCGGGGTGTTCTCCGGGTGGCTCGGCCGGATCCGGCGGCACGGGCTCGCCGTCCTCATCGCGGTCGGTTCCTGGGGCACCGCCATCGCCGTCTTCGGGCTCACCCGCAACCTCTGGCTCGGGCTGCTCTTCCTCGCGCTCGCCGGGTGCGCCGACACCATCTCCATGGTCTTCCGCAACACCATGCTCCAGGCCGCCGTGCCCGACGAGATGCGCGGCCGCCTCCAGGGCGTGTTCATCGTCGTGGTGGCGGGCGGGCCCCGGCTCGGGGACTTCCTCGCCGGTTCGGCCGCCGACCTCCTCTCGCCCGCCGTCGCCGTCACCGGCGGTGGCATCGCGTGCGTCGTCGCGGTGGCGCTGCTCGCCCTGAAGTGGCCCGCCTTCGCCCGCTACGACGCCCGCGACCCGAAGCCGTAGCCGCAGCCGTGGCCCGTTCGGCCGCGCGCACCCGGGGCCGGGCCTCCGCCTCCAGCGCCTCAGCCGCGTGTCCGGAGAGCTTCAAGGCGTTTCTGGGACACTGGGGGGATGGCCAGGGAGATCGAGCTGAGACATTTCCGGTACCTGCTGGCGGTGGCCCAGGAGGGAACCGTCAGCGGAGCCGCCGCGCGCCTGGGGATGACACAGCCGGCGTTGTCGCGGGCCATCCAGTACGTGGAGTCCGCCGTGGGGACGGCATTGTTCGAGCGCGGCCACCAAGGGGTCACCCTGACCCCGGCGGGGCAGGCCCTGTACGCGGACGCGCTGGTGGTCGACCAAGCGGCGCGGACCGCGGTCGCCAGGGCCTCCCGGCACGACCTCCAGGAGACCCGTCTACGGGTCACGGCGCGGGGGTGCGAGGTCGACATCCTCCAGCACCTCGTGTCGCACCACAACGCGACACGTGGAGCACACGCGCCCGCTCGCGGAGACGTGGTGGACGGAGGGACCCAGCTCGCCGAGGTCCGGGCCGGGGACGCGGACGTGACGATCGTGCGGCAGCCGTTCGACCGGCGCGGCATCGACACCGAGCTGGTCCGGGCCGACCGCCGCGTGGCGCTGCTCCCCTCGGCCCACCCGCTCGCCGCCCGCAAAGTGATCGAACGGGCCGACCTGGCCGACGAGGTGTTCCCGGTCTGGTCGGACACCACCGACGAGCACGCCGCGTACTGGGCCGGAGCGGATCGCGACGCGTATCCGTGGAAGCCCGGCCCCGTGGTGACGGACGCCGCCCAGTACACCGCGCACATCCGGCTGGGGCACGCCGTCGGGTTCGTTCCGGAGCCGTTGCTGCCGGAGCTGACCCTCACCGGGATCAGCGTCGTCCAGGTCCGGGACCTGTCGCCGAGCCGCGTGGAGCTGGCCTGGTCCGACACGGCGACGTCGCGTCACATCGCGTACTTCGTGCAGAACGCGGCGGAGTTGGCACCGGCGTGACGGACGGATCCGCGGAATCGCGGATCGGCGTGCTCGTCCGCCCGACGTCGGCGGACGAGCACGCGGCCGGGCTCGCGGTCAGCCCGCGAGCACGCGTCGGGTCAGTGCGCGGACCGAGTCAGAGATGTCCGGGGTGAGGTACTTCACGAGGTCCTGCGACGGCTTCCCGTCCGGTCCGAGGGTCACTCCGGTGAAGTCGTCGAGGGCGGGGTCGGTGGCCGCGGTGACGACGGAGTGGGCGACCTGGTCCGCGGAGACCATACCGGCCTGGATCTGGTCCCAGAGGCCGCGAATGGCGGGAGGAAGGATCTCCGGGGTCATCTCCGCGGCGTTCGGAGTCGCCGCGGCTCCCGGCCCGACGGGGTCCACGACGACGACCGAAACACCACTGCCGCTCAGTTCCTCGGCGAGATCGAGGCTGTGCGCGAGGTGGGCCAGCTTGGCCCGGCCGGCGACGGCCATGCCGTGGTACTCCCCGTCCTGCTCGATCTGCTCGTAGGTGGGAAGCCCGTCGATCACCGCCGTGGTGATCGACGAACTGGTCACGTCGACGATCCGGCTCGGGGAACCTGCCCGCAGAGCGTCGAGCAGAGTGGTGGTGAGCAGGGTCGGGGAGAGGTGGTTGAGGGCGAAGCTCGCCTCGATACCGTCGACCGTCTCCCGACGCGTCGACCACATTCCGCCGACATTGTTCACCAGTAGCTGCAACGGCCCTTCGTCCGCCAGCCGTGCACCCACGGTGAGAATCTCATCCAGGGACGAGAGGTCGGCCTGGAGGAAGCGCACGTTGCTTCCGAGGCTCCGCACCGCGTCATCGCCGCGGTGGGCATCGCGGCCGATGATGGTGACGTGGAATCCCTCCTTCTGTAGCCCTGCGGCCACGTGAATTCCGATTCCACCGGTTCCGCCCGTGACAACTGCCTTGCGCATCATTCTGTTTCCTTACATCTCGATGCGCCCAGGAAACTCTGCGCCGTGCCCAGCTGTCCAAAGCTTCGACGGCATGGGTCCATGCGGAAGCGGCATGACTGGCAGCCGCGGGAGTCAGGTGGGCAGCCGGTGGAGTCCTGCCGATCGACGTCGCCGTGCGCCGGTTCCGGGACGCGGCTCCCGAGGTCGGCCGCGTCGAGGCCGGGGGCGCCGTCCGGTCTGTATCGGACGTGCCCCGGCCCCGTATACGCCGCGCCGCGGTACTTCTTCCGCACGAACTCGACTTCCGCCTCTGCCGCCTTTCCCAGCTCACGCACTGCGTGACAGCCCCGCCCGGTTCGCGCTCAGGAGCATGGCGCCGAGCGGCGCGGGACAGGTGCGCCAGAACTCCGCCCGTGAGAAAGGGAAAACGTGAGCAGTCAGATCGAATTCATCAAGGAGTACAGTGCTTTCATCGAATCCACGGTGCTCGACGAGCCGACGTTTCTCGCCACATTGCCTCGTTACATCACGGACGAGTCGATCCTCATCGAGCCCGAGAGCCTTTTCGGCCGCCTGGTCGGATTCGACGGCTGGAAGCAGTGGCACACCGCGGCGGCGCAGATGGCCGAGGTTGCCGCCGTCCAGTTCAGCACCAGCGGATCCGAGTTCTTCGAGACGGACAACACCGTCCTGCACTACTACGAGGTGACGTTCACAGCCCGTGAGGGGTACCCGGACGGTTTCCGTACCTCGTTCGTCGAGCGGTTCGAACTCGCCGACGGCAAGATAGCGAAGCTCACCGAGCACTACGCCGACGCGGGAGCCCTCGCAGCCTTCCTCGCCCCGTCCGACCCTTCACCGATGAACTGAGCTTCTTCGATGTGGCCGGCGGCCGGGTGACGGGCCGTGCAGCGCGACGCGCGAGGCCCCCGGGCCGTTGACCAAGACGTCTGACGTCTCCATCAGGCCGCTCGGGGGCCTCGTCGGACGTCCGTTCCGCCGCACCCGACCCGCGTGGATATTCGCGCAGTGGGCCGCCCCTCAGCCGACGATGGAGCGCACGAGCCCGAGCTCCAGCAGGTCCTGCGGGCGCAGTCGCAGCTGGTCGGCTGTGGCGCCCGTCTCGGACGGGGGCCGCTTGAGGATCGCCGCCGCCAGTTCCGGGGCGATCACCGAGAAGTAACTGTCCGTCGTCACGTGGGTGTTGCCGGGCGCCGCCAGGGCCAGGGCCCCGCCCGAGCCGCCCTCGCCGATCACCAGCGTCGTCACCGGGACCCGGGCCGTCGCGATCGCCGCGAAGGTGTCCGCGATGGCCGCGCCAGCCCCGGCCCGTTCCGCCTCGGCGTCGTTCGCCGCACCCGGGGTGTCGACCAGGGTGAGGACGGGGACGCCGAGCCGGTCCGCGAGCCGGATCGTCCGGGCCGCCGCACGGTATCCGGCCGGGCGGGTCGGGGTCCCGCACTGCGCGACGTACGCCACTGCCCGTCCGTCGGCGCGCAGCCCGAACCCGCACAGCAGCTCCGGGTCCGTGCCGCCGCACCGGTCGCCGCGCAGCGGGAGCCGTACGGCGAAGTAGTCCGTCAGATACGCCTCCGCGCGCGGGCGTTCCGGGGCGCGGGCCCGCGCCACCGCCTCCCACCCGCTCGACGGCGGCCCGGAGGCGGAGGCGGACGGCTGGGCGCGGGGGAGCGGTGCGGCCTCCGGGAGCTCCCGTGCAACCGTCCCCGGATCGCCCGGTGTGAGCTCCCGTGCAACCGTCCCCGGATCGCCCGGCCTCAGCGCCCTCAGCCACTGGCCCACCGTGTCCCGCAGCTCCCCGGGCTCGACCACCGCGTCGGCCTGGCCCGCCTCCCACTGGCCCTCGGCGCTGTACGCGTACGGCTCCGCGTCCGGCGGGCGGACCCGGGACCCGGCGAAGCCGACCTGCGCGCCGGACAGGGCCAGCACCACGTCCGAGCCCGCCCCCACGGTGGCCCAGCCGCCGCCCGTCGCCGGATCGCGGACCACCGCGAGCTGCGGGAGGCCCGCCGCGCGCAGCCGGGTGGAGGCGGCGGCCACCCGCTGGAGCTGGGTGAGCGCGACCATGCCTTCCTGCATCCGGCTGCCGCCGGTGGCGACGAGCGAGACCAGGGGGAGGCGCCGGGCCAGGGCCAGTTCGTACGCGGCCTCCAGCCGGTCGCCCGTCAGCAGCCCCAACGAGCCGCCCAGGAAGCCGAACTCGAAGGAGACCAGGACGCACGCGCGATCGCCCACGACCCCGGTGCCGTACACCACGGACTCCTCCTCCCCGGTCCGCGCCGAGGCCCGTTCGCGCGCCACGTCGTAGCCCGTCCAGCCGAGCGGCCCGTCGGCGGGCAGGGCGCGCGGGCGGGGGCGGTGCTCGGTGAAGCCCGCCGCGCCGGTCAGCAGAGCGATCGCCGCACGGGCCGTCATCCGGGACGGGGTCCCGCCGGGGAGCGACGTCCCCGGCACGGTCTCCTCAGGCACGGAGCGACCTCTTCAGGATCTTGCCCAGGTCGTTGCGGGGCAGCGCGTCCAGGTAGCGCACCGTACGTGGGCGCTTGTGCGGGGCCAGCTGCGCGGCCACATGGTCCGCCAACTCCGCCGCGCCCGGCGGGGATTGCGGGTCCGCCGCGACCACCCAGGCCACCACCCGCTCGCCGAGGTCAGGGTCCTCCTCGCCCGTGACGGCGACCTCGCGGACGCCCGGGTGGGCCAGCAGCGCGTTCTCGATCTCACCCGCGCCGATCTTGTAGCCGCCGCTCTTGATCAGGTCGGTGGCCTTGCGGCCGACGATCGTCACCCAGCCGTCCGCGTCCACCGTCCCGACATCGCCCGTCCGGAACCAGCCGTCCTCCGTGTGCGCGGCGGCCGTGGCGTCGGGGCGGTTGAGATACCCGGTGAACAGGTTCGGGCCCCGGACCTGGATCTCCCCGATGGCCCCCTCCCCGTCGAGCACCGAGCCGTCCTCCTCCACCAGGCGCAGCTCCACCCCCGCGAGCGGTGGGCCGACCGTCCCGGGGCGCGGGGCGCCGCCCACCCGGACACCCGTGTTCATCAGGGTCTCCGTCATGCCGTACCGCTCGACGACCCGCTGCCCGGTCGCCGCCGCGATGCGTTCGTGGTCGTGCACGGGCAGCGCCGCCGAACCGGAGACCAGCAGCCGCGCCCCCGCCAGCGCCCCGGACAGGGCGTCCCGTCCGGCACGGTCCGCCGGGGCCTCCAGGGCCTCCGCCAGCCGGTGGTACATGGTCGGTACGCCGAAGAGCATCGTGCCGCCGGACCCAAGCTCACGGGCGACGCCCTCGGGGGAGAACCTGCCCAGGTGGCGTACGGAACCGCCGCGCCGCAGCGGGCCGAGGACGCCCAGGATCAGCCCGTGGACGTGGAACAGCGGCAGCGCGTGCACCAGGACGTCGTCGCCGGTCCATCCCCAGGCGTCCTCCAGGGCGTCGAGCGACGCGGCGAGGGCCCGGCGGGGGAGCACGGCCCCCTTGGGCGGCCCGGTGGTGCCGGAGGTGTAGACGATCAGGGCGGCGGCCTCGGGGTCCTCGGGTGCCGCGCCCGCGTCGCGTGCTGCGGGCGCCGCACCCGCCCCGCGGTCGTCCCCTCGCCCGCCCTCCTCGCGCCGCGGTGCCCGCGCGTCCACCGTCACCCGGCGCAGCGGCCCCAGCGCGGGCGGCAGTTCCTCGTCCGGGCCCGACAGCACCGCCGCGGGTTCGCTGTCGGCGAGGATGTGTGCCAACTCGCGCTCTCCCGTACGGGGGTTGAGCGGGACAGCCGCCACCCCGGCCCGGAGCGCCGCCACCACCGCGATCGCCGTCTCCGGCGTCGGCGTGGCCCAGACGGCCACCCGCTCCGCGTCCGCGATCCGGGTGGCGAGAGCGGCGGAGGCGTCGGCCAGCTGCCCGTACGTCAGAGCGAGGTCACCGAAGCGGACGGCTTCGCGGGAGGCCGCCGGACCGACGGGGGACTGGAGAGCGGGAAGGAGGAGGGTCACGCGGGCAGCCTAGGGCCTGTCGTCACACTGCCGCCTGCCGCCTGCCGCCCGACGGCAGTGTGACGACAGGCCCTAGGGCGGGGGTAGTCGCCGAGTGGGTGACCGCCGGGATGACGCTCGCCTCATCGCCGCACGGTCCGCATCCGCCCGTACGCGTACACACAGCCCGCCAGCGCCAGGTCGGAGAGGAGCATGAACCCGATCGCGTACGAGTCCTTGGCGCTGTAGATCGCCCCCATCACCAGCGGCGGCACGAATCCGCCGAGCCCGCCCATCGCACCGACGATCCCCGTCACACTGCCCACCTTCGGCTGCGGGGTCACCTGGGAGACCAGCGCGAACACGCTGCCGCTCGCGGTGCCGAGTCCGGCCGCCATGGCCAGCAGGGCGATCGTGCCCAGCGGGTTCAGCGGTGGCTCGAAGGCCTGCACGATCGCCATCAGGGCGGCGAGCAGCAGCGCCCCGGAGGTCACCGTGGCCGGGTGGATCCGGTCCGAGAGCCAGCCGCCGACCGGCCGGAAGACGACGGTGACCAGGGCGAACCCGGCCGCCTTGGTGCCCGCCTCGGTGGGGGACATCTCGTACCAGGTCTTCAGGTACGTCGGCAGATAGACCCCGAACGCGACGATCCCGCCGAAGCCGATCGCGTACAGCGCGGAGAGCTCCCAGGTCACCCGCAGTTTCCCGGCTTCGCCGAGCCGGTGCGCCAGGGTGTCCGTGGGGACCTTGCGGTCGGGATGGTCGCTGACCAGGACGGCGGCCAGCAGCGCGAACACCACCAGCGCTCCCGCGACCACGAGGAACGGCAGGTTGTCGCCGTGCTTCGCGATGCGCGGGGTGAAGTACCCCGAGAGCGCCACCCCGCCCATGCCCATGCCGAACACACCCAGCGCGAAGCCCCGTTTGTGCGGCGGGAACCAGGAGTTGACCAGCGGGACGCCGATCGCGAACGTGGTCCCGCCGAGCCCCAGCAGGAAGCCCACGGCGATCATCGCGCCGTAGGAGTTCTTCGCCGGGATCAGCAGCAGTACGGGCACGATCGTCAGCGCCGACACCAGCGGGAACATCAGCTTCGCGCCGTACTTGTCGGTCAGCGCTCCCACCGGGATACGACCCAGCGACCCGACGAGCACCGGTACGGCCACCAGGAACGACTGCTGGAAGGAGCTCAGCCCGAGCCGGTCCTTGTAGTCCCCGGACATCGGCGCGATCAGATTCCACGCCCAGAAGGTGAGCGCGAACCCGATCGTCGCCATGACGAGATTGCGGTACGCGGCCGCGGGCGGCGCGACGTCCGCGGCCGCGGGCGGCTCGGGGGACTGCTTCACGGCGGTATCCACACAGCAAGTCAAGGGGCCGGGTGAGCGCACGGCCCGTCGGGCTGCGCCAACCGGGCGACACCGGCTTCCCCCGGCCGATATCGCCACAAGCTGCGACAATCGCGGTATGGACCGGCTGGACAGGGAAATCCTCGGCATTCTCCAGGAGGACGCGCGGATCTCGTACCGGGATCTGGGCGTACGCGTGGGGCTCAGCGCCAACGCGGCGGGCGACCGGGTCCGCCGGATGCGCCGCGACGGGGTCATCCGCGGCTTCACCGTCATCGTCGACCCGGCCGCCGACACCCGTTCGGGCCTGGTGGTCTTCATCGATGTGACGCTGCGCCTCGACACGACGAACGAGGAGTTCGAGCGTTCGGTGCTGATGCTGCCCGGCATCACCGAGGTGGTGCACGTGACCGGCGGCCACGACTACCTCGTACGGGCCACCGCCGCCGACCCCGGGGCGCTGGACACGCTGCTGCGCCGGCTGAAGCGGGAGGCGGGCGTCGCCCACTCCACCACCCGCATCGCGCTGCGGGCGGCCCCCAAACACTGACCCGCCCCACGGGCTGCCGGGGTGCGTCCGCCCCACGGCGTGCCGTACGCCGGTCGCCCCTCGGCGCTGTCCCGGTCGCCCTGCCGCGCGTCGGCCCGCCATGCGTCGGCCCGTCGTGCGTCGGCCCGCCGTGCGTCGTGGCCCGTCGGGGACGGGCACCCTAGAGCGGCGCCTGCCAGGTCACCGTGGTGGGCCCGGCGTCGTCCTCGCCGCGCCCGTCGTCCGCGACCACCAGCCGCACCCCGCCCCGCCCGTCCGGCAGCCTGACCGTGGCGTCCACCTCCACCTCGATGGCGGAGACCCCGGGCCTGCGGTGCGCGGCGGCCAGCGCCCCGCGCAGCGCGGCCAGCAGCTCCCGCCCCGTCTCCTCGCCCACCAGCGCGTCCACCGCGCCGGTGAACTGCACCGACGGAGGGAAGCCCAGCAGCGCCGCCGCGCCCCCGGTCTCCCGCAGTACCCGGCCCCGGAAGGAGCGCGGGGCGGCGGCGGGCGGCTGCTGGAGGGCGAAGATCGCGGTGCGGACCTCCTGGATGGTGGAGTCCAGCTCGTCCACGGCCCGGCCCAGCAGATCCCCGGTGTTCTCGCCGCCCCCGCTCCCGCCGCCGGTCTCGCCACTCCCGCTGCCGCTGCCGCCGGTCTCGTCGCCGCCGCCGCTCCAGGCCACGCCGCTCCCGTCGTCCCCGCCGTCCCCGGCGGCTCCGCCCTCGCGGGTCTCCTCGGACGCGGCCCGACGCCGGGTCGACTCCAGCATCATCTCGGTGGCGAAGAGCCGTTGGACCACCAGGTCGTGCAGGTCACGGGCGATCCGGTCGCGGTCCTCGTACACCGCGAGCTGCTCCCGGTCCGCCTGCGCGTCCGACAGCACCAGCGCCAGGGCGGCCTGCGAGGCGAACTGGGTCGCCAGCAGCCGGTCCACGTCCGTGTACGGCGCCTCACCGCGCCGCCGCGGCAGGGCCAGGGTGCCGATGAGCCGCCCGCCGCTCTGCAACGGCAGCATCATGCTCGGCCCGAAGCGGGAACGTACGCCGGTGGTCATCCGGGGGTCGGTCGCGGAGTCGTCGATGAAGACCGGTTCGCCGCCGAGCAGCTGGACCAGCACCGGCGAACCGGGCTCGATCACCGCGCCCACGATCCCCGCCGGGTCGTCCGCGGTGGAGGCGGTGACGATCTCCATCCCGCCCGCCTCGGTCGGCTGGAGAATGACCCCGGCCGTCGCGCCCGCGAGCGCGCGGGCCTGCTCGGCGACCGTCGTCAGCGCGTCGGCGGCGTCGGTGCCGGTCAGCAGGGCCGTGGTGACGGCGGCCACCCCCTCGATCCAGCGCTCGCGCTGCCGGGCGGTCTCGTAGAGCCGGGCGTTGCCGATGGCGATGCCCGCCTGCGCGGCGATGACCCGCAGCAGGGCCGTGTCCGTGGCGGAGAAGGAGGACCCCGGCCCCTTCCCGGAGAGGTGGAGATGGCCGAACACCTCGGTGTGCACCAGGATCGGCGCCCGGAGCGAACCCGGTTCCGGCCGCTCCGCCGTCGCCGCCCCGGCCGTGTACAGCTCGGCGACCCGGTCCCGCTCGGGCTCCAGCACGCCGAGCGCGCCCTCGCGGGCCCCGGTCAGGGCGGTCGCGGTGTCCACGATCTGCTGGAGCGTGGCGGCCAGTTCGAGATCGCTGCCGACATCGAGCACCGCCTCCAGCAGCATCGGCAGCCGCCCGGCCCCGGCGGCGGAGTCCTTCTCACCCGGGGCCGTCGACGGGCTCACCCCGCCAGCGGGTTGAGGACCATCGGCTGGATCTTGCCGTCGAGCATCGCGCCGAGGCCCAGCACCGAGCAGACGTCGGGGCGCTCCGCGATCTGCACCGGCATGCCCGTCGCGTCCCGCAGCATCTGGTCGAGGCCCGGGAGCAGCGCGGTGCCGCCCACCATCATGATGCCGCGCTCCGCGAGGTCGGCCACCAGATCCGGCGGGCAGTCGCGGAGGACCTTGCCGACGCCGTCCAGCACCGCCGTGAGCGGGGTGTTGATGGCCTTGCGTACGGAGGCGGTGTCCACCCGTACCGTACGGGCCAGGCCGGTCGCCACGTCGCGGCCGTGGATGTCGGTGAGGGCCGGGCCGGTGAGCTGGAGGCCGTTGCCGTGCAGCGCCAGTTGCAGCGGGCGTACCGACTGGCTCGGCAGCACCAGCTCGTGGCGCTGGCGCAGGTACTGGATGATCGCCTCGTCGATCGCGTTGCCGCCCACCGGAATCCGTACGGCGGTCACGATCGACCCGAGCGAGAGCACCGCGATCTGCGTGGTGGCGGCCCCGCACACCATGATCATGGTGGCGGTCGGCTGCTCGACCGGGAGCCCGCAGCCCACGGCCGCCGCGATCAGGGTGTCCACCAGCTCGACCCGGCGGGCGCCGAGCCCGACCAGGGTCTCCACCGTCGCGCGCTGGGCCAGCGGATCGGCCTGGTGCGGGGTGCACGCGGCGGCCCGCAGGCGGGGCTTGCGGCGCAGCTGGCGGCGGAGCTTGTCGCCGAGCAGATGACGCAGCATCCGCTGGGCCATCTCGATGTCGACGACGGTCCCGCCGGACACCGGGCGGGCCACCCGGATGTACTCCGGGGTGCGGCCGGTCATCTGTTCGGCGAGCGCGCCGACGGCGATGAGCGAACCGGTACGGGTGTTGACGGCGGCGACGCTCGGCTCGTCGACGACGAGCCCGAGGCCCTTCACGTACACCCGGGTCCTCGCGGCCCCGAGGTCGACGGCGACATGGCAACGCTGCAACTGCTCAAGGCTGACGGTCACGACGGTTCTCCCGAGAGCGCGCGGATGGGGGCACCGGCGGCAGCCGGTCTCTTCCTTCTCCTTGCATGGTCCCGCCGCCCGGCCCGTCGCGCGCGCTGAGCTGCGCCGTAAGGGGGCCATCAGCTGACGGGCCGCCAGATCCCGGGGGCGGGCGGCGGCGTCAGCGGTGATCCCCGGCGCGGACGGCGACGGTGTCAGCGGTGGTGCCGGGGGAGGGGCGCGGCACGGAACGCCCGGAGGGCGCGGTGCGGGCTCAGGCCGGGAGCAGCCGCTGGAACAGGCCCCAGGTGAACTCGGCGACCCGCTCCCGCCCGGTCGCCGGATCGGTGACGGACAGCGCCCACCGGGTCGGCGCGCTGCCCTCCATCGGCCGCGCCGGGGGGAAGGCCCGCGCCACCTCGTCGACCGTGCACGACCAGGGGCGCAGCCCGTCGACCGAGGTCAGCTCCGGGCCCGCCGCCCCCGGGGCCCGCACCAGCCACTCGTTCCACACCGCCCCGCCCGGCCCGGCCATCACCTCGAACCGCAGCCGGGGCCACAGCGGCACCGGCCACAGCAGCGCCTCGCACTCCAGGTCCCCGACCCGGCGCTTCAGCGTCAGCTCCGGCTCGCCGAGCACCGAGCGGTAGCGCCGCAGCGCGCCCCGGCCCCGTGGCGCGCGGACCATCGCCTGCCAGCGGCGGTTGGCCTCGCGCAGATCGGCGGTCGAGGCGCTCAGCTCCTGCCGGGCCTCCTCGACCAGCCCGGGGTGGTGGTCGGCCATCCGACGGAGCAGGACGAGCTGGAACTCACGCGGGCCGAAGGGGGTGGGAGCGGTCATGTGACCCATCTTCCCGCAGGTCAGGCGTATCGGACCGGCCGTCACCGGAATCCGGCCTTCCTCACAGGATCCTCACCTGTGCGGGTTCCTCCGTTGATCCGTACACGTCTAACCTGCGGGCGCCATGGATTACTGCCACTCGTGCCGACGGCATCTCAACGGAGCCCTGGCCTGCGCCGGGTGCGGAGCTCCCGCCGAGGCGCTGGGCCCCTACGCCGTGTCCGCGCCCACCGGGTACGCACCGGACGCGCCGGACGAAGCGGCCGCCTCCGCCCACCGCCCCACCGGCCCCGTACGCGGGCGCCGGCGCGAGGACCGGCGCGCGCGGCGCCGCGCCCGGGGGAGCGATATCGGCGGCCCCGGCGGCAGTGACGACGAGCGGGGTCAGGGGAGTCGTGGAGAAGGCGAGCGGGGCCGGGGCGGCCGTGCCGACGAGCGGGGCCGTAAGAACCGGGGCAGCCACCGGCGGCGCGGCCGGACCGTCCTGCTCGCGACCCTCGGGCTCCTCCTCGCGGCGGGCGTCCTGAGCCTGGCCGAACTGGCCCTGGAACCCGGGCGCGAGGACACCGCCTCCGACTACGTACGCGAGGAGCCGGGCGACCCCACCGCGCCGCAGCCGGACCCGCCTGCCCCCGAGCGGCCCCGGGACCCGGGACCGGTCGGCACCCGGACGGACCCGGCTCGGGCCCCCTCGGCGGACGGTTCGCCGACCGGCGCCCCCGGCGCCGGGCCCACGGGTCCGCCGGGCCCCGGCGCGTCCGGGACGGCTCCGCCCGGGGAGTCCCCGGACCCGGGCGGCTCCGAGGACCCCGGTCCGCCCGAGGCGTCCGGCAGTCCGTCCCCCGGCCCGTCCTCGCCCGGCGATCCGCAGGAGCCGACGACGCCCCCCGCGCCCCCGCCGCCCTCTCCGGGCGAGCCCACCCCCACCCCGACGCCCACGCCGACACCGACCTCGACCTGCACGCCGTTCCTCTGGTGGTGCGTGTAGGGCGGGGCCACGTCCGATGACGGGTGGCGGGCCACGGCTGGTGGTGCGCGGAGGACCGGGGCCTGCTGTCGGCGGACCGCCTCCCGGCCGGTGATCAGGCCGACGGGGACTTCGGTGGGACTCCGGACAGCCGTCCGCGGGCGGCGGCCTGGATCTGGGAGGGCCCGAGCCCCCATTTCAGGGTGCGCCCGACGGCCGTGGCCAGGGGCCGGTCCCAGCCCGTGCGGACGGGTGCCGGGCGGTGGATGCCGAGCTCGGCGCGGGCCCAGCCGGGCAGGATGCCGACCGAGGCGTTCATGAGCAGGCCGACGACCAGCCGCTCGCGCCGGTTGCGGCCGAAGGCCCGCAGGAAGCGCACCGAGTCCAGCGCGGCCGCGGTGGCGTGGAGCTGGGGCCGCATCCGGGTCAGGTAGTCCGCCGCCTCGGCGCGGGAGCGCGGCACGCCCCGGGCCCCGAGCGCCTCGGCCATGGGCGCGGCCTGGCGGTAATAGGCGTCGCAGCCGGCGGGAGTGAGCCGCTGCCGCCGGGGCGCGTAGCCCTGGTGACCGGCGAGGAAGCTGCTCACCTCGGCGGTGTGCACCCAGGTGAGCAGGCCGGGGTCGTCCGCCCGGTAGGCCCGCCCGTCGGGGGCGGTGCCGTGCACCCGGGTGTGGATGCGCCGGACGAGGGCGACGACCTCGCGGGCGGCGGGCGCGGAGCCGAAGGTGGTCGTGGTGATGAACCGTACGGTCCCGTTCAGCCGCCCCACCGGGTCCGCGCGGAAGTCGGAGTGCTGGTCGACGCCGGCCATGGCCAGCGGGTGCAGGGACTGGAGCATGAGCGCGGCGAACCCGCCGACGAGCATCCCGGTCGCCTGCCCGTGCACCCGCCACACCGGGTCTCCGGGCGCGATCCCGAAGAGCCCGGGGTCACCGGGCGGCGTCGCGTACCGCTCCAGCTGGAGATCGCCGCCGTGCAGGGCCGCCGTGAGCTCCGCCGCGATCCGGTCCCGCAGTCCCACCGGCGCCTCCGGGTGCCTCGTTCCTCCGGGCCGTCCACTCTTCGGGGCCGCCCGTCCCTCAGCCGAGGGTAGCGATCCGCCCGGCGAGCACGGCCAGGAGGATCAGCAGGCCGCACAGCGGGTTGGAGCCGAACGCCCGCGCGCAGGCCCGCACATCGTCGGGGTCGGCCCGCCACACCTGCCACCCCAGCTGGACGGCGACCGCGCCCAGTCCGGGCCAGAAGAGCGGCCCGAGCCCGGCGACCGCCCCGAACCACGCGAGCAGCGCCACGCCCGCCGCGTACACAGCGCCCACCAGCACCCGGCTGCGGCGCCCCAGCAGCACGGCGGCCGACCGTACCCCGGCTCCCACGTCGGCCTCCCGGTCCTGGCAGGCGTAGATCACGTCCGTCCCCACGGCCCAGCAGATCAACGCCCCGTACAGCAGCCACCCTTCGGGCCCGAGCCCCCCGGCGAGCAGGACGTACACCACCACGACCGCCCAGTTCATGGCGAACGCGAGCCACACGTGCGGCCAGTGGGTGATCCGCTTCAGGTACGGGTACAGCGCCGCCAGGGGCGCCCCGGCCGCCGCCCACAGCACGGCCTCCAGGCTCCATAACGCCATCACGAGCGGCGCCACCGCCCCCACCGCGAAGGACATCGCCAGCACGCGCCCGGCCCTCAGCCGCCCGGAGGCGACGGGCCGCCCCGCTGTCCGCGGCACCTGGACGTCGAACCGGGCGTCCAGCACGTCGTTGAGCCCGCAGGCGGCGCCGCGCGACAGCACCCCGTAGACCAGGAGCAGCAGCCCGAGCACCACCCCGTCCCGGGCCCCGGCGAGCGCGCCGAGCGCGATCCACCCGGGCAGCACCAGCAGCCAGACCCCGACCGGCCGGTCCAGCCGTAACGCCTCCAGATACGGCCGCACCCCGGCGGGGGCCCGGTCCACCCACCGTGCGGCACGCGCCACGGGGGGAGGCGGGGGTGCGGCCGGTCGCGGGACGGGCGCGGGGGCCTCGGCGGGGGGCTGCGGAGCACCGGTCATACGGCGGTCACGTCCCTTCAGCGGGCTGCCTGATCGCCTCAACTTAGCTTTATAGAAGGCTAGTTGGCGACCTTTGCCAGGTGAGGAACCGCCCGGGACGGGCTACGCGGCGGGCCGCGCCCTCAGGCGTCCGCGGGGGCCTCGCCCAGCATCCGGCGCAGCAGGTCCCGCAGGAGTGTGCGCTCGGTGTCCGAGAGTCCGGCCAGCGGCTCCCGGGCGAAGTCCAGCGCGTCCCGCAGCTCCCGGGCCGTGTGCCTGCCCCGCTCCGTCGCCGCGGCCAGCTTGACCCGGCGGTCGGCCGGATCGGGCCTGCGCTCGACCAGCCCCCGGGTCTCCAGCCGGTCGATGATCCCGGTGACGTTCGACGGCTCGCACTTCAGCTTGAGGGCGATCCTCCGCATCGGCAGGGGCTCCAGCGAGAGCAGCCCGAGCACCCGGGCCTGCGCCCCGGTGAGCGCGTGCTCGGCGGCGGCCCGGTCGTACTCCTCGTGGTAGCGCGCCACGACGGTGCCGATCAGCTCGACGACCTCAAGGGTCACGGTGTCTGTACGAGTGGCCATGACCGACAGCCTACCGATTTACTTGACAACATGAAATATCCAGGAGCATGGTTGTTTCACGTAATGAACCTTTTCCGGCGGACCTCCCCGGAGACCCCGTAGGACGTTGAGGAGAACCCGAGCCCATGTCTGCTGCACTGCCCACGACCAGCCGCGAATGGCACCTCGTCGCCCGTCCGCACGGCTGGCCCCGGGCCGAGGACTTCGCGCTGCGTGAGGCCGCGGTCGCCGCTCCGGCCGAAGGCCGCATCCTCGTCCGCAACAAGCACTTCTCGGTCGACCCGTACATGCGCGGCCGGATGAACGACGTGAAGTCCTACACCCCGCCCTTCCAGCTCGACCGCCCCATGGACGGCGGCGCGGTCGGCGAGGTCATCGCCTCCGCCGCCGAGGGCTTCGCCGTGGGCGATCACGTGCTGCACGGCCTCGGCTGGCGCGAGATCGCCGACGTCCCCGCCGAGCACGCGGTGAAGGTCGACGCCGGTATCGCCCCGCTCTCCGCCTACCTCGGCGTGCTCGGCATGCCCGGACTCACCGCCTACGCGGGCCTGTTCGACGTCGCCTCCTTCAAGGAGGGCGACGCGGTCTTCGTCTCCGGCGCGGCCGGGGCCGTCGGCAGCCAGGTCGGCCAGCTCGCCAGGATCAACGGCGCCTCCCGGGTCATCGGCTCGGCGGGCTCCGACGAGAAGGTCAGGCTCCTCGTCGAGGAGTACGGCTTCGACGCCGCGTTCAACTACAAGGACGGGCCCGTCCGCGACCAGCTCAGGGAAGCCGCCCCCGACGGCATCGACGTCTACTTCGACAACGTCGGCGGCGAGCACCTCGAAGCCGCGATCGGCTCGCTCAACCTGCACGGCCGTGTCACCGTCTGCGGCATGATCGCGCAGTACAACGCCACCGAGCCGACCCCCGGCCCGCGCAACATGGCACTGATCATCGGCAAGCGGCTCCGCATCCAGGGCATGCTCGTCGGCGACCACGCGGACCTGAAGGAGAAGTTCGTCCAGGATGTCGCGGGCTGGCTGGCCTCGGGCGAGCTGAAGTACCAGGAGACCGCGATCCAGGGCATCGAGAAGGGGTACGACGCCTTCGTCGGCCTCCTGCGCGGCGAGAACACCGGCAAGATGATCGTCTCCCTGGCCTGATTCCGGCCCGTTCGGGTACCCGTTAGGCTCACCCCAGGCCGTCGCGATCGTGGGCGCGAGTCGCGGCGCACCAACCGGAGGAATCCTCACATCATGACCATCCAGAAGATCGACGTCGCCTACACCGCCGTCGCCACCGCCGAGAACGGCCGCGACGGCCGGGTCGCCTCGGACGACGGCCGGCTCGACGTCGTGGTCAACCCGCCGAAGGCCATGGGCGGCAGTGGCGCTGGCACCAACCCGGAGCAGCTCTTCGCGGCCGGTTACAGCGCCTGCTTCCAGGGCGCGCTGGGCGTCGTCGCCCGCCAGGAGGGCGCTGACATCTCCGGCTCGACGGTGACCGCTTCCGTCGGTATCGGCAAGAACGAGGCGGGCGGCTTCGGCCTGGAGGTCGCCATCAGCGCGACCATCCCGAACGTCGACCGGGCCACCGCCCAGGCGCTCGTGGAGAAGGCCCACCAGGTCTGCCCCTACTCCAACGCCACCCGCGGCAACATCAAGGTCGAACTGTCGGTCGCCTGACGGCTTCCGCACGCTCGCGCGTAAGGACCGCATCCCGTCCGGGGTGCGGTCCCGCACACCAGTACGCTGACGCCCATGAGTGATCTCGGGGCAGGATTCGGCTACTTGGCGAAGGGGCAGCGCTGGGCTGTCCGGCACGGGCGCTGGCTCGGGATCGGTCTGCTGCCCGGACTTCTCACCCTGGTCGTCTACGCCGGGGCCCTGATCGGACTCGGCTACGGCGCCGACGACCTCGTCGCCTGGGCGACCCCGTTCGCCGACGACTGGACCTCGCCGTGGCAGGGGCTGCTGCGCACCGGGCTGACCGCGCTCGTCTTCGTCCTCGGGCTGTTCCTCGCGGTCATCACCTTCACCGCCGTCACCCTGCTGGTCGGCCAGCCGTTCTACGACTCGCTCTCCGAGGAGGTCGACCGCAGCGAGGGCGGTGAGGTCCCCGAGTCCGGCCTGCCGCTCTGGCGGGACCTGTGGGTCTCCGCCCGGGACTCCGTCCGCATCCTGCTGCGCGTCGCGCTGTACGGGATCATCCTCTTCGCCTGCGGCTTCATCCCCGTCGTCGGCCAGACGGTGGTCCCCGCGCTCGGCTTCTGCGTCTCCGGCTACTTCCTGGCCCAGGAGCTGACCGGGGTGGCCCTCCAGCGCCGGGGGTTCGAGCTGAAGGCGCGGCTCGCCCTGCTCCGCCGCCGCCGGCTGCTGGTCCTCGGCTTCGGGGTTCCGCTCACGCTCGCGTTCCTGGTGCCGTTCGTCGCGGTGTTCCTGATGCCGGGGGCCGTCGCCGGGGCCACCCTCCTCGTACGCGACCTGGTCGACCCGGCCGAACCGCCCGTCGCCCCCGCCGGGGACCCGGGCGCCGCCACCGCCGCGGGCGGCCCGGCCGCCTGACCGGCTCCGGCGCGCCCTACGCCTCGTCGGGGCCCCGGGCCGTCCTCAGCAGCTCCAGGAACTCCCCGAACGCCCCCGGCATGTCCACCGCCTCCGGGTCCAGCAGCCACTGGTACTGGAGCCCGTCCATCACCGCCACCAGCAGCACGGCGGCCCGCTCCGGGGACAGCCCGCCCGGCAGCGTGCCGCCGTACTCCGCGCGCAGCGTCGCCGCCATGGCGGCCCGGACCCCGGTGTAGCGGCGGGTGAAGAACTCCCGGGCCGGGTGGTCCTCCGTCACGCTCTCGCCGAGCAGCGCCGCGAACGTCCGCACGATCACCGGCCGCATCGCGTTGTACTCCACCAGCGAGCCCAGCAGCTCCAGCCGCCAGGCGTCCGCCTCGCCCCCGCCCCCGCCGGTGTCCCACCGGTCCCGGTCCTCCAGCACCGCCACCAGCAGCGCCTCCTTCGTCGGGAAGTGGTGCAGCAGCCCCTGCTGGGTCAGACCCACCCGCTCGGCCACCGCCCCCAGCGTCGCGCCCCGGTAACCGCGCTCGGCGATCACCTCAAGGGTGGCCCGCAGGATCTCGGCCCGCCGCTCCTCGCTTCTGGCCCGTGCCATCGCCGGCCCCTTCCCCGCCGCCCGGCCCCGCGCCGGTCCCCCTCAGCAGAACCGTACGGCGTCACGGACCCGGCTCCACCGACGTAACGAAAAGATAACAAAACCTACCAGGTTACCGGTGAACGCGTCACCATGGAGGCGTCCACCGGACTCGACCAGGAGGTACGGCCGTGACAGCCGCGTCCAGCATCAGCGACCCCGAAGCCCTGCGCCGGGAGGCCGTCGACGCGGCCCTCGCGGCACTCGGCCTCGACGACAAGGCGCGCCTGCTGGCCGGACAGGATCTGTGGACGCTGCCCGCCCTGCCCGCGATCGGACTGCGCTCGCTGGTGATGTCCGACGGTCCGATCGGCGTCCGGGGCGTGCGCTGGACCGCCGCCGACCCCTCGATCGCGCTGCCCTCGCCCACCGCGCTCGCCGCCGCCTGGGACCCCCGGCTGGCCCGCCGCGCCGGGCGGCTGCTCGCCCAGGAGGCCCGCCGCAAGAGCGTGCACGTCCTGCTCGCCCCCACGGTCAACCTGCACCGCACCCCGCTGGGCGGCCGCCACTTCGAGGCCTACAGCGAGGACCCCCTTCTCACCGGCGAGATCGGCACCGGTTACGTCCTGGGCGTCCAGGACGGCGGGGTCGCCACCACCGTCAAGCACTTCGTGGCCAACGACGCCGAGACAGACCGCTTCACCGTCGACAACACCGTCGCCCCGCGCCCCCTGCGCGAGCTGTATCTCACGCCCTTCGAACGGATCGTCAAGAACGCCCACCCCTGGGGCGTGATGGCCGCCTACAACCAGGTCAACGGCTCGACCATGACCGAGCACCGCTACCTCCAGAACGCCGTCCTGCGCGGCGAGTGGGGCTTCGACGGCTTCATCGTCTCCGACTGGCTCGCCGCCCGCTCCACCGTCGGGGCGGTCACCGGCGGCCTGGACGCGGCCATGCCGGGGCCGCGCACCGTCTACGGCGAGGCGCTCGCGACCGCGGTACGGGCCGGGGAGGTGGACGAGAAGATCGTCGACATCGCCGTACGGAACATCCTGCTGCTCGCCGCCCGCGTCGGGGCCCTGGACTCCGCCCCGCCCGCCGTGGCCCCCGCCGACCTGCCCGCACCCCTCGACGGCGAGGCGCTGGCCCGCGAGATCGCCCACCGCTCCTTCGTGCTCGTCCGCAACGAGGGCGGCACCCTGCCGCTCGCGCCCGGCTCCACCGTCGCGCTGAGCGGGGCGCTCGCCCGGGACGCCCGGGTGCTCGGCGGCGGCTCCGCGCTGGTCTTCCCCGACCATGTCGTCTCCCCGCTCGACGGCCTCACCGCCGCCCTCCCCGAGGGCGCGCTGAGCTACGCCGTCGGAGCCGACCCCAGCGACGAACTCTCCATCGCCGGGGCCGGGTTCGACCTCACCGCCGTCTGCCGCGACGCCTCCGGGACCGTCCTGGCGACGCTCCCGCTGCCCACCGGCCAGATCCAGTGGATCGGGGCCGACCTGCCCGACGGCGTCACCCACGAGACCCTGCACAGCGTCGAGATCACCGGGACGTTCACCCCGCGCGAGAGCGGCGAGCACACCTTCGGCACCCGGGGCTTCGGCGGCTTCACGCTCACCGTCGCGGGCCGCACCCTGTACGACGGCGACCAGGACCGCGCCCCGGGGACCGACCCGCTCGGCGCGTTCTTCAGCGAGCCCGTCGAGCGCGGCCGCCTCACCCTCCCCGCCGGTGAACCCGTCGAGGTCTCGCTCACCCACCGCCCGGTCCCCATTCCCGGCCACCCCTTCAAGGGCGTCTCCTGCTGCCTCGTCCACCTCGCCCCGCGCCGCGACCCGAAGGACCTCGTCGCCGAGGCCGTGGCGCACGCCCGCGGAGCCGACGCCGCGATCGTGGTCGTCGGCACCACCGAACGCGTCGAGTCCGAGGGCTTCGACCGCACCGACCTCAAGCTCCCCGGCCACCAGGACGACCTGGTCCGCGCGGTGGCCGCCGTCAACCCCCGTACGGTCGTCGTCGTCAACTCCGGCTCCCCGGTGGAGCTGCCCTGGCGGAACGAGGTCGCCGCCGTCCTGCTCGGCTGGTTCCCCGGCCAGGAGGCCGGGCACGCGCTGGCGGACGTCCTGCTCGGCACGGAGGAGCCCGGCGGCCGCCTCCCCACCACCTGGCCCGCCGTCCTGGCCGACGCCCCGGTCACCGCCACCACCCCGGTGAACGGCGAACTCGCCTACACCGAGGGCGTCTTCATCGGCTACCGGGCCTGGGAGAAGGCGGGCACCGCCCCCGCGTACCCCTTCGGCCACGGACTCGGCTACACCAGCTGGGAGTACGACGCCGTCACGGCCACCCCCGAGGCGGTCACCGTCCGCGTCCGCAACAGCGGTTCGCGCCCCGGCGGCGAGACGGTCCAGATCTACCTCGCCCCGGAACCCGCCCCCGGCACCCCCGAGCGCCCGGCCCGCTGGCTGGCCGGATTCGCCCGGGTCACCGCCGGACCGGGCGAGAGCGCCGAGGTCACCGTCCCGGTGGAGCGCCGCGCCTACCAGGTCTGGGACGAGGCGCTGAACGGCTGGGCCACCGTCCCCGGCCGCTATCAGGTCCAGGCGGCCCGCTCGCTCGCCGACGTCCGGGCCACCGCCACGGTGGAGATCACGGCCGACCCGGAGCGCCGCCGCTCATAGGCGCCGGCGCCCGAGCGGTCAGCGCACCCCGAAGCCGTACGTCGTCCGCGAGGCGAACTCCTCGCCGGGCCGCAGCACCGTGGACGGGAACTCCGGCCGGTTGGGGGAGTCGGGGAAGTGCTGGGTCTCCAGCGCGATCCCGGCACACGGGCCGAACGGCCGCCCGTCGAAGTGGTCGGCCGTGTACAGCTGGAGCCCCGGCTCGGTCGTCCGGACCGTCAGCACCCGCCCGGACCCGGCGTCGTACAGCTCGGCGGCGACCCCGTCGGCGGGCGCCGCGTCCAGGACGAAGTTCTGGTCGTAGCCCGCGCCGACCGTCCGGTACCGCCGGAAGTCGAAGCGGGTCCCGGCCACCGGGGCGAGGAGCCCCGTCGGCACCGAGGCCGCGTCCACCGGAGTGATCCGCTCCGCCGCGATCCGCAGCTGCTGCCCGAGCGCGCTGCCGCTGTCCGCGCCCGCCAGGTTCCAGTACAGATGGCTGGTCGGGTTGAGCACGGTCGGCGCGTCGGTCACCGCCCGGTGGTCCAGCACCAGCGCCCCGCCCGGCCCGAGGGTGTACGTCACGGAGAAGTCCAGCCGCCCCGGGTAGCCCTCGTCGCCGTCCTCGGAGACCAGGGACATCCGCACCCCGCCGGGGACGGCCACCGCGTCCCACACCCGCTTGTCGAAGCCCCTCGCCCCGCCGTGCAGATGGTTGCCGCCCTCGTTGCGCGTCAGGCGGTGCGTGCGCCCGTCCAGGGTGAACGCCGCGCCGCCGATCCGGTTCGCGTACCGCCCCACCACCGCGCCGAAGTAGGGGCCCGGGAACTCCTCGTACCCGCCGACGTCCGCCAGACCCAGCGCCACCGGAGCCCGCGACCCGTCCCGGCCCGGTGCCAGCACGGACTGCACGATGGCCCCGTACGTGAGCACCCGCACCCGCACGCCGTCCCGCTCCAGCGTCCACCGGCGCACGGGCGACCCGTCCGCGAGCGCCCCGAAGTCCTCCGTACGCGTGATCGTCTCCGTGCTCGTGGTCATGGTGCCCGACCCTACGCGGGCGGCTGTGAGGCCGTGACGTTGCGGTAGGCGATCTCCGCCAGCCGGGCCTGCCCGTCGCGGCTCGGGTGGAACCAGTCCCAGGGGCTCAGCTGCGCCGAGGTGAACCGGAAGCCGAAGACCGCCCCGCCGTCGTAGCGGCAGTGACGATCCTTCGCGCAGACCTCCCGCAGCACCTCGTTGTACGCCACCACCCGCTCGCGCACCGCCTCGCGCCGGGCCACGGCGGCTGGCCCGAGGTCGTCCGCGCCGGCCAGCATCGACTGGCAGATCCCCAGGTCCCAGATCTTCTTGCCCAGCTCGTTCACCCGCCCCGTCGACCACAGCCGCTTCAGGTCCGGCACGCTGGAGACGTACACCTGCGCCTTCGGGGCCCCGGCCCGCAGCTGACGCATCGACGCCGTGAACGATGCGCGGAAGTCCGCCACCGGCGTCATCAGCGCCGCCGAGTCCCGGCAGGCGTCGTTCGCGCCGATCATCACCGTGACCAGTTCCGGCCGCTCCTTCGCCGCCAGCGCCATCTGTGCGGGCAGCTGCACCATCCGGGCCCCCGACGCGGCGTGGTTCCAGCTGTGGTCCGCCGCCTTCGACGCGCCGAGCAGCCGCACCGCGAGACTGCGCACCGCGGCGTCCGTCCCGGTCGCCCACGACACCTCGGGGCAGTCCGCCAGCACCGAGCAGGCGTCGAAGCCCCGGGTGATGGAGTCCCCGACGGCCGCGACGGACCCGGGCCGCGGATTCCAGTCCGGGGTGGGGGAGGGCGACGGGGAGGCGCCGCGCGAGGAGGCGGGCGCGTTCCGTGACACGCCGTGGTCACCGCCCCCGCCGGAGCACCCCGCCAGCGCGGCCGTGCCGACGCAGCCGAGTGCCGCCAGCGCGGCGAGCGCCCCGCGCGTCCGAGGGCGTGTCGCGGGCTCCCGCATCGGTGTGTTCCCCTCCGGTCTACCCCTGGTTTATGCCTGGGGACATGCCCCCGGCACACTCCTCGTCCCCAGGTAGGAGGCGTGCGCGCCCTGCCGGGTGAAAGCTGGGCGAATCAAGGGCCTGGGACCGACGGTACGTCACACGGACGGCCCCGGCGCACGGTAGCTTTTCCCCGTCGAACCAGTTGCGTTCCGCCCGTCCGCGCCCACGTGGGTGGCTCCGGTACATTACGTCACGTCACATACTGTCCCTTTTCTGGAGATTAACTCCCGATGCTGTTTACTGATGACAACCTCGGGTCGTGGCCGGAAAGAGACGGTACGGACGCGAGGCCGCTGGGGAAGGCGTACCTCGTCCCACACGGGAGGTTCCGGTGACGACACGTGGAGTCCTGTACGTTCACTCCGCACCGCGCGCGCTGTGCCCACATGTCGAGTGGGCGGTGGCGGGTGTTCTCGGAGTGCGGGTCCAGCTGGACTGGATCAGACAGCCGGCCGCGCCCGGCACCTGGCGGTCCGAATTCTCCTGGAAGGGCCGCGCGGGCACCGCGTCGCAGCTCGCCTCCGCCCTGCGCGGCTGGGATCTGCTGCGCTTCGAGGTGACCGCCGAACCCTGCCCGACCGCCGAGGGCGAGCGCTACAGCTCCACCCCCGGCCTCGGCATCTTCCACGCCGTCACCGGCCTGCACGGTGACATCCTGATCCCCGAGGACCGGCTGCGCGCCGCACTGGCCCGCTCCACGCGCGGCGAGAGCGATCTGGAGGCCGAGATCGCCTCCCTGCTCGGCAAGCCGTGGGACGACGAGCTGGAGACCTTCCGGCACGCGGGCGAGGGCGCCCCGGTCCGCTGGCTGCACCAGGTGGTGTGAGCCGGGCTTCCCCGGCCGACGACGAAGCCCGCCTCCCGGACCCGGGAAGCGGGCTTCACCCGTATCAGGGCGGGGCGGACGGCTGCCGGACCGTCACACGGAACGGAACGCCAGCACCACGTTGTGTCCGCCGAATCCGAACGAGTTGTTGATCGCCGCGATCGGCCCCTCGGGCAGCGGCCGCGGCTCCCCGCGCACGACGTCCGCGTCGACGTCCCCGTCGAGGTCGTCCACGTTGATGGTCGGCGGGGCCATGTGGTGGTGCAGCGCGAGGACGGTGGCCACCGTCTCGATGCCGCCCGCGCCACCGAGCAGGTGGCCCGTCATCGACTTCGTCGCCGAGATCGCGACATGGTCGAGGTCGTCGCCCAGCACCTTGCGCAGGGCCTTGATCTCCGCGATGTCGCCCAGCGGCGTCGACGTGGCGTGCGCGTTGAGGTGGGCCACCTCGGAGGGCTTGAGGTCGCTGGAGTCCAGCAGGTTCCGCATGGCGGCGGCGATGCCCCGGCCGGTGGGCTCGGGCTGCGCGATGTGGTGGGAGTCGGCCGACAGGCCCTGGCCCAGCACCTCGCAGTAGACCCTCGCGCCGCGCCGGGCGGCGTGCTCCGCGGACTCCAGGATGACGACGCCCGCACCCTCGCCGAGGACGAAGCCGTCCCGGCCGGTGTCGTAGGGGCGCGAGGCCTTCTGGGGCTCGTCGTTGTTCTTGGACATCGCCATCATGTTGGCGAACGCGGCGATCGGCAGCGGGTGGATGGCCGCCTCCGTGCCCCCGGCGACGACCACGTCGGCCCGGCCGGTGCGGATCATCTCGACGGCGTAGCCGATGGCCTCGGCGCCCGAGGCGCAGGCCGAGACCGGGGTGTGGACACCGGACTGGGCGTTGACCTCCAGACCGACGTTGGCCGCCGGGCTGTTGGGCATGAGCATGGGGACGGTGTGCGGGGAGACGCGGCGTGCGCCCTTCTCCCTGAGCACGTCGTACTGGTCGAGCAGGGTGGTCACGCCGCCGATGCCGGAGGCGATGACCGAGCCGAGACGCTCGGGGCGGACGGTCTCGTCCTCCTCACCGGCCTTGCCGGTGTAGCCCGCGTCCGCCCACGCCTCGCGGGCCGCGATCAGCGCCAGCTGCGCCGAGCGGTCCAGCTTGCGGGCCAGCGGGCGGGGCAGGACCTCGCCCGGGTCGACGGCCGCGAGGGCGGCGATCCGGACGGGCAGTTCGGCGAACCGCTCGCCCTCGAGGGGCCTGACGCCGGACCGGCCGGCCATCAGACCTTCCCAGGTCGATGCGGAGTCGCCACCCAGCGGAGTGGTTGCGCCGATACCGGTGACGACCACGGTGCGATTGGTCGAGTTCACTGGAAAATCTTCTCCACGTGTAGAGGGTCGTGAATCAGCGGCGCCACCGCCGGGTGGCGACACAGCCGGACTGGGATCAGCCCTGGTGCTTCAGGATGTAGTCGGCTGCGTCGCCGACCGTCTTGAGGTTCTTGACGTCCTCGTCGGGGATCTTCACGTCGAAGCGCTCCTCGGCGGCGACGACGACCTCGACCATGGACAGCGAGTCGACGTCCAGGTCGTCGGTGAAGGACTTGTCCAGCTGGACGTCCTCGACCGGGATACCGGCGATCTCGTTGACGATCTCGGCGAGACCGGAAACGATCTCTTCCTGCGTGGCGGCCATCTTGGCGCTCCTTCGGTGGGTTTCTTCGGTGTTCGTAGCTACGGACCAAAAGGTCCGGTGTGCCTAGGGGAGGGTAACGACCGTCGCGGCGTAGACGAGACCCGCCCCGAAGCCGATGACGAGCGCGGTGTCGCCGCTCTTCGCCTGACCGGTCGCCAGAAGCCGCTCCATCGCGAGCGGGATCGAGGCGGCGGACGTGTTACCGGTGGACTCGATGTCACGGGCGACCGTGACGTGCTCCGGCAGCTTCAGGGTCTTCACCATCGAGTCGATGATCCGCATGTTGGCCTGGTGCGGGATGAAGACGTCCAGGTCTCCCGGGGCGATCCCGGCCGCGTCCAGCGCCTGCTGGGCGACCTTCGCCATCTCGAAGACGGCCCAGCGGAACACCGCCTGGCCCTCCTGCGTGATGGCGGGGAACTTGACCTCGCCCTTCGAGTCGAGCGGCAGCCGCGACACGTCGCCGAGGCGGAACTCGTCCCAGCCGACCGTCTGCTTGATCGTCTCGGACTTGTCGCCCTCCGACCCCCACACGGTCGGGCCGATGGCCGGTTCCCGCGAGGGGCCGACGACGACCGCGCCCGCGCCGTCCCCGAACAGGAAGGCCGTCGCGCGGTCCTCCAGGTCGGTCAGGTCGCTGAGCCGCTCCACGCCGATGACCAGGACGTACTCCGCCGAGCCCTCGACGACCATGCCCTTGGCGAGGGTCAGCCCGTAGCCGAAGCCCGCGCAGCCCGCCGAGATGTCGAAGGCGGCGGGCCTGCCCGCGCCGATCCGGTGGGCGATCTCGGTGGCGACGGCCGGAGTCTGCTTGAAGTGCGAGACGGTCGAGACGACGACCGCGCCGATCTGCCCGGGGTCGATGCCCGCGTCCGCGATGGCCTTGCCGGACGCCTCGATCGACATCGCGGCCACGGTCTCCTCCGCGGAGGCCCAGTGGCGGGAGACGATGCCGGAGCGGGAGCGGATCCACTCGTCGGAGGAGTCGATCGTTTCGAGGATCACCTCGTTCGGCACGACCCGGGTCGGGCGGTAGCCGCCGACCCCGAGGATGCGCGCGTACGGGGCGCCCTGGCTGGGCTTGATCTTCGACATGCTCGCTCCTTAGGCGCCCGCGTGCTCGGAGATGAGCGCGCGGGCCGCGTCGAGGTCGTCGGGGGTCTTCAGCGCCAGCGTCTTCACGCCGGGCAGCGCGCGCTTGGCGAGCCCGGTCAGTGTGCCGCCGGGGCTCAGCTCGACGAGTGCGGTGACGCCCAGGGACTGGAAGGTCTCCATGCACAGGTCCCAGCGGACCGGGTTGGCGACCTGTCCGACCAGCCGGGCGACGACCTCGGTGCCGGTGGCCACGGTGTGCCCGTCGGCGTTGGACACGTACGTCACGGACGGGTCCGCGACCGTGAGGTCCCCGACGGCCCCGCGCAGCCTGTCCACGGCCGTGGCCATGTGGTGCGTGTGGAACGCGCCCGCCACCTTCAGTGCGACGACCCGGCGCACGCCCTCGGGCTTGTCGGCCTCCAGGGCGGCGAGCTGGGCCGCGGTGCCCGCGGCGACGATCTGGCCGCCGCCGTTGACGTTGGCCGGGGTCAGCCCGAGCTTCTCCAGGTGCGGGACGGTCACGGCCGGGTCACCGCCGAGCAGGGCCGCCATTCCGGTCTCGGTGACCGCGGCGGCCTCGGCCATGCCGAGGCCGCGGGTACGCACGAAACGCAGAGCGGCCTCCTCGCCGAAGACACCGGCGATCGAGGCGGCGGTGATCTCACCGACGCTGTGACCCGCGACGACGGACGGCGAGGCGCCCAGGGCGGACGCCGACAGCAGCCCGGCGGCCACCAGCAGCGGCTGCGCGACGGCCGTGTCGCGGATCTCGTCCGCGTCGGCGTTCGTGCCGTAGTGGGCGAGGTCGAGCCCGATGGCCTCGGACCAGGCCGCGATGCGGTCGGCGGCGCCGGGGAGATCGAGCCAGGGAGTCAGGAAGCCGGGCGTCTGAGCGCCTTGGCCGGGAGCGACGAGTACGAGCACCCTCACACTCTCTCTTGTGGACGGCCCAGCACGCCCGTGGGGACAGGGACGAAGAACCGTCGGGGGAATTGTTGAAGTACAACAAAAGTCTAGGACTGGATATCCGCCGCGGCCAAGCGCCCCAGGATCAGGGCGATCCGCAGCGTGAACGCGGAGCGCACATCGGAGGGTGACCATCCGGTGACGTCGGTCACACGTCGTAGCCGGTAGCGCACGGTGTTGGGGTGCACGAACAGCATCCGGGCCGCGCCCTCCAGACTGCTCGCCTGCTCCAGATAGACACTCAGCGTTTCCAGCAGAGCCGAACCGGCCTCTTCCAGCGGTCTGTAGATCTCCTCCACCAACTGGTCCCGCGCGGCCGGATCCCCGGCCATCGCGCGCTCCGGCAGAAGATCGTCCGCCAGCACCGGGCGCGGCGCGTCCTGCCACGCCGAGCACGCCTTCAGCCCGGCGGCCGCCGCCTGTGCGGACCGGGTGGCCGCCAGCAGGTCCGGCACGACGGGTCCGGCGACCACCGGCCCGGCGGCGTACGGGCCGATCAGGCCCTTGGCGACCTGGAGCGGGTTGTCGCTGCCGCCCGCGATGACGACCAGACGGTTGCCGAGGACACCCGTGAGGACCTGGAGCTTCGCGTGCCGGGCGGCGCGCCGGATGGCCTCCACGGTCAGTTCGCTGTCCCCGTCGGGCGCGGTGCCGAGGACGACACAGACGTGCTCGGGCGAGTTCCAGCCGAGCGCGGCGGCCCGCGAGACGGCCCCCTCGTCGGCCTCGCCGGAGAGCACCGCGTTCACCACGAGGGACTCCAGCCGGGCGTCCCACGCGCCCCGCGCCTCGGCGGCCTGGGCGTAGACCTGGGCGGTGGCGAAGGCGATCTCCCGCGCGTAGACGAGCAGCGCCTCGCGCAGCACCGACTCGTCGCCGGGGGCGGCCACTTCCTCGATCGCGGCCTCCATGACCTCGATGGTGGTGCGCACCATCTCCACGGTCTGCCGCAGGGTGATGGCCCGGGTCAGCTCGCGCGGGGCGGTGCCGAACACATCGGTGGAGATCGCCTGCGGGGCCTCGGGAAACCGGAACCACTCGGTGAACGCCGCGATACCGGCCTGGGCGACTAGGCCGATCCAGGACCGGTTCTCCGGGGGCATCGCCCGGTACCACGGCAGCGATTCGTCCATGCGGGCGATCGCGTTGGCGGCCAGCCGGCCGGAGGACTGCTCCAGCCGTTTCAGGGTCGCGGCATGCAGATGGGCGTCGTGGGCGTCAGGCTGCTGCTCAGGATCGGGTCGGGGCACGAGGACAAGACTGCCTTATCGGGCCGGTGGATCGGTGGGCCGGGGCGACGGTGCCCCCTACCGGCGGGTAGGAAGCTCCCGCCGCCCGGTCCGCCGCTCCCGTCCGGAGCCGGGCGGGCGCGCCCCCGGCTACCGTGGCCGGGTGATATCCGTGCACCGGTCCGACGACCGCTACCGGGGCGGCGACGCGGCCGCCGGGATCGAGACCCGGCACGCCCTCTCCTTCGGCCCCTTCTACGACCCGGACAACCTCCGCTTCGGCCCGGTCCTGGCCTGCAACGAGGAGCGCCTGGCCCCGGGCGCGGGCTTCGACGAGCACCCGCACAGCCATACGGAGATCGTCACCTGGGTCGTCGAGGGCGAGCTGACCCACCGGGACTCCACCGGCCGGGCCACCGTCGTCCGCGCCGGGGACGTGGCCCACCTGAGCGCCGCCTCCGGGGTCCGCCACGTCGAACGCAACGACGGCACGCACCCGTTGACCTTCCTCCAGATGTGGCTCGCGCCCCTGGAGCCCGGCGGCGAGCCCTCGTACACGGTCGTCCCCGGCATCGCCGACTCCACCCCGTACGCGCTGCCCGGCGCGGGTGCGATGCTCCACGTCCGGCGCCTGGTGGAGGGCGAGCGCACGGCGGTCCCGGACGCGGTGCGCGCCTACGTCCACGTGGTACGGGGCCGGGTCGCCCTGGACGGTGAGGAACTGGCCTCCGGCGACGCGGCCCGGATCACCGGGGCCCGGGGCCTGGCCGCGGTCGCGGTGACGGCGGCGGAGCTGCTCGTCTGGGAGCTGGCGGGCTGAGCGGGGCGGCACCCCGGGCCCGGCACGGACAGCACGTGGCGGGCCCGGCACGGTCGGCAGGGGCCGAACGCTGAACATGGACAGCTCGCGGCGGTCGCGGCGGCCCTTTGTAAGGTGCTGGCGGCGTCACGTTTCCCCACGACGCCCCGTATGACGCTGTCCGTGCGCCGTGCGTCCGCCTGCGAAGGAGATCCCCATCAACCCCACCGTGTCCAGCCCCGATGCCCTGGCCACCCTCCGAGACCGCGCGCAGCAGGACTACGCCGAGCTGGTACGGCGGAACCTCTCCCTCGACCTCACGCGCGGCAAGCCCGCCGCGGACCAACTCGACCTCTCCGCGCCGCTGCTGGCCCTGCCCGGCGACACCTACCGCAGCGCCGAATCGGTGGACACCCGCAACTACGGCGGTCTCCACGGCCTGCGCGAGCTGCGCGAGATCTTCAGCAACCCGCTCCAGGTCCCCGTCGAGCAGCTGATAGCGGCGGGCAACTCCAGCCTGGAGCTGATGCACGACAGCCTCGTGCACGCGCTGCTGAGCGTGATGCCGGGGGCGGAGTCCCGCTGGGCCGACCAGGAGCGGATCGCCTTCCTCTGTCCCGTACCCGGCTACGACCGGCACTTCGGCGTGTGCCAGCGCCTCGGCATCGACATGATCCCCGTCCCGATGACCGACCAGGGCCCCGACATGGAGACCGTGGAGCGACTGGTGGCCGAGGACGCCTCGGTCAAGGGCATCTGGTGCGTCCCGAAGTACAGCAACCCGGACGGCGTCAGCTACAGCGACGAGGTCGTCGACCGGCTCGCCGCCATGCCCACCGCGGCCCCGGACTTCCGGATCTTCTGGGACAACGCCTACGCGGTCCACCACCTCACCGACGAGCGGGTCGCGATCGCCGACGTGCTCGCCGCCTGCGCGGCGCACGGCCACCCCGACCGGGCCTTCGTCTTCGGCTCCACCTCGAAGATCACCTTCGCCGGCAGCGGCGTCGGCTTCTTCGGCGCCTCGCCCGACAACATCACCTGGCTGCTCGGCAACCTCGCCAAGCGCACCATCGGCCCGGACAAGGTCAACCACCTGCGGCACGCCCTCTTCCTCAAGGACGAGGCGGGCGTCCACGCCCACATGGACCTGCACCGCGCCAAGCTCCGCCCGAAGTTCGACGCCGTCCTGCGCATCCTCGAAGCCGAACTCGGCTCCACCGGCCTCGCCACCTGGACCGACCCCAAGGGCGGCTACTTCATCACCCTGAAGGTCCTCGACGGCTGCGCGAAGGACGTCGTCCGCCGCGCCGCCGAAGCGGGCATCGTCCTCACCCCCGCGGGCGCCACCCACCCGCACGGCCAGGACCCGGACGACGCGGTGATCCGGATCGCCCCCAGCTTCCCCACCCCCGAGGAACTGGAGCAGGCCATCGCGGGCGTCACGGCCTGCGTGCGCCTGGTCGGCTACGAGAAGCGGCTGGCGGACACGGCGAGTTGAGGGCATTCGGCTGCCGCCGTGTCCGGCGTTTCGGACGCCTTCCTCGACTGCCAGTCCATCGGCTGACCGATGACCGGCTGACTTATCCGGATGGCCCCAGGGGGGCAAAGGGGTTTTGAGGTCGGCGGTCGAAGTGGAGGTGTTTCTTCCGTGACGAAAGAGTGCTGAACTGTGCGCTCGTGACTGGCCGCCCTCACTGGGGCGCAGTTCGGACTCTATGGGGGAATCATGATTGACCGTCACTTCTATGTCGGGCTGGGAATCGCCTTGGCGGCTGGACTGATGACCGTCACAGCCACCACGGCACATGCCGACTCGCCGTCCGAGAGTGAGGACGCTTACACCTTCAATCCGAATGAGGCCGGGCTGATACACCTGTACGGTGAGCCCGATGCGGGCGCTGCCGTACAGCCGATGAACTTCACCAGCGAACTGAAGAATTGGAAGCCCGGATCGAAGGAATCCCGGCACTGGGCCGACAATGACTACACCGAGATCCAGTTCACCGGTTGCAGAGTCAAGCCCACCGGGGGGAAGTCCGTCACTGTCAGGCTCTTCCAAGCGATTCCGTTCTCGCGGGACAAGGAAATGGGAGACAAGACGTTCACTGCCTGTTTCAGCGGCGGCACGTCCCGAGGCGAGTGGGACGTCCACTACGATGGCGGCGACAACCGCTACTTCACGATCCCGAAGGTGAACGGTTCCGGGAGTATTGAAGGCAGCCTTGAGGTAGACAAGGTGTACGTCGACACCACCAAGGCCGACTAGCGGTCCGCTTCGCACGTCCGCAGCTTCTGTCGCCGGGATGCGCGTCGCGCGCTTCCCGGCGCATCGCATGGGAACGGCAGTCCAATTGAACCTTCGCGCCCGTCTGCGCACCAGTCCGGCACTGTGGACCGCACCGGTCTGGGGCGGCATCATCATCTTCTACTTCTTCTATGTGGTGCACCTTGAGGACTCCCGTGCGGAAGTCCTGGCCGGCCCGCTCTGGGCCCCGGAGCAAGTCGCACTCGTGCTGTCGTTCTTCTACGCGTTCGCTTACGCGATCACCGTAGGGCTCGCGGTGTGGGAGGGCGGCCGGTTGGTGCTGGACGGTGTCTGGACCCTGGCTCCCAGCCGCACCCGAATCCGGGTGGCCGTGCACGCCCTCACCCCCAGCGTGGTGGCGGGCTGGCTCGTGCTGACGGTGCCGGTGATCTTGAGACTGGTGGAAACCAGCCTGATGCCCTCCCTTGCCGCCTTGACGCCGCTGCTGATGGGGATGGGCATCGTCGGCGCGTACGCCCTGTTGGGCTGTGCCCTGGGCCATCTTGTCCCCCGGAGCATCGCTGCTCCGCTTGCCTCTGTCGCTGTGTTCTATCTCGTCAGTGGTTCGGGCGGTTACAGCGATCCGGTCTGGCCCCGTCACACTCTCGGTCAGATCGACACGTCTCTCGCCTTCGGCGAACGCTACGGCGTGCTCACGGTGTTGGTGCCGTTCCTGTTCATCGCGGCGGCAGCAGCCGCCGCTGCGGCATGTTGGCTGCGGGGGCCACGCAGACGGCTGGTACGCACGGCCGCTGTCGTCGCGGCGCTGGGCGTAAGCGTGGCATGCGCGCGGGAAGCGTCAGGCTGGGGGATCGCCGACGGCCCCGTCGTGGCGGGACAAGCCCCGGTGCGTTGCGTGGGAGAGGCCCCGCGCGTGTGCATGGCCGAATCCGGCGGAGCGATCGGCTCCCTCGACGAGGTCCGTACCCACGTCGTGGCATCGGTGCGGAAGTTGCAGGCAGCGGGCGTCCGGGTGGAGATGCCCGACGTTGTCTCGGACGCCCTCCTGGCCGAGCGCCACCGTAAGCGGTCCTCGGCGACTCAGTGGTGGCTGCCGCTGTCCCGGCAGGCCGGTGAGCCGGGCGGCGGCATGGTCAACATCCGTTACGCGGTTCTGCTCACCTCCGTGCGATTCCCGTGCACCTTGCCGGCTGCCTTCGAGCCGGGCATGCCCGCGGACTGGATCGTGCCTCACGACGCCGCGACGCTGTGGGCCGCCCAGAAAATCGATGCGGAATCCCCTTACCTCGCCTGGCGGCGCAGCGAGTACGGCGCGATTCAGAATGCCCACGAGGTGCTGGCGAAGGTGAAGAAGCTGGCGGACGACACCAGCGGTCTCCCCAGCGAAACCGAGCAGAAGGCGTGGTTCCACGCCGAACAGCAGAAGGCGTGCGAGCTGGCAGGGCGGGCATAGGACATGATCCTGTGGATCAGAGCGCGCCGTGCGTTCCCCGTGCTCGTTCCCGGCTTGCTCGCGTTCCTCGCAGTGATCACGGTAGGACGGCAGGAGAACGTACTGCTGCCGGGCCTCACCAACAGCGGGCGTAACCAAGTTCAACTGGTCCATTTCGCGCCGCTGATCGTCACCTCGACCCTGGCCTATTGTCTTGCTCAAAGGCTGCCTGAGGCAGAACTCACGACAGTGCGCAGGATCCGCCTTCTGGACGTCGCGCTCGTGACGGTGGCGACCACACTCGCGGTGTCGGCGAGCTGCCTGGTCGCCGGCATCACGCACACGGACCTTGTCTACGAGGCCGGTCGCAACACGCTGTTTCTCGTCGGCCTCATGCTCGTCGCCGGCGCGCTCCACCCGCAAGCCGCGACGCCGGCGCCCGTCGCCTGGGTCTTCGCCGTCATGTTCGCGGGATACCAGGACTACGACCGTCCGTGGATCTGGGCCGTCACTCTTCATCCCGCGCACATCGTCGTCACTGCCTGCCTCTGCCTGCTCGTCTTCGCAGCCGGTCTCGTCGTGGGCGGCCGCAGCCCGCGTTCCTCCTGAAGGATTCTCTCCCCCATGCATCTGGAACTCAGCTCCGTCTCCTACGCATACGGACGGCGTACGCCGTCCGTCCTTGACGAGCTCACACATACCATCAGCGACGGATTCACGATTCTTCTCGGTCCCAACGGCGCAGGGAAGTCGACGCTGCTGAAACTGGCGGCCGGCGTCAACCAGCCGGATAGCGGAACCGTGCGTCTCGGTGACCTGTCCTCCGATCAGGCGGCCTACCGCGCCCACGTGGCCTGGATGCCGCAAACGATCACCGCCATGACCGGGCTCACCGCACGCGAGCAGGTCGCCTACACCGGCTGGCTCAAAGGCATGAGCCGCAGCGCGGCCTGGGAAGCCGCGGCCGACGCGCTCGACCGGGTCGAGCTCACCTCTCAGGCTGACACCAGAACGCGTCGGCTCTCCGGCGGCCAAGTCCGCCGGGTGGGCGTCGCCTCCGCCTTGGTCCACGGTGCCGGCTTGCTCCTGCTCGACGAACCGACAGCCGGAATGGACCCGACCCAGCGGCGCCTCTTCCGTAACCTCATCTTGCGCCTCGTTGACGACGGCGTCCCCGTGCTCATGTCCACACACGACGTCACCGATCTCGCCGAAGAAGCTGACCAGGTCACTGTCCTCGCCCACGGCGTGATCACCTTCGACGGAACCACGGAAGCCTTTCTCGAACACGCTTCCGCACACGTCCAGGCCGCACGTCGAGCGGAAGACGCCTACGCGGTACTCACCCATGGCGTCATGCCGGAGGACCCTGTGCGAGTCGAACGGCGGACGTCACGCGGGTCGGGGAACTGACGAGTCGGTGCGTGATAACGGGTGAGGCGTCATGTGTGAGTGAGGGCATGATCCGGCTGCGGTGATCATGGTCAATCGGACGGTCCTGGGCCTGGTGTTCGGCGTCGACCGCTCCACCGTCACCCGGGCCGTCCAGGAGATGTGCGCGCTCCTGGCCCAACGG
The DNA here is from genome assembly GCF_044767975.1 of Streptomyces sp. NPDC101181. Lineage (NCBI taxonomy): Bacteria > Bacillati > Actinomycetota > Actinomycetes > Kitasatosporales > Streptomycetaceae > Streptomyces > Streptomyces sp. NPDC101181. The sequence continues at coordinate 120,488 of NZ_JBIWOX010000004.1, read as the reverse complement.
GGGTGCGCGATCCCGGAGCGCCCGGACCTGCCTCTTCGGACCCTGGCGGATGTGGTCGTCTACGCCTGGACCGAGGTCATCGAGCTGCGCCTGGATGACGGTTCACCCTCGACGCCTCACCCGTTGTCACGCACCAACTCGTCAAGCGGCGGTGGGCGGAGCTCGCAGACTCCGGCCGCCGCCTCCTCGCGTGTCGCGCGTCAGCGCAGGCTGTCGACGAACGCCCGCCAGGCGGGGGCCCCGAGGACGATGGCCGGGCCGGCGGGGTTCTTGCTGTCCCGGACGGGCGCGGAGCCGCACGGAGCGGCGGGGGCGGCCTCGACGCAGTCGCCGCCGGTGTTGCCGCTGTGCGAGGACGTACGCCAGGCCGCGCCTCCGGTCACGGTGCACTCGACGCACTCGCCGCCGGTGCTTCCGCTGTAGGAGGACTTCCGCCAGGCCGCGCCGTCGATGACGGTGCACTCGACGCAGTCGCCGCCGGTGCTTCCGCTGTAGCTGGACGTGCGCCAGTCCGCGTTCGTCAGGTCAGGGCCGTGCTCCATAACGCTCCTCCATCACGCGGCTGATGCGCGCCACCGATTTCTCGACGGAGAGTGCGGTGGCCTGGAGGTGAGCGTATCGGAGGGAGGCCTCCCGGATCGTCTCGGGGTTGGCCGTCATATGGCCGGAGATGCGGTCCTCGGTGTAGATGATGTCCGGGTCGTCGTCGAAGCGCAGCTGGTTGAACGAGCCGTCCAAGCTCGCGTGTTCCCCCGCCTCGAACGGCAGCACCTGAATCCGCATCCAGCGGTGCTCGGCGTAGTCCAACAGCCTCTGGAGTTGGGCCCGCATCACCTCGTGGCCGCCGATCGGCCGGTACAGCACCGCCTCGTCCAGCACCGCCCACGCCAGCGGCGGCCTGTCCCGCTCCAGGATGCGCTGCCGCTCCATGCGGGCCGCGAGAAGCGCCTCCAGGTCGTCGGGCATGCCGGTGGCCAGTACCGCTCGCGCGTACTCCTCCGTCTGCAAGAGCCCGTACACCACCTGCGCCTGGTAGGTGGAGATGTACGCCGCCTTCGCCTCCATGTCCGCGTACGGACGAAACCAGCCCGGCAGTTGGCTTCGCAGGACCAGGCTCACCAGGCGGGAGAACAGCCCGTCCGTGCCCAGCGCCTGGTCCAGGGCTTCCGCGAATTCGCGGGTGGGGACCTTCTTCGTCGTCTCGATCTGGCCGATCAGCGAGCCCGAGCAGTACATCATCGAGCCCAACTGGCCCTGTTTCAGGCCGTGCGCCTCGCGCACCCGGCGCAACTCCGAGCCGAAGTAGTCGAGGGGGGATGCGCTCGGGTCGAGCTTCTGGATGTTGGCCACGGCGCGGACCTCCGGTGTGCAACGCCTTGCGGCGTTCGTTTCCGTACGTAGCCGAGCGTATCCAGAGCGTCGCAGCCTGGTGGCATGAATCTCGTACTCATCCCCACGGAGGGATCCCGGGACCCCGTCTACCGCTCCGACTTCATCCTGGGCGAGCACTCGGCCCGGCATCTGCGGCGCGTTCTGCGGCTCTATCTCCAGGCGTGGGAACTGCCGTTCCTGGCCGAAGCGGCGGAGCTGGCCCTCACCGAGCTGATCGCGAACGTCGTGCGACACGTGCCCGGCCGACGGGGGCAGACCCTCATCTACCAGCTGCCGCACGACGAGGGCGTCCGTGTCGAGGTGGCCGACGGCAGTCCCGTCGTGCCCGTCGCCGTCAAGGGCGACCTGATGGACGACGGCGGGCGCGGGCTGATCCTGGTCAACGCCGTGACCGACGACTGGGGCATCGAGAAGCGCTGGGACGGCAGCGGGAAGACCGTCTGGTTCGAGTGCCTGACGCCGCCGGAGAAGGGCGGCAGCCGGTTCAGGAGAGTTCGGCGACTACCGCGTCCGTGAACGGGGTCCACGCCTCCACCGCCCACGGTCCGAAGGCCCGGTCGGTCAGTGCCACGCAGGCCGCGCCCGCCACCGGGTCGATCCAGAGGAACGTGCCCGACTGGCCGAAGTGGCCGAAGGTCGCCGGGGAGGACGAAGCCCCCGTCCAGTGGGGGGACTTGGAGTCCCGGATCTCGAAGCCGAGGCCCCAGTCGTTCGGGCTCTGGTGGCCGTAGCCCGGCAGGACCCCCTTCAGGCCCGGGTGGACCACGCTCTGGGCTTCGAGCACCGTGCGCGGGTCGAGGAGGCGGGGGGCCTGGACCTCGGCGGCGAAGCGGGCCAGGTCGTCGGCGGTGGAGACGCCGTCGCGGGCCGGGGAGCCGTCGAGGGTCGTGGAGGTCATGCCCAGCGGCTCCAGGACCGCCTGGCGCAGGTACTCCGCGAACGGGATGCCGGACGCCTTGGCGATGTGGTCGCCCAGCACCTCGAAGCCCGCGTTGGAGTACAGGCGGCGGTTGCCGGGCGGGGCCGTCACCCGGTGCTCGTCGAAGGCGAGGCCGCTGGTGTGGGCGAGGAGGTGGCGGACCGTGGAGCCCTCCGGTCCGGCCGCCTCGTCCAGTTCGACCGCCCCCTCCTCGTACGCCACCAGCGCCGCGTAGGCCGCGAGGAGCTTGGTCACCGAGGCGAGGGGGAAGCGGTGGCCGGTCGGCCCGTGCGTGCCGAGGACCGTGCCGTCGGCCCGGACGACGGCGGCAGCCGCGGTCGGGACCGGCCAGGTGTCGATGATGCGCAGGCTCTCCATGCGCCCGAGCCTAACGTTCAGAGGTAGAGCCTCATCGCCGGGTCCGGAGTGCGGGCGAAGCCGAGCGAGGCGTACAGGGGCTCGGCGTCCTCGGAGGCCCGCAGATCGACCCGGGTCACCCCGCGCTCGCGGAACCAGCCGAGCAGCGCTTCCGTACAGGCGCGGGCGTGGCCCCGGCGGCGTCGGCCGGGGTCGGTGGCGACGCTGAAGACGTGACCACCGCTGCCGTCGGGGTTGCCGGGGCCGCCCAGCCGGTACTCGATCGTGCCGACCGCGCAGGCGGCCAGGCCCGCACCGTCCGGGGCGTCCACGACGAACGCGGTGAGGTTCCCGGCCGGATCGGCGAGCTCGGCGCGCAGCGTCGCCACCGCCACGGGCCGCCAGGAGGCGTCGGCGTCCGCCGCGGGGCGGTACGCCAGTGAGTCGATCATGACCGCGCGGAGCCGGACCAGTTCCTCGGCGTCCTGCGGGGTGGCGCGGCGGGCGGGGGCGGGGCGTTCGGGTTCCATGGTCGGCCAGGCTAAGGGCTGTCCCCGGGGGTTGTTCTCCCCGTTTCCGCTTGCTTGGAGTGCACTCCAGGGTTCTAGCGTGGAAGGCATGACGGTGATCGACGGACCAGCCCGGAGCACCCCCGCGACCAGCACCGACGCCGAACCCTCCCCAGGGGACGACGCCTGTACGGCCCCGGCCGAGGCGCATCCCCGGCCCTCGGGGCAGGACAGCTACACCATCAGCGAGGTCGTCGCCCTCACCGGGCTCACCGCGCACACCCTGCGCTGGTACGAGCGCATCGGGCTGATGCCGCACGTCGACCGCTCGCACACCGGGCAGCGCCGCTTCAGCAACCGCGACCTGGACTGGCTGGCCTTCGTCGGCAAGCTGCGGCTGACCGGGATGCCCGTCGCCGACATGGTGCGCTACGCGGAGCTGGTGCGCGCGGGCGAGGCGACCTTCAAGGAGCGGCGGGAGCTGCTGGAGGCGACCCGCCGCGACGTGCTCGGGCGGATCGCGGAGCTGCACGACACCCTCGCGGTCCTCGACCACAAGATCGACTTCTACGGTGGCGCCCGCCGGGCGCCGGAGAGGCACAGCGCCTGATGACTGCTGACAAGATTTCCACGGTGCGGCTGGGCACGGACGGGCCGCTCATCGGCGTCCAGGGCCTCGGCTGCATGGGCATGAGCGAGTTCTACGGCGACACCGACGAGTCCGCCGCCCGGGACACCCTGGACGCCGCGCTGGAGGCGGGTGTCACGCTCCTGGACACCGCCGACGCCTACGGGCGCGGGGCCAACGAGGAGTTCCTGGCGCCGTTCGTCGCCGCCCACCGGGACGAGATCACCCTCGCCACCAAGTTCGGCCTCGTCCGCACCGACGACCCCGGCTACCGGGGCATCAGCAACGACCCCGCGTACATCCGTACCGCCGTCGAAGCCAGCCTGCGCAGGCTGAACACCGACGTCATCGACCTGTACTACATGCACCGCCGCGACCCGGCCGTGCCGCTCGCCGAGTCGGTCGGGGCGCTCGCGGAGCTGGTCCGGCAGGGTAAGGTCAAGCAGCTCGGACTGAGCGAGGTGACCGGCCCCGAACTGCGCGAGGCGTACGCCGTGCACCCGATCGCGGCCCTCCAGTCGGAATGGTCGCTCTTCAGCCGGGACGTCGAGCGGAGCGCCGTCGGCGCGGCGGCCGAGCTGGGCGTCACCCTGGTGCCGTACTCGCCGCTCGGCCGGGGCTTCCTCACCGGGGCCTTCGCCGACGCCGGCCAGGACCTCTCCCCGGGCGACTTCCGGCAGAACCAGCCCCGCTACAGCGGCGACAACGCCCGGACCAACGCCGCCCTGCTGGAGCCCGTCCACACCATCGCCGCCGCCCACGGTGTGACCGCCGCGCAGGTGGCCCTGGCCTGGGTCCAGCAGCGCGCCGAGGTGCACGGCCTGACCGTGGTCCCGATCCCCGGCACCCGTAAGCGCGGCCGCCTCACGGAGAACGTCGCCGCCACCCGGCTGCGCCTGAGCGCCGAGGAACTGGCCCTGCTGGAGCCGATCGCCGGGCAGGTGGCGGGGGACCGCTACCCGGACATGAGCAGCACGTCGGCGGCTCGGGAGGAGTGAGCCCCCGGGGACTCTCCCCGCCCGGGAGCCCCCGGGGACTCTCCCCGCCCGGGAGCCCCCGCCCTCTCGTCGGGCCCAACTGCCCGGGAGCCCCCCGGTGCCTTCGGGCCTGGCACACCGCGAACACCGCCCTCCCGCCAGGCACCCGGCTGACGCCGTCCTCACGCCAGGCCCAGCGCGAACACCGCGAACCCCGCCGCGAGCAGCCCCGCCAGCGCGCGGCGGGCGTTCGCGGCGCGGCTGCCCGTCGGCCACGGGGCCTCGAACCGGCGGGCGTAGCGGGCGATCAGCACCAGCAGCCCCGCGAACACCGGCAGCCACAAGGCCCGCGCGAGCAGCCAGCCCACCGTGTCCGGGGCGGCCGTCAGCCCCGCCACCGCCGATCCGCCGCCCCACAGCGACGCCGGCACGGCCGCCGCCAGCATCGCGCTCTGGTGCCAGCACAGGATCGTCATCGCCGCCAGGTTCACCACCACGACCGGCGCCCACAGCAGCGGCCTGCGCAACAGCCGGCCCAGCCGGTCCCGTACCAGGATCGCCGCCCCGCTCTGCGTCGCCGCCAACGCCACCACCAGCAGCGACGGCGGATGCGAGTTCGTCCGGGCCTCGCCGGGCACCCCGACCATCGACGCCGGGTAGTGGAAGACGAGCAGCAGCACCGCGAACAGCACCGCACCCCCGGCCAGCAGCAGCCGCGCCCCGCGCCGCCCGATCCGCCCCTCGCCCCAGGACACGCCGAGCTGATACGCGAAGAGCCAGCCGGGCAGGACGTTGAGCGCGCTCAGCCACGACGGCACCGCCTCCGCGAGGGGCCCGTACCGCAGGAAGTCCACCGCCGCTACGGAGGCCCCCAGCGGCAGCGCCGCCCATCCGCCCAGCCGCCGCGCCGACGAGACGCAGAGCGGGGTCAGCGCCGTGACCACCGAGTACACCCCGACGAACCAGAGCGGCTGGATCACCAGCGTCGACCCCGTCCGCAGGGTGTCGCCGGGGACGCCCAGCACCGACAGCACCGCGAGCAGCACCGCCCACATGGCGGTGACGCCGAACACCGGACGCCCCAGGCGGGCCAGCCGCCCGCGCAGCCAGACAGTCGTCGTCGAGGTCCGGCGGCGGTAGGAGAGCACCGAGGCGTACCCGCCGACCAGGAAGAAGATCCCGAGCATCTGGAGCACCCAGCTCGCCGGGGCGAGCGCGCCGAACGCCGAGAGCGGGCTCGCGTTGTGCAGCCCGTCGGCGTCCAGCCGGAAACCGCCGAGCATCCAGTGCCCGAGCGGCACCGCGAGCAGCGCGAGAGCGCGCAGGCCGTCGATCGCGCGGTCCCGGTGGGCCGGGGTGGCCGCGTCGATCCGCGCGGCGACGCGGCGCGCCCGGGACGCCGTGGCGGGCGGGGCGGTCACCGGGGTGCGCGTGCCGGACGTGGGGGTGTTCGGGCGGGGCCTCGTCGTGCGCGTGCCGGACGTGTGCGTGCCGGACGTCGTCGTGCGCCTGCCGTGCTTCGCCGTGCGCGTCGGGGAGTTCACCGGGTAGCTCCTTCCCTGGCCGTGCCGCCGCGGGCGATCGCCGCGAAGGCGCGGAGCGAGTCCGTGCCGGGCGCGAAGTAGCCGCTGTGGCCTCGGGCGTCGTCGGCCGGGACGTGACGCGCACCGAACGCCGGGTCGGTCGGGTCGGCGCCGTGGCCGAGTCCCGCGAACCGCACGCTCGGCACGTCGTCGATCCAGTCGGTGGGGTCCTTCGCCGCCCATACCCGGGCCCGCGTCCGCAGCGCGTCCACATGGTCGGCCCGCATCCCGGGGGAGCCGAGGACCACCAGGTCGGTGGCGGGGAGCCGGTGGGCGGCGAGGCCGCAGACGACGGAGCCGTAGCTGTGGCAGAAGACGGCGGGCTCGGGCAGCCCGTCCGCCGTCAGCCCCTCCGCGAACCGGGTCAGCCGCTCCGCGCCCGCCTCCGCGAGCCGCCCGGTGGCGGCGTCGACGCCGACGCCCACGGGGGTGGTGTACCCGGTCCAGGCGATGACGGCGGTCCCCGGTCCGGCCTCCCGTTGCAGGGTCCTCGCCATCCCCGGCGGGGCCCCGTGGGCGGTGGTCCTGCGGTCGAACGTCCCGGCGTCGTTGTCGGAGCCCGGCACCACGACGGAGACCCGGCGCGCGGTGCGCAGATCCCCGAAGACCTCGGCGACCTGGCCGCGCCCGCGCGGGTCGAACGCCAGGATCTGCCGGCCGGGGGCGGCGAGCGAGCGGTAGCGGGGGTCCTCGGCGGCGCTGAGGGCGAGGGCGTTGGCGCGGTAACGGAGCTCCAGGGGTACGCCGTCCAGGTTGCCGACCACGGACGGGTGCCGCAGGAGCAGGAGTTGCCGCTGCCTGTTGTCCAACCCCTTGAAGAACGAAGCCACTTCGCTGGGCTTCGAGGTGTCCGGGTCGGGCAGCTCCGTACCCAGCGACGACCGGTCCGCTTCCCACCGCGCGCTCCCCGGGGGCGGTCCGGTCAGCGCCTGCTGCGCGTCCCCCGAGACCCAGCCCGCGGCCCCGGTGACCACGCTGGTGGTCAGTGCCAGCGCGACCAGGGTCCTCGCGTATCGGCGCATCGTGCCTGCCTTCCCTCTCCTCTCCGCACCGGTCGGTGCGGAGAGGAGGAAGGTAGGAAGACGACGGGTGACGTGACGTCACACCGGAGAGCCAACTGCGGGGTGGTACCGGAGTAGGGGGTGGGGGACCCACGTCGGGCTGAGCGAGGGCGAGGGGCAGCGGAACCCCGCATCCCTACACCGTCGGGCCAGGACCCTGCGCCCCCGGGAGGACCGTCGGCCGACCAGCTAGGCCCCCGCGTCCCCCGGCGTCACCAGCCCCGACTCGTACGCGAAGATCACCGCCTGCGCCCGGTCCCGCAGGTCCAGCTTGGCCAGCACCCGTCCGATGTGCGTCTTCACGGTCTGCTCGGCCAGCACCAGCCGACCCGCGATCTCCTGGTTCGACAGGCCCCGCGCGATCAGCTCCAGCACCTCGCTCTCGCGCGGGGTGAGCCCGTTCAGCCGGAGCGCCTGGCCGCCGCGGGTCGCCCCGGCGGGCCGCTGCGCCGCGAAGTCCGCGATGAGGCGCCGGGTCACCGAGGGCGCGAGCAGCGCGTCCCCGGCCGCCACCACCCGTACCGCCGCGATCAGATCGGCGGGCGGGGCATCCTTGAGGAGGAACCCGGAGGCCCCGGCGCGCAGCGCCTCGTAGACGTAGTCGTCCACGTCGAACGTGGTGAGCATGAGCACCTTCGGCCGGTGCACCACGCCCGTCGGCGGGTTCAACAGCTCGCGGGCGGCGGCGAGTCCGTCCATCTCCGGCATCCGGACGTCCATCAGCACGACGTCGGGACGCTGTCCGCGGCTCACGTCGACCCCTTGGCGACCGTCGGCCGCCTCGCCCACCACGTCGATGTCGCTCTGCGCCGAGAGCAGCGCCGCGAACCCGGCCCGGACCATGGCCTGGTCGTCGACGATGATCACACGGATGGTCACGGGTCCTCCGGAGTCGGGCGGGCGGACGAAGACGCACCGGACGAAGACGGACCGGGCGGTTGCGCACCGGGTGGCGAGGCGTCGGAGGACGGCGTACCGGGTGGCGGCGCGTCCGCCCCGGGCAGCGGCATCCGGGCGGCCACCCGGAACCCGCCCTCGGGCAGCGGCCCCACGTCCAGCGTGCCGCCGGTCAACCGTACGCGCTCCCGCATCCCGACCAGCCCGTGCCCGGTCCCCGCCGACTCCAGCGGCGAAGCGGGCCGCGCGGCGGGCCCGTTGACGACCAGCACGTGCAGATGGCCCCCGGCCGCCCGGACCGAGACCTGCGTGCGGGCACCGGGCGCGTGCCGCACCACATTGGCCAGCGCCTCCTGCACGATCCGGTACGCGGACAGGTCGACGGCCGACGGCACCTCGCCCACGTCCGCCGCCAGCGACAGCTCCGCGGGCAGCCCGGCCCGTACCGTCGCCTCCACCAACTGCTGGAGCCGGTCCAGGCCGGGCTGCGGCGCGCGGTCGGCCCCGCCGCCCTCGGTGCCGTCACTGCGCAGCACCGACAGCAGCCGCCGCATCTCGCCCAGCGACTCCCGCGCCGCCGCGGCGATCGCGGTGAACTCCTCCTCGGCGGCCCGTGGCAGCCCGGAGATCCGGTAGGGCGCGGAGTCCGCCTGCACGGTGATCACCGACATGTGGTGCGCGACCACGTCGTGCAGCTCCCGCGCGATCCGGGTCCGCTCCTCCAGCAGCGTGCGCCGCGCCCGTTCCGCCTCGCTGATCGTCTCCTGCTCGGCGAGCCGGCGCGTCGCCTCGCCCCGTTCCCGGACCACCCCGCCGATGGCCAGCACCGCAGCTCCGAGCACCGTCAGCAGCAGGGCGCTGCCGGTGCCGCGGTCCGCCGGGGCGATCAGATGGAGCGCCGCCGAGACCGCGGCCGTCACCAGCCACACGGCGAGAACGGTCCGCCAGGTCTCCCGCAGCCCGATCGCCAGCAGCACGAAGAGATACGCGACGAGCACCGGCGGGGGCCACGGCCACACACCGTGCGGGACAGGAGGCTGCGCGAGCAGCACCAACGCGCCCACGACGTCGGCCGGGAGGACGATCCACCACGCCTGGAGAGGTCGGTGGGCCAGTATCAGCAGCGGGGCCGCCTGGGCCACCCCGAGCGCCCCGGCCAGGCCGCCGGGCAGCCCGTACGGGGTCGCGAGGACGACGATGGTGACCGGGATGAAGGTCGCGGCCAGCACGAGGACCACCCCGTACGGCAGCAGCCGCTGCCAGCGCTTCGGGGCGTCGGCCAGCAGCGGGGTGGGCGGGTGCGAGGGGCGGGTCAGCCCCTGGGCCAGCTCACGCAGATTGCGGCGGGCGGCGCTGAGCAGGCCGTCGGCCGGCGGGGGCGCGGCGGGGGAGGGGGGAGCCGGAGCGGAGGAGGAAGGAGAAGTGGACATGGCCCGGTCAGCGTAGGCAGCTCAGGGGCGCGACGGCGTCATACCAGGGTTCCGACCCGCCCGTCGGTCACCTCATACTCCGGTACGGGGTCCCGCCACAGGGTCAGGAGCAACCGCCTCTGACGCACGCAAGCGTGGATGCGGGCGGGCGAGCCGTACGGACAGGGAGACGGCCGGGTGAACCGTACGGGCGGGGAGGGCGAGCGGGTGGCTGTGGGCGGGCGGTCTGCGGGAGCCCGGCTACAGCTCCGCGAGCAGTTCCGCCTTCTTCGCGCTGAACTCGGCGTCCGTCACCAGCCCCGCCTGATGCAGCTCGCCGAGGTGGTGGATGCGTTCGGCGATGTCCGCCGGGTCGCGCCGCACGGCGTTCGCCAGGACCGGGGCGGGCTCGGCGGGCTCGGGCTGGGTCCGGCGTATCGACTCCAGTACGGCGGCGGCGAAGGGCAGCGACTCGTGCACCGGACCGTAGCCGAGGCCGAAGACGACGGCCGCCGGATCCTGGTCCGCCTGGGCGATGGGGGCGGTGGCACGGGGCACCAGCCGCAGGTAGCCGTCCAGGGCCTCGGGGGAGCGCCACTCGATTCCGGCCAGTTCGCCCACGCGGTAGGTCTGGTCGCCCGCCTTCCACTTGGCGCTGGAGGCCCCGGTCCAGGACCACCGGAAGGAGATCCGCTCCCCGTCGAACCCGGCCCGCCCGTCGTACGCCTTGAAGTTCAGCGGCGCCTCGGGGGCCGTCACCAGGAAGCGGTGCGCGGGCTCGTCGGGCTCCTCGGGGGCGGCGTCGAGCAGGGTGCGCAGCTCGTCGGCGTAGTACTCCGCCAGCACCTCCCGCTCCGCCGGAAGCACCAGGCGATAGGGGTCGCACCCCTCCTTGAGCTGCCCCGCGGCAGCCTCCATCAGGGGGTCGGCGCCCGGTCGGGGCACGGCACGCAGGACCACCGTGCTCCGCTTGCCCGGGGTCAGCGTCACCGACGACAGCGCCGCATGCGGGATGCGGCGCTCGCGCAGGCTCTGGAAGAGCTTCGGCGTGCGGATCCCCCGTTCGAAGCGCATGAGCACGGAGTCGGTGTCGAACTCCCAGGTGGCATGAATTCCGGCCAGCAAGTCACCCATGTGCCTCATCGTATGCGGCACAGGCCCGCACGTCCCCCCTCGGAGTAATTCGCCGTTCATCCGCCCGTCACGCGCTTCTACGCGCGTCGGGTGGCCCCCTCGCCGTAAATACCGCTGTGGCATGCGCCGTCGGCACCCGCGCAGCGGACCGATCCATATGCGCCGACCCCGATCGCGGCGAAGCTGTCCAGGCTCGCGGTGCCCGGTTCGAAGTAGCCGCTGTGTCCCTTCGCCCCGGCCGCCGAGACGATCCGCGCGCCGAACCGGGGGTCGACCGGGTCGGCCCCGTGACCGATGCCCCCCAACTCCAGATGCGGTACGTCCCCGATCCAGTCGCCCCGGTCCCGGGTCGCCCAGATCCGGGCGCCGGTGTCCAGTTGCCGTGCGCTGGTGACCCGCATCCCGGGGGAGCCCGCCACCGCGATGTCGGCCACCCGGCGGGGCGCCTCGTCCGCCGCCACCCCGCAGACCACGGACCCGTAGCTGTGGCAGAACAGCGAGACCGTGGGGGTGCCGGGAAGCGCGCCGACCATCGCGTTGAGCCGGAGCGCGCCGTCCGCCGCCAGCCGGCCGAGCGCCGCGTCCACGCCGAGCCCGGCGGGCGCGGTGTAGTCGGCCCACGCGATGACCGCTGTACGGGTGCCCGGGGCGGCGGCGCGCTCCGCCCCGTAGAGGGACCTCGCCATGCCGACGGGTGCGGTGTTGGCGTGCCGGGTGCGCTCCAGGGTCAACAGATTGGTGTCGACGCCGGGGACGATCACCGAGACCCGGGCGGCCCGGTCGAGATTCCCGAACACCTCGGCCGCGCGGCCCTGCCCGGACGGGTCGAACGCCAGGATCTGCCGGTCGCCCGCGAGCAGCGACCGGAAGCGGGCCTGGCGGCGCTCCGCCTGGTCGCGGCCGTCCGCCGAGAGGGACGCGTCGTGCGCCCGCCGCCGCTCCTCGGCGGCCGCCTGCTTCAGGGCCAGCCGGTTGGCGTGGTAGCGCAGGGTGACCGGGGCGCCGTTCAGGTTGCCCACCACCGACGGGTACTTGCCCGCGAGCGCGACCCGCTGGGCGGAGGTGAGCGTGGCGAAGAAGCGGGCCAGCCGGTGGGCGGGCGCGTCGGCCTCCGGCAGGGCGTGGCCCGCTATCCGGTCCCGCGCCCAGGAGGCGAGAGCGAGGGTTCGTGCCTCGTCGGAGCGCTGATGGTGCACGGCGCTCCAGCCCGTGGCCGTCAGCATCACGAACACCACCACGACGGCGAGCAGCGCGCGCCAGGCGGTCAAGGTGGGGGAGGTGTCGAAGGAAGTCACTGCGCCACACCCTAGGAGAAGCGCGCTGACGACCGTGATTCAAGTGACCCGCATCACCCGTCCGCTGAGGATTGACCCGCGATACGTCACGCGGAGTCACGGGATGTCAGAGGTGGCTCCGCGAGGGGGCGGGAGGGAGCAGGAGGGGACGCGAGCGAGCAGGAGGGGACGGGAGGGGGCGCGAGGGGCCGGGAGGGAGGGCTTCGACGTCGCCGCCGTTCAGGTCGCGGCCGCCGTTCAGGAGGAGTCCGGCCGCCAGGCGTGGGCGAGCGCCGGGCCGAGGTGGTCGAGGTAGGTCTCGGTCAGCTCGCGCAGGGCCTCGACGCTCGTGTCCTGCCCCTGGCCCCAGAGCTGTCCGGTCACCCGGAGCACCCCGGAGAACGCGGCGACGGCGACCCGGGGGCGGGGGTCCCGGTCCACGTCGAGCCCCTCGCGCTCCGCGATCAGCCGGGCGATCTGCTCCTCCAGGGCCACGCCGCGCCGCATGTGGGCGGCGAGCAGGGTGGGGGTCGACTCGATCATCCGGTACGTCCGCATGTGGAGGTCGACCGGCACGACCTCCTCGATCGCCTCACCGATGCTGTTCCAGGCGTACAGCACGGCCCGGCGCATCGCGTCGAAGGGGATCTCACCGGCGGGACGGCGGCGCAGCTCCGTGACGAAGTGCGACTCGACCATCTCCTGCACCGCGAAGACGGTCTCCTCCTTGTTCGCGAAATAGCGGAAGAAGGTGCGCTGGGAGACCTCGACGGCGTCGACGATCTCGTCGACGGTGGTGCGTTCGTAGCCCTGGGTGGTGAACAGTTCGAGAGCGGCCCGCAGCAGGGCGTCGCGGGTGCGCTGCTTCTTGCGTTCGCGCAGTCCGGCCCGGGGCTCCACTGCCTGCCCGTCGATCACCTACCGGCCCCTCTTTTTTCCGTATTCGTCCAGCTCAGCCTACCTGTGAACGACGTGTGAGCTACGTGACAGTTACTGACTTGTGAATTGGTTTGTCAACTGTCAGAGGCTGTCATTAGTCTCCGCGTATGACTAGTCAGACCACCGTCGAGAAGGCACCGCGGGAGCCCGAAGACAACGCTGTCCCCGCCCCGGCCAAGGGGCTGCGCGGCCACCCCTGGCTGACCCTCTTCGCCGTCGCCATCGGCGTGATGATGGTCGCGCTCGACGGCACGATCGTCGCCATCGCGAACCCCGCCATCCAGAGGGACCTCGGCGCCACGCTCGCCGACGTCCAGTGGATCACCAACGGCTATCTGCTCGCCCTCGCCGTGGCCCTGATCACCGCGGGCAAGCTCGGTGACCGATTCGGTCACCGGCAGACCTTCCTCATCGGTATCGCCGGCTTCGCGGCCTCCTCCGCGGCGATCGGGTTCTCCAAGGAGATCGGCCTCGTCGTCCTCTTCCGCGTGCTCCAGGGCCTCTTCGGCGCCCTGCTGATGCCGGCCGCGCTCGGTCTGCTGCGCGCCACCTTCCCCGCCGAGAAGCTGAACATGGCGATCGGCATCTGGGGCATGGTCATCGGCGCGTCCACCGCGGGCGGCCCGATCGTCGGCGGTCTGCTCGTCGAGCACGTCAGCTGGCAGTCGGTGTTCTTCATCAACGTGCCGGTCGGTGTCGTCGCGCTCGCCTTCGGCCTGGTGATCCTCAAGGACCACCGCGCCGCCAACGCCCCGCGCTCCTTCGACATCCTGGGCATCGTGCTGCTCTCGGGCGCGATGTTCTCGCTCATCTGGGGCATCATCAAGGCCGGTGAGTCCTGGGGCTGGGGCGACGGCCGGACCTGGGCGTGGCTCGGCCTCGCGGTCCTGCTCTTCGTCGCCTTCGGCCTCTGGCAGAACCGGGTCCGGGAACCGCTGGTCCCGCTGGGGATGTTCCGCTCCATCCCGTTGACGGCCGGGGCCATCCTCATGGTCCTGATGGCCTTCGCCTTCATGGGCGGCCTGTTCTTCGTGACCTTCTTCCTCCAGGGCGTCCACGGCCTGAGCCCGGTCGACAGCGGTCTGCACCTGCTGCCGCTCACCGCGATGATGATCGTCTCCTCGCCGGTCGCCGGTCTGCTGATCACCAAGTTCGGTCCGCGCGTCCCGCTGGTCGGCGGCATGGTCTGCACGGCCACCGCGATGTTCGGCATGACCACGCTCAGCGAGTCCACCGGCACCTTCGCCATGTCCCTCTGGTTCGCGCTGCTCGGTTGCGGGCTCGCCCCGGTCATGGTCGGTGCCACCGAGGTCATCGTCGGCAACGCACCGCTGGAGCTGTCCGGGGTGGCCGGGGGCCTCCAGCAGGCCGCCATGCAGGTCGGCGGCGCGCTCGGCACCGCCGTCCTCGGCGCGGTCATGTCCTCCAAGGTCAACGCCGAATTCGCGGACAACTGGGCGGGCGCGGGTCTGCCCGGCGAGCCCGCTCCCGGACTGGAGGAGGCCGCCGAGTTCGGCATGGTCCCGGTGGACGCCCTCTCCAAGGCTCCGGGCATGACGCCGGACATCGTCGACCGCATCGGCGGGGTCATCCACGACACGTTCATGTCCGGCATGGGCCTGGCCTTCACCGTCGCGGGCATCGTCGCGGTGGTCGCGGCCCTGGTCGCCACGCTCACCAAGCGCGGCGAGAACGCCGAGGCCGGCGCGGGAGTCGGCCACATCTGACCACCTGCCCCCCCGGAGAGCTTCCCCGCGAGAGGAAGCCCCGCGTCAACACAGCGCACGCGACAGCCCCGCCGAATCCTTTCGGCGGGGCTGTCGCCTATCAGGGTGGCGGACCCGGTCCGCTCTTCCCCCGCCCTCGTCCGGTGACGCAGAGTGATCGGCGGAAGCACCGCACCGACCAACCACGGGGGTTGATCCACCATGCGTACGAACCTCACGCGAACGACCGTCCTCGCGGGCGCCCTGGCCGCCGCCGCGCTCGCACCCCACGCTCTGGCCCACGACCGGACCGCCGCTACGGCCGCTACGGCCACCACGGCTGCCACGTCTGCCAGGGCCGCGGCGGCCGAGCGGTCGCCGGGTGTCAGCCTCGGCAGCTGCGAGGCGGGCAGGCTCTGCCTCTGGAAGAAGCCCGACTTCACCGGCGCCCGCCACACCTTCGAGCTCTCCGGCATCGACATCGAGAGCTGCACCCCGCTGCCGAAGGGTGGCGACGCCCAGTCCCTCGCCAACCGCACCGGGCGGCCCGTCACGACCTACCAGTCCGCCGAGTGCGCGGAGACCGGGGAGTTCGAGACGTACCCGGGCGGCGGCACCTGGACGCCCCGGTCCCCGTACCAGGTACGCGCCGTCAAGATCTGGGAGAACTGAGGCCCGGACCAGGGACAGGGACCCGGGCACCCGGGAGAGGCACACCCGGGAGAGGCGCACACGGGAGAGGGGCGGCGACGCGCTCGCGTCACCGCCCCTCGGCCTCGTACGACTGCGCTACGACGCGCCCCTATGCCCTAGCCCTACGGCGACTAGGCGTCGCCGCCCGCCGGGCCCGGGTCGGCCGCCGCCACGTCGAGGAGTTCGTAGCGGTCGACCGCCGTCTTCAGGGCC
The DNA here is from genome assembly GCF_044767975.1 of Streptomyces sp. NPDC101181. Classification (NCBI taxonomy): domain Bacteria; kingdom Bacillati; phylum Actinomycetota; class Actinomycetes; order Kitasatosporales; family Streptomycetaceae; genus Streptomyces; species Streptomyces sp. NPDC101181. Next base: position 104,797 of record NZ_JBIWOX010000004.1, on the reverse strand, counting down.
GACCGGTCGATCTTCCCGTCCTTGGCGAGCTCGGTGAGCACCGCGAGGACGATCGACTGGGCGTCGATGTGGAAGAAGCGGCGGGCCGCGCCACGGGTGTCCGCGAAGCCGAAGCCGTCCGCGCCCAGCGACTGGTACGCCCCGGGCACCCAGCGCGCGATCTGGTCCGGCACCGAGCGCATCCAGTCCGAGACCGCCACGAACGGACCCTGGGCCCCTTCGAGCTTCCGGGTCACGTAGGGGACGCGCTGCTCCTCCTCCGGGTGGAGCAGGTTGTAGCGCTCGACGTCCACGGCCTCGCGGCGCAGTTCGTTCCAGGAGGTCGCCGACCAGACGTCCGCCTTGACGTTCCACTCCTCGGCGAGGATCCTCTGCGCCTCGACGGCCCACGGGACGGCGACGCCGGACGCCAGGATCTGCGCCGGGATCTCGCCCGCCTCGCCCTGCCGGAAGCGGTAGACACCCTTGAGGATGCCGTCCACGTCCACGTTCTCGGGCTCGGCCGGGTGCTGGATGGGCTCGTTGTAGACGGTGAGGTAGTAGAAGACGTCCTCGTTCGCCTCGCCGTACATCCGGCGCAGCCCGTCCTGCATGATGTGCGCGATCTCGTACCCGAAGGCCGGGTCGTAGGAGACACAGCCCGGGTTCGTCGAGGCGAGCAGCTGCGAGTGGCCGTCCGCGTGCTGAAGGCCCTCACCGGTCAGCGTCGTACGCCCGGCGGTCGCGCCCAGCACGAAGCCGCGCGAGAGCTGGTCGGCCATCTGCCAGAACTGGTCACCGGTGCGCTGGAACCCGAACATCGAGTAGAAGACGTAGACCGGGATCAGCGGCTCGCCGTGGGTGGCGTACGCCGAACCGGCCGCGATCAGCGAGGCCGTACAACCCGCCTCGGAGATCCCGTCGTGCAGCATCTGCCCGGTCGGGGACTCCTTGTACGCGAGCAGCAGCTCCCGGTCGACCGCCTCGTACTGCTGACCCAGCGGGTTGTAGATCTTCGCACTCGGGAAGAACGCGTCCATGCCGAAGGTGCGGTACTCGTCGGGGGCGATCAGCACGAAGCGCTTGCCGATCTCCTTGTCCCGCATGAGGTCCTTCAGGATGCGGACGAACGCCATGGTCGTGGCGATCGACTGCGAACCCGACCCCTTCTTCGCAGCCGCGTACGTCTTGTCGGCGGGCTGCGGCAGCGGCTTCGCACGGACCACCCGGGTCGGGACGTAACCGCCCAGACTCTGCCGGCGGTCGTGCATGTACTGGATCTCCTCCGAGTCGCGGCCCGGGTGGTAGTAGGGCGGGTAGCCCTCGTCCAGCTGCTTGTCGGTGACCGGGATGTGCAGACGGTCGCGGAACCGCTTGAGGTCCTCGACCGTGAGCTTCTTCATCTGGTGGGTCGCGTTGCGGCCCTCGAAGTTCGGCCCCAGCGTCCAGCCCTTGACCGTCTGCGCCAGGATCACCGTCGGCTGGCCCTTGTGCGCCTTGGCCGCCGCGTAGGCCGCGTAGACCTTGCGGTGGTCGTGGCCACCGCGGCCCAGGTGCAGGATCTGCTGGTCGGACATGTCCTTGACCATGTCCCGCAGCCGCGCGTCGTCACCGAAGAAGTGCTCGCGGATGTACGCGCCGGTCTCCGTGGCGTACGTCTGGAACTGGCCGTCCGGCGTGGTGTTCAGCTTGTTGACCAGGATGCCCGTGCGGTCCTGCGCCAGCAGCGGGTCCCACGAGCGGTCCCACACCAGCTTGATCACGTTCCACCCGGCGCCCCGGAACTGCGACTCCAGCTCCTGGATGATCTTGCCGTTGCCGCGCACCGGCCCGTCGAGCCGCTGGAGGTTGCAGTTGACCACGAAGGTCAGGTTGTCCAGACCCTCACGGGCGGCGATCGACAGCTGGCCCAGCGACTCCGGCTCGTCCATCTCGCCGTCGCCGAGGTAGGCCCACACGTGCGACGCGGAGGTGTCGGCGATGCCGCGCGCCTCCATGTAGCGGTTCATCCGCGCCTGGTAGATCGCGCCCAGCGGGCCGAGGCCCATCGAGACGGTCGGGAACTCCCAGAAGTCCGGCATCAGCCGCGGGTGCGGATAGCTGGACAGCCCGTCGGGGGCCTTCGACTTCTCCTGGCGGAACGCGTCGAGCTGGCGCTCGCTGAGCCGGTCCAGCAGGAACGCGCGGGCGTAGATCCCGGGGGAGGCGTGCCCCTGGAAGAAGATCTGGTCGCCGCCGTCGCCCTGGTCCTTGCCCCGGAAGAAGTGGTTGAAGCCCACGTCGTAGAGCGAGGCGGAGGAGGCGAAGGTGGCGATGTGTCCGCCCACGCCGATCCCGGGACGCTGCGCCCGCGAGACCATCACGGCGGCGTTCCAGCGGGTCGCGTTGAGGACCTTGCGCTCGATCTCCTCGTCGCCGGGGAAGAACGGCTCGTCCTTCGTGGCGATGGTGTTCACGTAGTCCGTGCTGCGCATCTCCGGCACCGCGACGCGCTTCTCCCGCGCGCGTTCGATGAGCCGGAGCATCAGATAGCGGGCCCGCTCCCGGCCGCGCTCGTCGACGGCGGCGTCGAGGGAGTCGAGCCATTCCCGGGTTTCTTCAGGATCGAAGTCCGGGACCTGGCTCGGAAGGCCGCCAATGATGATCGGGTTGCGATCGGATCCGGAAGCCACACTGTTCCTTCGCTGTTCGGTGGTGCTCTACGGGGCCTGTGCGGGGAATGTAACCCCCGGACAGCTCTGTCAACTCTGTGCGCGCCGCCTCCATCGTGCTACCGCGAGGGTCCAAACGTCATCTCTACCGTGGGGTAACCCCGAGATCCACCGCGGTGGAACCCCGGGGTCGCGGAAAGTCTCGACCGGGGCGCGCGTGTGGGCGGTACGCCGCTGGGTACGGGCAAACCGCAACCTTACGCCCAAGGCGTCCAAGCGTTCCCAATGGCTGTTCGAATCCGAATGGCGGACCGAAACGGCATAAGCTGAGGAAGGACGTAAACGGATGAGACGCACCCGGAGACCGCGGCCGAGCACCGGAAAGTGCGAAGAACGCCGAGGGCACCGGAAGCGCCCCGCGGAGACATGCCGTAACTTGCGATGACGTGGCAGGGAACGTCACCGTATAGGCGGTCTCGCGCGCTGGGTACTTGCGCGATTCGCCGGGCCCGTGTGGACTACGGCCTACGTCCTGCCCACGCGCGTGGGCAGCATTTTCCGAAGACATGACCAGGAGGCAACCCGTGAGCGCGACCGCGGACCACGCGGAGGAGCGGACCAACCCGGCAGCACGCCTGGGGTTCGAGCCCGGACAGGTGGTCCAGGAGATCGGCTACGACGACGACGTCGAGCTGGAGCTCCGTGAGGGCATTGAGGCCACTACCGGCCAGGAACTCGTCGACGAGGACTACGACGACGTCGCCGACGTCGTCCTGCTCTGGTTCCGCGACGAGGACGGCGACCTTACGGACGCGCTGGTGGATGCCATCGGTCTGATCGAGGACGGCGGCATGGTCTGGCTGATGACGCCGAAGACCGGTCGCGACGGTTACGTCGAGCCGAGCGACATCAACGAGGCCGCCCAGACCGCCGGTCTCGCCCAGACCAAGACCATCAGCGCGGGCAAGGACTGGACGGGCAGCCGTCTGGGCACCCCCAAGGGGGCCAAGGCCAAGCGCTGAACCACTCTCCGCATCACCTCCGGCCCCTGCGGGCGCACACCGTGCCCGTAGGGGCTTGTGTCTGTGCCCACGAGGCCGCCCGTCCGGCCGCGCGGCCCCTTCGGAACCGGCCGCCCGCCCCTGCGTAGGGTGGTGGCTGTCACCCGGACGGGCCCCCGCCCGGGACCCGGAGTAAGCGGCGATAAGGATGCGTGTTCCATGACGATCGAGGTCGGCACCGAAGCCCCGGATTTCGAGCTCAAGGACAACCACGGCCGGACCGTGCGGCTCTCGGAGTTCCGCGGTGAGAAGAACGTCGTGCTGGTCTTCTACCCGTTCGCCTTCACCGGCGTCTGCACCGGCGAGCTGTGCGCGCTCCGCGACGAACTGCCCCGCTTCGAGAACGAGGGCACCCAGTTGCTCGCCGTCTCCAACGACTCCATCCACACCCTGCGCGTCTTCGCCGAGCAGGAGGGCCTGGAGTACCCGCTGCTGTCCGACTTCTGGCCGCACGGGCAGGCCTCGCGGGCGTACGGCGTCTTCGACGAGGACAAGGGCTGCGCGGTGCGCGGCACCTTCGTCATCGACAAGGCGGGCGTCGTCCGCTGGAGCGTCGTCAACGGGCTCCCGGACGCCCGGGACCTGAACGACTACGTCAAGGCGCTCGAAGCGCTCTGAGGCGGTATCCCGGCGACGCCCGGTCAAAAGCCTGTTTTGGCCGGGAACCGGTCACTAGGATCCAATCGTTGATCCGATGCCAACGAACGACGGGGACGCTGGTGTCTGCCGGCCCCTGAGAAAACTACTGGAGGACTCGTGGGAGTCAGCCTCAGCAAGGGCGGCAACGTCTCGCTGACCAAGGCCGCGCCCAACCTGACCGCGGTCATCGTCGGTCTGGGCTGGGACGCCCGCACCACCACCGGCGGCGACTTCGACCTCGACGCCAGCGCGCTGCTGGCGAACGCCGAGGGCAAGGTCGCGGCCGACGGCAATTTCGTCTTCTTCAACAACCTGAAGAGCCCCGACGGATCGGTCGAGCACACCGGTGACAACACCACCGGTGAGGGCGAGGGCGACGACGAGGTCATCAAGGTGAACCTCGCGGGTGTCCCCGCCGACATCGACAAGATCGTCTTCCCGGTCTCGATCTACGAGGCCGAGACCCGCCAGCAGAGCTTCGGCCAGGTCCGCAACGCGTACATCCGCGTGGTCAACCAGGCCGACAACACCGAGCTGGCCCGCTACGACCTGAGCGAGGACGCCTCGACGGAGACCGCGATGGTCTTCGGCGAGCTCTACCGCAACGGCGCCGAGTGGAAGTTCCGCGCCATCGGCCAGGGCTACGCCTCGGGTCTGCGCGGCATCGCGCAGGACTTCGGCGTCAACGTCTGAGGCCCTGGGCAGCAGCACCAGCGGGACGAGCAGCACGAGCAGCACGAGCTGCCTGAGCCTGTACGAGCAGCACGGAGCGCGTCCAGCGCTCCCGCACCACCGCGTCCGGCGCCGCGCACACGTGCGGCGCCGGACGCGCCCGGGGGTGTCCGGCGCACCGTGACCGGGAAGCCCCCTGGCAGCGTTCACACGACTAGGGGAGGACACACATGGGCGTCACGCTCGCCAAGGGAGGCAATGTCTCCCTCTCCAAGGCCGCACCCAACCTCACCCAGGTGCTGGTCGGGCTCGGCTGGGACGCGCGCTCCACCACCGGGGCCCCCTTCGACCTCGACGCCAGCGCGCTGCTGTGCCAGTCGGGCCGGGTGCTCGGTGACGAGTGGTTCGTCTTCTACAACAACCTCACGAGCCCCGACGGATCGGTCGAGCACACCGGCGACAACCTCACCGGCGAGGGCGACGGCGACGACGAGTCCGTCATCGTCCGCCTCGACCAGGTGCCCGCCCACTGCGACAAGATCGTCTTCCCGGTCTCGATCCATGAGGCGGAGAACCGCGGCCAGGCGTTCGGCCAGGTCAGCAACGCCTTCATCCGGGTCGTCAACCAGGCCGACGGCCAGGAGCTGGCCCGCTACGACCTGAGCGAGGACGCCTCCACGGAGACCGCGATGATCTTCGGAGAGCTCTACCGGTACAACGGCGAGTGGAAATTCCGTGCAGTCGGCCAGGGGTACGCGTCGGGCCTGCGAGGCATCGCTCTAGACTTCGGCGTCAACGTTTCATAGCCGCGCACGGCGCGGGGGAGCCCCCCGATGGACACCGGGAGACTCGTCACACACACATGGGGTAGTCAGTGCTTCTGAAAACCTTCGGCTGGTCGTTCGCGGTGACCGCGCTCGGCCTGGTCGCGGCGTTCTACTACGGCGGATGGCAGGCCTTCGGTATCGTCGCGATCCTGACGATCCTGGAGATCTCCCTCTCCTTCGACAACGCGGTGATCAACGCCGGGATCCTGAAGAAGATGAACGCCTTCTGGCAGAAGATCTTCCTCACCGTCGGCATCCTCATCGCCGTCTTCGGTATGCGACTGGTCTTCCCCGTCGTGATCGTCGCGGTCAGCGCGCAGCTCGGCCCCATCGAGGCCATCGACCTGTCGTTCAACAACCCCGACAGGTACAAGGAACTGGTCACGGACGCCCATCCGTCGATCGCCGCCTTCGGTGGCATGTTCCTGCTGATGATCTTCCTTGAGTTCCTCTTCGACGAGGAGCGGGACATCCACTGGCTGCGCTGGATCGAGCGCCCGCTCGCCAAGCTCGGCCGGGTCGACATGCTGTCGGTCTGCGTCGCGCTGATCGTCCTGCTGATCAGCGCCCTGACCTTCGCGACCCACGCCCACCAGCACGGCGGCGGCCACGCGGACAAGGCGTCGACCGTCATGCTCTCCGGTATCGCCGGTCTGATCACCTACCTCGTCGTCGGCGGGCTCTCGGGATTCTTCGAGGGCAAGCTCGAAGAGGAGGAGGAGCGGGAGCACGAGGCGGAGGAGGCGGCCAAGAAGGCGGGCAAGCCCGTCACCGGCGTCGCCCTCGCGGGGAAGGCCGCGTTCTTCCTCTTCCTCTACCTGGAGGTCCTGGACGCCTCGTTCTCCTTCGACGGCGTCATCGGCGCCTTCGCCATCACCAACGAGATCGTGCTCATGGCCCTCGGCCTCGGCATCGGCGCCATGTACGTCCGGTCCCTCACCGTCTACCTGGTGCGCGAGGGCACGCTCGACGACTACGTCTACCTGGAGCACGGCGCGCACTACGCGATCGGCGCCCTGTCGCTCATCCTGCTGGTCACCATCCAGTACGAGATCAGCGAGATCATCACCGGCCTCGTCGGGGTCGTCCTGATCGCCCTGTCCTTCTGGTCCTCGGTCCGCCGCAACCGGGCCATCGCCGCGTCCGGCGGGGACGGCGGCAGCGGGGACGGCGGCTCCGACAGCAAGGCTCACGTCTCCTCACGGGTGTGACCCGGCGGGGATTGAGGAACGCTCTCTGCGGGGCGGCCCACACGGCGACGGCTCTCCGGGACCTCCCGGACCCGGCCCGGCGGCCGCCCCGCAGTGATGTCCGGGTGGCACCCGCGTGTGGGGGCGCCCCGCGTGCGGGGCGTCGGAGCGGGCGCGAGAACAGGTGGGGGTTGGAATGGGATTCTTCGACGGCTTGCGACCGCTGCGCGCGGCGCAGTTCGACTCGGGCCACGCCACGTCGAGCGCCATCGAGCTGACCAAGCGGAACGCGACGGTCTCGCTCACCGAACAGGGCGCCCTCTCGGGCAACCTGCGGGTCAACCTCTCCTGGCGGATGCGGACCTCGGACATCGAGGGCCGCTCCCGCCAGAGCGGTCTGCTGCGCCGCCCGCTCAAGCTGTTCCAGCCCGAGGTGGTCCAGGCGCACACCCAGGGCGTCGTCAACGTCGACCTGGACCTCGGCTGCATGTACGAGCTGACGGACGGCACCAAGGGGGTCGTCCAGCCGCTCGGCAGCCTCATCGGCGACCTCAACGCCCCGCCGTACATCCGGCTCAGCGGTGACGACCGGTTCGGCGCGCCCTCGGGGGAGACGGTCTACGTCAATCTGGACCAGCGCGACAAGATCAAGCGGCTGCTGTTCTTCGTCTACATCTACGACCAGACGCCCGCCTTCGACCGTACGCACGCGAAGATCACGCTGTACCCGGGGCACGGGCCGCGGATCGAGATCGAGCTGGACGAGCGTGCCCCCGAGGCCCGGTCCTGCGCGGTGTTCACCGTGGACAACTCCAAGGGCGAGCTGGTCGTGCGCCGCGAGGTGAAGTTCGTCTACGGCTTCCAGTCGGAGCTGGACCGGCTGTACGGCTACGGCATGCAGTGGGGCCGCGGCTACAAGTCCCGCACCTGAGACCCGCCCCACCCGGGGCAGATCACGACCGGAGCCTCCGGACCGGCCGGCGCGTCAGGAGCGGCCTGGGTGTCAGGGGCGGCCGACGCGCCAGTGGCCGTCGGCGCGTCAGGACCGGATGAACTGCGGACCTTGCGGAGGCAGTGCGAAATGCGGGTCGGGCGCGGGTGCGGCGGCCGCCGCGGGCTGGGGATAGCCGTAGGCGGGCGGCGCGGCGGGCGGCGGATAGCCGTACGTCGGCTGCTGGGCCCCGGGCTCCGCCCCCACGGGCACCGCGGGCGGCATGGGCGGCGCGACGGGCGGCGGGTAGCCGTAGGAGGGCTGCTGGTGCTGGACGGTGATCTGGGAGTCGGCTCCGACGGCCCCGGGAGATCCGACGGGCCGCGGGGGCACGGACGGCACCGGGGGCACGGCCGGGCTCCCGCCCTCGTCCGCGGACTCCGACTCGTCCACCGAGATCCCGAAAGCGGTGGCCAGCCCGATCAGGCCGGTGGGGTAGCCCTGCCCGACCGCGCGGAACTTCCATCCCTCGCCGCGCCGGTACAGCTCGCCGCAGATGATGGCGGTCTCCTCGCCGGTCTCCGGCCGTACATCGAACACGGCCAGCGGCTCGCCGTCGGCGGGGGCGGTGGACGCCGCGTCGAAGAGAAGTATCCGCAGGTCAGGTACGCTTTCAAAAGCGGCACCATCGGAGGAGGCGGCGATGACCACCTGCTCCACGGAGGCCTCCAGCGCGCCGAGGTCCGCCTCGATCGTGTCGGTGAGACCCCCGGGGACGCTGCGCTTCGGCAGCCGCCTGACCAGACCGGACGGGTGCCGGGGCTGGTTGTAGAAGACGAAGTCCTCGTCGGACCGCACCCGGCCGGACGCACCGAGCAGCAGGGCGGAGGCGTCCACGTCGGGAACCCCGGTGCCCGGGGTCCACCGCAGCACGGCCCGGACGGCCGTGGCTTCGACGGGGACGTTCGAGCCCTTCAGCATCGTGTGCGTCATGACCGTCATCCTGCCTGCTGGGGGCCCGTACGGACAACGCAGGGGCGGGCACGATCGAGCCCGTCGCCGGCGCGGGCCGGGCGGCAGGGTAGCGCGGGAGGAGACGACGTGACGGGCAGGTAACCGGAAATTCATGCCCATGGGGAACTGTTGACACCCGTCCGTACGTACTATTACCGGCCATACGATGTCCGGCCGGCCAGGCAGTTCGGGGGAAACTCATGCGTCACTTCGGGCACCTAGCGCCCGCCGCCCGGGAGAGCATGTTCTTCCGGGAACCCCGGGACTTCAGCGCCTCCTCCCCGGCACGGCTCCTCTCGGTCGCCCTCGGGGCCACCCTCTACTCCCCGGCCACCCGCCCCAACCTCGCCGAGGACGTGCTCAAGCAGGCGCGGCGCGGCGTCGTCTCGATGGTGCTGTGCCTGGAGGACTCGATCGACGACGCCGAAGTGGTCGGCGCCGAGGCCAACCTGATCAGGCAGTTCGCCGACCTCGCCGCCCGCGCCGGGTCCCCGGGCACCACGGACTCCGAGGACACCGCGGGCTCCGGGAACGCCGGGGGCCCCGACGTCCCGCTGCTCTTCGTCCGGGTCCGCGAACCGGCTCAGATCACCGACCTGGTGGAGCGCCTCGGCGACTCCGTCCGGATGTTGTCCGGTTTCGTCCTTCCCAAATTCACGGAGGAGCGTGGAGAGGCGTTCCTGGAGGCCCTCACCAAGGCCGAGGCTGCCTGCGGACAGCGCCTCTTCGCCATGCCGGTCCTCGAATCGCCCGAACTGCTCCACCTGGAGACGCGCGCCGAGGTCCTGCGGGGCATCGCCCGCAGCGTCGGCAAACACCGGGACCGGGTGCTCGCCCTGCGCCTGGGCGTCACCGACTTCTGCTCCGCCTACGGACTGCGCCGCGCGCCCGACATGACGGCGTACGACGTCCAGATCGTCGGCTCCGTGATCGCCGACGTCGTCAACGTGCTGGGCCGGGCCGACGGGACCGGCTTCACGATCACCGGCCCGGTCTGGGAGTACTTCCGCCGCCAGGAGCGCATGTTCAAGCCCCAGCTGCGCCGCAGCCCCTTCCTGGAGGGCCGGGCCGAGGAACTGCGCACGGCCCTCATCGAGCACGACATGGACGGCCTGCTGCGGGAGATCGAGCTGGACCGCGCCAACGGGCTGCTCGGCAAGACCTGCATCCACCCCTCGCACGTGGCCCCCGTCCACGCGCTGTCCGTGGTCAGCCACGAGGAGTTCACGGACGCCGAGGACATCCTGCGGCCGGAGCACGGGGGCGGCGGGGTGATGCGCTCGGCGTACACGAACAAGATGAACGAAGTGAAGCCCCACCGGGCCTGGGCCGAGCGCACACTCCAGCGCGCGGAGGTCTTCGGGGTGGCCAGGGAAGATGTCGGCTTCGTGGACCTGCTGGCCGCAGGTCTGACGAACTGAGCGCGTACCGGTGAGCGAGCGCGCGATGGATGAGGAGAGCGTGGACGTGGTGTGGTCGGGCAGCTGGGTGGCGGAGCGGCTGGATATCGCCCTCGAAGGCGACGGGGAGCTGCGGGACCTCCTGGGCCTCGCCCTGCGCCGTAACCCCAAGCGGGCCCATCTGCTGGTGTCGAACGTGCTGGGCAAGCACGTCCCCCAGCTGCCCTCCGTGGTGTACGGGGCGGGCTTCGCGCTGGGCGAGCGGGTACGGGAGCTGCTCGGCGCGGAGGCGGCCCGCGAGGCGGTAGTCCTCGGCTACGCGGAGACGGCCACCGGCCTCGGTCACGCCGTCGCGGACGGCCTGCGGGACGCCCCGTACCTCCACTCCACCCGGCGCCCGGTCGCGGATGTGGCCCAGGCGGGCGGCTTCGAGGAGGCCCACTCGCACGCCACCTCGCACCTGCTGCTGCCGGAGGACCCCGAGCTGCTGGCGGGGGGCGCCCGGGGCGCGACGCTGGTCCTGGTCGACGACGAGTTCTCCACCGGCAACACCGTCCTGAACACCATCCGCGCGCTGCACGAGTCGCACCCCCGCGAGCGGTACGTGATCGTCGCCCTCGTCGACATGCGCTCCCCGGCGGACCGCGACCGGCTGACCGCCTTCGCCGCCGACATCGGCGCCCGGGTGGATCTGGTGACCCGGAGCGCCGGCACGGTCACCCTCCCCGACGGCGTACTGGAGCGTGGCCAGGCCCTGGTCGCGTCCCAGGAGGCGGAGCAGGCGGGCCGGGCGGAGCGTGAGGTCCGGGAGGGGGCTGAGGTTCAGGGGGAGGCGGAGGTCCGGGGGGAGGCTGACGTTCAGGGGGAGACGGAGGGCCGGGGGGAGCAGACCGGGGCGGAGGCCGTCGCCGCACCTGGACCCGCGTCCGCAGTGGCCCCCGCCCCCGTCACCCGCGTCGGCCTCGGCTGGCCCGAGGGCGTCCCCGACGGAGGCCGTCACGGCTTCACCCCGGCCCACCGGGCGGCGCTCGAAGCGGCGCTCCCGGGGATGGCCGACCGGATCGCCACAGCGCTGGCGGAGGGCGCCCGCTCCCGGCCGGGCAGGAGCCCCCGGCAGGACGAGAGCCCCCGGCAGTATGAGAGCCCCCAGCCGGACGGGAGCTCCCGGCAGGACGGCGGTCCTCAGCAGAGCCACGGCCCCCTGGCCGCCAGTGACCCCCGCCCCGCCGACCGCCCTCGCCGCGTCCGCGTTCTCGTCCTCGGCTTCGAGGAGCTGATGTACGCGCCGCTGCGGATCGGCACCGCGCTGGAGGAGGCGCTGGGGGCCGACGCCGAGGTCCGCTACTCCACCACCACCCGCTCCCCGGTCCTCGCCGTGGACGACCCCGGCTACGCGATACGCACCCGCCTCGTCTTCCCGGCCCACGACGCCCCGGCGGACGGCCCCGGCGCCCGGTACGCGTACAACGTGGCGGGCGCCGGTTTCGACGCGGTGGTCGCCGTCGTCGACTCCACCGCCGACACCCCCGAACTGCACGCCCCCGACGGGCTGCTGGCCCGTCTGGCGGCCCACACCGGCCACGTGCTCCTCGCGGTGGTCCCCTCGTACGCCCCCACACCCGTTCAGGAGCCCGCCGTGCTGCCCGAGCCCCTCCGAGGCCCCGACTTCTCCAGCTACGCGCCCGAGGACGTCGGCTGGCTCCTCCAGGACCTCTCGGACACCGAACTGGAAGCGCCCACCGAGGAGCGCGAGGAGGCGATCCAGAGCGGCGGCGCGCACTACGCGGAGTCGCTGCCGGTGGAATACCAGCCGAGCGCCGCCTACCAGGCCCTGTTCACCGCGGCCCTGGACGCCTCGGCCGCGCGCGTCGCCCGCGCCGTGGGCACCGTCACCGAGACGGTCCTCGCCGAACGCGGCCCGCGCCCGGTGCTCGTCTCGCTCGCCCGCGCCGGTACACCGGTCGGCGTGCTGATGCGGCACTGGGCCCGCCACCGGCACGGCCTGGACCTCCCGCACTACGCGATCTCCATCGTCCGGGGCCGGGGCATCGACGCCAACGCCCTGCGCTGGCTCGCCGCCCACCACGACCCGGCCGACGTGGTGTTCGTCGACGGCTGGACCGGCAAGGGCGCGATCACCCGCGAACTGGCCGCCGCACTGGAGGAGTTCGCGGCGGGGGAGCGGGCCGCGGACACCACGGACCGGAGCGGTGCGGAGAGCCCGGGAAGCACCGCGGGCTCGGGGACCGTCGCGGGCCGCGCGAACACCTCGGCTTCCGGGGGCACTTCGGGCCCGGTCGGCGCCGGGCGCTTCAACCCGGAGATCGCGGTGCTCGCCGACCCGGGCGGCTGCGTCCGGACGTACGGCACCCGTGAGGACTACCTGATCCCCTCGGCCTGCCTCAACTCCACGGTGTCCGGCCTGGTTTCCCGTACGGTGCTGCGCGCCGACCTGGTCGGCCCGGACGACTTCCACGGCGCGAAGTTCTACCGTGAGCTGGCCGGGTCCGACGTCTCCGGCGACTTCCTCGCGGCGGTGGCCGCGCGCTTCGAGGAGGTGGCGGACGCGGTCGACGCGGCGGCGAAGGAACTGCTGGCCGCCGACCGCGCCCCGACCTGGGAGGGCTGGGCCGCCGTCGAGCGGATCAGCGAGGAGTACGGCATCCACGACGTCAACCTGGTCAAGCCGGGCGTCGGCGAGACCACCCGGGTGCTGCTGCGCCGGGTCCCCTGGAAGATCCTGGCGAAGCGCGGCGCGGGCGCGGACCTGGAGCACATCCGGCTGCTGGCGGAACAGCGGGGCGTCCCGGTCGAGGAGGTCGACGACCTCCCGTACAGCTGTGTGGGCCTGATCCACCCCCGCTACACCCGCGGCGCGACCGGCGCGGACGGCAAGGCGGTGACCGGCGGCGCCCCGGAGACGGTCGGCGGTGTCCCAGCGACGACCGACGCTGCCCCAGCGACGGCTGACGGTGCTCCGGCGACGACCGGCGGTGCTCCGGCGACGACCGGCGGCGAGGAGGTGAAGGACGGATGAGCGTGAGCGCGCCCTCCCCGGCCACCACCCTGGTGGCGAGCGACCTCGACCGTACGCTCATCTACTCCGCGGCCTCGCTCGACCTGTCGATGCCCGACGCGCAGGCCCCGCGGCTGCTGTGCGTCGAGGTGTACGGCCACAAGCCCCTCTCGTACCTGACCGAGACGGCCGCCGCGCTCCTCACCGACCTCGCGGCCGCCACGGTCTTCGTCCCGACGACCACCCGGACCCGGGAGCAGTACCTCCGTATCCACCTCCCCGGCCCCGCCCCCCGGTACGCGATCTGCGCCAACGGCGGACACATCCTGGTCGACGGCGTGTCCGACCGGGACTGGCAGCGGCAGGTCGCGGCCCGCATCGTGGCCGAGTGCGCGCCCCTCACCGAGATCCGCGCCCACCTCGCCACGACCGCGGACCCGGCCTGGCTCCTGAAGGAGCGGGTGGCCGAGGACCTGTTCGCCTATCTCGTCGTCGAACGCGCCCTCCTGCCCGAGGAGTGGGTGAAGGAGCTGGCGGCCTGGGCCCGGCCGCGCGGCTGGACCGTTTCCCTCCAGGGCCGCAAGATCTACGTGGTCCCCGTGCCGCTCACCAAGAGCGCCGCGATGCACGAGGTCGCCCGCCGCTCCGGCGCCACCCGCACCCTCGCCGCCGGGGACTCCCTCCTCGACGCGGATCTGCTGCTCGCCGCCGATCTGGGCTGGCGCCCCGGCCACGGAGAACTGGCCGACGAGGGCTGGCAGGCCTCGCACGTCACGGCGCTGGAGGAGCGCGGCGGTGCGGCGGGAGAGGAGATCCTGCGCCGCTTCCTGGCGGCCGCGGCCGCGACGGCGACCGGCTGAGTCCGACTCCGGGCGGCGAGCCGCGGACGACGGACGGCGAGCGGCGGGCGGGTGCGCGATGCGCGAGGCTGGGGTCATGACCAAGGGCAACGAGACCACGATCACCGACGAGCTGTACGCGTACATGCTGGCCCACAACCCGCCGCTGGACCCGGTCCAGCGGGAGCTGGTGGAGACCACGTACGCCCGGTTCCCCGACCACGCGGGCATGGTGTCGGCCGAGGAACAGGCCCCGCTGCTGGCCTTCCTCGTCCGGCTGGTGGGCGCCCGGCACGTGGTGGAGGTCGGCACGTTCACCGGGTTCAGCGCGCTGGCCATGGCCCAGGCGCTCCCTGCCGACGGGACGTTGATCGCCTGCGACATCTCGCGGGAGTGGACGGCGTACGGCCGGGAGGCGTGGGAGAGGGCGGGCGTCGCGGACCGGATCGACCTGCGGATCGCCCCCGCCCTGGACACGCTGCGCGCGATGCCCGCCGAGCCGCACATCGACTTCGCCTACCTGGACGCGGACAAGGGCGGCTACATCGCGTACTGGGAGGAGCTGGTGCCCCGGATGCGGCAGGGCGGGCTCATCGCCACGGACAACGTGCTCTTCCACGGGGGCGTCACGGACCCGGAGGCGACGGGGCCGACGGCGGCGATCCAGGAGTTCAACAAGCACGTGCGCGCGGACGACCGGATGGACAGCGTGCTGCTGACGGTCGCGGACGGCCTGACGCTGTCCCGTAAGAAGTAGGAGTCCGTGCGAGGGACGGGCTCCGGTGGCCTACGGTGACGAGCCCTCCGGGCCGGACTTCGGGGCCGGATGACGTAAGCGGCCCCCGGGACGCCCCACCGCCTGTCCCCGCGAAGGGCCGTCCCGGGGACAGGCGGTGGGGCGGGACAAGCGGTAGGGCGGCGAGGCCAGACGGTGAGGCGGGGCGAGGCCGTGGGGTGGCGGGGCCAGGCGGTGGGGCGGGCTCAGCCGCAGCACCCGCCACCGCAGCAGCCCCCGCCCCCGCCGCCACCGGACGACGGGGGAGCGGACGCCGCGGTCCCGCCGACGGCCACGGTCGACAGCAGCTTGACGGTGTCCTCGTGGCCGACCGGACAGGAGGCCGGGTCCGAGGACTGGGCCATGGGCCTGCTGACTTCGAAGGTGTCACCGCAGGCGCGGCAGCGGAATTCATAGCGGGGCATGGCCCCAGCGTAGAGCCTCGGGGGTCAGCCCGCGTCGACCAGGATCCGACCGTCGAAGGGTACGAGCGAGGCGGCGGCGCGACCCGCGTACGCGGATTCGACGCGGGACCGCTCGGTCGCGTCGGGGACGGGGTTCTTGCAGCTGGTCCCGGCGGAGGAGCCCGACATGAGCTGGGAGCACGGACCTGGCTTGGTGTCCGGCAGGCCCAGGTTGTGGCCGATCTCGTGAGCGGCGATACGGGTCTTGTCGTGGCCGTCGGAGACCGCCTGGCTGCCCAGCTCAACCCTGGCCTGTCCGCCGGGACGGACCGGGCCCAGCGTGGCCTGGGGCCAGCCGCTGGTGGCGACGATCTGGATCTCGGCGCGGGTGCCGGGCTGCGCCTTCGCCAGTTTCACGTTCTTGACGTTCGCGTTCCAGGAGGCGACCCCGGCGGTGATGGCCGCTTCCCAGCTGCCGGCCCGGGTGGAGTCGTAGTAGAGGGTGGTCACCGCCGCGGAGACGTCCGTGGCCGCACCGGGCGAGGGGGCTCCGGCGGCGTGCCCCGCGGGGGCCATCATCAGGGTGACGGCTGCGGCTGTACCGGCCGCCGCTAACCATGTGAAGTGAGGCATGACTGTCCTTTCGACACCTGTGTGTTCGCGCTTCCCGTTCCTGCTACTGCTACTGCCACTGCTCTGTGATTGTCCGTGCCCTGTCAAAGCTTCGCGCAGGGGAGTATGCCCGCCTTCCGGCGGCCCGCACCTATGTCACCTGGCTATAACACGCCGGAATGGGGACGGGAGCGACGGGAGCAACCGCGGTCCTCCCCGGGGACCTCGGGAGACCACGGGACAGCCCTCAGGTCCCGGGACCGCCGCCGCGCTCCTCGCGGATGTCGGAGACGACGCGGGCAGCGGTCTGCCGGACGGCTTCGGTCTCGGTCAGGAAGTGCCAGTAGTCGGGGTGGCGGCCTTCGAGCCCGGCGATGGCCCGTTCCAGCCGGGCGACGGAGTCGTCGAGCGGCCGCGCGTGCCGGGGATCGGGAGTGTGCCGCCCGGCCATGGCGAGGCGCTGGGCGTCCCGGACCGCGAAGCGGGTGCGCTCGATCTCCTGCTGCGGGTCCTTCGCCACGGCGTCCAGCCGCCGCAACCGGTCTCCGGCGGCGGAGACCGCCTCGTCCACCTGGTTGAGCAGCGCCCGGACCGTGGAGAGGCGGGAGGTGGCGTCGGCCCAGCGCTGCTCCTCGCGAGCCTTCGCCGCCTCGGCGAGCTTGTCCTCGGCCTGCCGTACGGTGACGGCGGCCTGCTCGGGAACGGGCTGGAGGTCCTGCCAGCAGGCGGCCGAGAAGCGCCGCCGCAGCTCGCTGAGCACCGGCTCGACCGAACCGGCTCGGGTGGTGAGGGCCTGGGCGCGGGTACGGAGCGACACCAGGCGCCGGTCGATCTCGGCGGCCCGCTCGGGCAGCCGCTCGGCTTCGGCGCGCACGGCCTCGGCGTCACGCAGCACGACGTCCGCCCGCTGGAGGGTCTCGGCGACCCCGTGCTTTCCGGCGCCCTGGTTGAGCTTGGTCAGCTCCGGGCCGAGCGCGGCGAGCCGGGCGGCCAGCTCATCGGCCCGCAGCCCCGCGGCCCGGGTGCAGTCGAGGGCGTTGCTGGCGGCCAGGAGCGCCTGGCGGGCCCGCTCCACGGCGGGGGCGAGCCGGGCGAGCTGGGTCTCCGCGCTGCCCAGCAGCGGGCCCAGTCCTTGAGCGAACCGGTCCAGCTCGCCCTTGACCCGCACGAGGTCGTCCTTGGCCCGGATCAGCTCGGTGCGGGCCGTGGCGGCGACGGACGGCTCCAGGTCGTCCCGGTCCAGGTCGTGGGAGTCGACGGCGGTGATGTAGGCGTGGCTGACGGCGTCGATCCGCTGTCCCAGCGCGGCGAAGTCCTCCGACGCTTTGCGGCCGCGCGGTGAACTGTCCACGGCGTTGATGGTCTCGATGGAGATCTTGAGATCGCGCTGGGCGCTGTCCAGTTCGTAGAAGGCCTCGGCGGCGGCGTCCTTCGCGGCCTGCGCCTCGGCCCGCTGGCTCTCACCGCGCCCTCCGAACCACCGGCGCGTACCGCCCCCGGCGAACGCGGCCGGCAGAGCGGCGAACAGAAGAGGCACGGGCACGAGCACAAGCCCCGCCACATCCCGCACACCACGACCAAGGCTCCCGCGGCGGACCGGCCGACTGTCGTCCCCGGGGGACCGATCGCCCTGGCTGCCCCGATCGCTCTTGACGGCGGAACCCTCACCCGCTCGTGCCACTGGCCGCGTGTGCGTCGCCGTCACATCCCTCTCCCGTGCTGTTCCGCCCCTGCCCGGTACATTCTCCCACCAGGTAAGGACGAACACACGGGTCGGTTAGTTCGCGCTTCGGACGGTGACGTGGCCGTTGTCGCTGCGCGCCTTCACGACATGGGCGCTGTCATCGCCGCGGGGCACCCCGATGGAGACGTCCCCGTTGTCGGCGGAAGCGTCGACGGCGTATTCCCGCCCGCCCCCGGGCAGGTCGATGGTTATGCCGCCGTTGTCGCTCACGGTGTCCACGAGGTCGGGCACGGTGGCGAAGCCCAGCCGCACCTCACCGTTGTCGGAACGGGCGACGACGGACGGGGAGGAGAGCCGGTCCGCCCGCACCTTCCCGTTGTCGCTCCGCAGCTTGAGCGTCCCGCTCACGTCCGTCACGCGCACCTCGCCGTTGCTGGACGACAGCTCCAGCGGACGGTCGAACCCGCTGGCGCTGACCCTCCCGTTGGCCGAGGCGGCCGTCACGCTCACATCACGGGGCACCTTCACCCGGTGCCGGGCTTCACAGTTGTTGATCAGGGCCTCGCACTTCACCCGCAACGTCAGGGTGCCGCCCTCCATGGCCCACGTCGGATCGGGCCCGCTCCCCGGCACCACCCAGCCGTCGACCTGCCGCTCCACCTCGACCCGCTCGACATCGGCGGGCTCCAACTCGACGGAGGCGTCCTCGGCGTCGATGGTCAGCGTCTTCCCCTCCAACGCGAACGTCTTGCGCTCGACAGGCGCGTCATCCGCGTCGCTGCTCCCGCACCCGGTGAGCGCGAGCGCCAGCAGAACGACCCCGCCCCCCAGCGCGATAACCCGTCCGGGCACCCCACGACGGGTGCGGTGCGGTGTGCGCGTAACGATGTCCACAGTGATCGGTCCCCCAGAAAACGCGGCCGGACGGTCCTCCGGGACGTCGCGCCCGGTCCCGTCAAACCTATGCACCGCACGCCCCGACCGGGATCCGGCCGGCCACCGTCTCGGGGGTGGGGTTATCCCCCGGAACCCACGGACTCGCCGATCCCCCGGGGGCCTCCGGGGTCTCCCCGCACCGCAGCAGCAGCAGCCGCCGCCGCGGCGCCGCCGTATCCGTTTATGAGCAGCAGCCCGGCCCATGTAGGCTGTTGCCTCATCCACGGGTGCGTAGCTCAGGGGTAGAGCGCTGCTCTTACAAAGCAGATGTCGGCGGTTCGAAACCGTCCGCGCCCACCAGTGCAAGGACCCCCGACCGAGTGCGGCCCGGGGGACTTCAGAGTTTCTGGCCCCGGGCCGCCTGCTGCCTGTTCGGCTCGGACATGGCTCTTGGAGTGATGGCCGCGGGAATCGATGCGCCGGTCGCTCGGCAGCGGCGTTTCGGTGGATGCTTGTCCTCCCTCCATCGGGCCGCGCGGTGACCCGGCCATGCGAGCGGTGGTCGCTCCTCTCATGGCGTCCTGCCGGAAACGAGCGTGCTCAGCATGGTCTGAGTCTCCGCGTCAGCCGAGTAGAGGACTGTCCCCGTCAGTCCTCTCGTGAGGAGCACCTTGTAGATGTTACGAGTCAGGCGGTTGAAGTCGTCGGGGCTTGCCTGGCGCAGGCTGTCGTCCTTGCACTCAGCGGGAACGATTCGCCAGCCGCCTTCCCGCCATACGAATTCGCGTCCGAAGATCGTGCCGTTCCAGGCGTACTCGAAGCCCTGCGCCGTGTAGATGCACCCGATCTGGTTGATGCCCGTCGACTCGGTTGCCCAGAGTGAGGATGACGGGGCGCCTGCAACGGCCCGCTCACCCTTGACATTCCAGGGGCGTCGCCAGTCGCCGATGACCACGTCGTCGACGAGCGAACCGTCCGACCGCGGGTAACTCCACGGCCAACAGAATCCTGCGGTCATCCGGGCGGTGTAGCCGGCCGCTTGTCGCGACTGAAGGAACAGTTCCATCTCTCGGGGGGTATCGGCTACCAGCAGCTCAAAATTCGGCTCTGGATCCCATGGCACAGGCCCTCCGGGTTCGAGCCCCAGGAGGCGGCGGACCCAGCGTTCGTAAGCGCGGCTTCCCCCGCATCGGAACTGCTCGTTCAGGTTCACATGGCGAACGACACATCCGCGAGATGCCGCAGCGTCTTCGATGGCCTTGACGCTTCCCATCTCGCCAGGGCGCACGATCTGGTGCTCGTCGAGCAGGAAGACGGGGACCCTGGCCGCGTCGATGAGTTCCTCGACCTGGCTCCGCCCGCCGCGGGGCCCGCGAGCGTGATGGTGGCTTCCTGAACGGCGGCGAATGCGGTGTGCTTCATCGCAGATGAGCGCGTCGAGTTCGTTCCTTTCTACGCGGCCGAAATCGAGGAAATAGCGGAAGAGCTTGGCCACACGCTTGTTCTTCTCAGCGACCACGTGCTGCAAGGTTGTGGTAAAAGACTTGGACCCGGTGGCATGGGCGACTGTGCGCTGATTTCTCCCGAGGTGACTCATGACATGCAGAGCGACAAGGCTCTTTCCGGAACCAGGGCCACCGGAGACCACTATCACCTCTTTACGGTCCGATTGTCGAGAGCGCGCAACAGCTCGCCGCACCAGGGAAACGGCCACCTGCTGCTCGTCCATGAGAAGGAACTTCCCGCCGTCGACGATCTCGTCTGCGGCTGCCCGCATGAGTTGCCGGGCCGGTGATATGGCGCTGTTCAAAAGGGCATCCGCTTCCAGTGCCCCGTTGAGCGGCGACAGCCGGGTCCGCAGATATCGAACGAGTTCGCCGCGACTCGTATTCGTGAAGAGATGGGCCTCCCTAGCCGCCGCGCCGAGAAGCTCACTCACATCTTGATCGAGGGCGTTATGCAAATAGGCCACTCCCGCGAGGTGGCTTGCCGAGCCCTCCAGCACTGCTGTGAAATCTTCAAGGTATTCAGCGTAACGGCGCACTTGGGAGACTGGATGCAGATGGGCTCGGTTGCCCAGACCCCCTACCAGGCACAGATCCGCCGCGTCGGGCACCAGGCTTGCCTCGCTCCACTGCTTGAGCTCGACGATGACGTATGACGGTTGGCCGGTCTCGGGATGCGAACCGGCCAGCACTGCGTCCGCCCGGAGACTGCTGAGAGGCAGCCTGTACTCGAGAAGGACCTCGACCTCCTCCAGACCCGCGTCACACAACACCTCGGCAAGCGCTTGAAGGCTGTACTGCCAAGCACTTCGTTCGCCGCGCGACGGTTCGCAGAACATGTGCCGACGGAACTCTTCTGTCAGTGCTTCGGCCAGAGACGCATGGTTCGCACGCTCTCTCATACTGCTGGCGGACATGCGGAGAAGTACCAAGGGTGAACTCCATGGGAGTGGCTGCCGCGCGGGACTGCAGCCGACGTGGACGAGTCAGGGGAGGGGGGAGTCGCCGAGGGGCAGGCGGTATTCGAAGCTCTTGGGCTTCAGGTCTTCTTCAGCTGGAGACCAATCTTTGAAATGCAAAACGCGGCCCTCGCTCGCCGTGTGTCCCTTTCCCTCGATCCTGATATCGCCCACCACATACAGGTCGACCGTGTGTTGAGTGTTGCGGGCGTGGTCGACCTCGTTGGATGTCAGAAGCACTTTTGCGGCCGATCCGGTGGTTCCCTTCACCTCGACCCGCCTCTCTTCGCCGTCGCGTGTGCAGTGAAGGTCGTAGGGTTTGCCGAGACGTTTGACGGTCCAGCCCAAATTTTCGTAATGTGCGGCGGCCATATTCTCCGCGTACATCTCGATGGCCTTGCGTTTCGCTGGGTCGGAGATAGTCCCGACCCAGCCGGGTGAGGCAGCGTTCTCTGATCTGCGTGCCGCGGTGAAACCCTTGGGTACGTCTACGTCCTCCGGGCCGAAACCCGGGGCGACTCCCAATGAAATGGGCTGCCCCTTCACCTGGTTCACATCCATATGCGCCATCTTCAAGAGCGGCTCCGGATCGAATTCGCAGAGCAAGCCGCTTCCTTGTCTGGTCCCGGAAAGCCTGAGGGCGTCACTCGCGACTGTCGGAAGCGGTCCTTTGTCATCGAGGGGCGTGTCCCGAATCACGGCCAAGGGCTGAATCCCGAAGCGCACCGGGTATTTGACTGTGCCCTCGTCCTCTTCGTCGGGCCAGTGCAGACTCTTTCCTTCGTAGAAGTTCTCGCAGATCTCGAAGAGATACAGCGTGATCCTCTGGGTGAGCCACTTGGCCTGGCTCGTACGCGGACCCACGCCTGTGGCCAGTACGGCGAAGCGTGGACGCCGTGACCGGTACTCCGGCTTCCACTTGCGGAGCCCCCAAGTGCAGGTTTCGACCCCATGTCGAAGGTTGCGCCGTGGAGCGTGGCTCTGTCCCACATGGGCCATCACGAAGGATGTCGAGTTCATGCATCTCATCATATTAATGCTGGTGGCGGTGCTTGCTAGAGGGGGCTGGTCTTGATGGAAAGTGCACGTATAAATAGTTCGACCCGTATTAGAAAATTAATACCTTTTGGGGCTGAATATTCTCTGTCGGTATGGCACTGCCGCCGGATGCTTGTGCGGCGCGCGATGGGTCAGGCCGAGAGAGCGCTACCGGTGGGTGTTGCTGGGGTATTTATGGGGCCGTGCTCCCCGGGATAGGCAATCGAGAGCCTTTGAGGAGCTCGAGGGTTTCGCGCTGGGCCTGAGGTGCAGTGCGTGTCCGATACGAACTGCCTCGCTCCCGCACCAATAAGGCTTTGGGGCCTCGCTGGGCGGCGGTTGATCTTGGCCGGGGGTGCCTCCGCGCCTGGGCCGCCGGTGTTACTCATTCGCGGCCCGGGCGCGGAGGCGGGCTTGGATTTGTCACCGCTGTGTGTTTTCCCGCAACTGCCCTACTGGCTGACCTTGTTGCTGCTCCAAAGCGCATGGCCGTCGCTTTGTGTCTCGGCTCAGATGTGCGCTCGGGCGGCAAACCGGTCCAGCGGAGGTCTTTTTGGAGGTGACCTGTGTCGTTGAGGACGAGGAGGGCTGCGTCGGCGTGGTGGATGCCGACTCCGCGCGCCTTCGGGGCGTCGAGCGCGCCCCGAACGATCCAGCTGGCGAGGAGGTTGTGGGTGACGAGGCGTTCGTGACGCGGCTCATCACTGTCACGGGGTGCTGAACCGGTCCAGGGCCTCCTCGGCCGGGCTCGGTCCTTTTCCCGTTCGTCTGCTGGCAGAGGGCAAGGACGTTGCGGTACGCCGAGCGGTCCCCGTGGTGTCTTCCGTTCCGACGTGCGCGTGTGGAGTGCTCGGGGCACCGTGGAGGCATGGTTGAGCATCCCCCTGTCATCGTTCATCCGCCGTCCGCGAACGGGGCGCGGCGGGTCACCGTGCGTGGGCAGATCGTGGGGCTGGCGCATGGGCGTGGGGAGGTCGCCGCGTTGTTGCGGGCCGCGGGGATGGTGCCCGGGGGTGACGAGATCGTGGAGCTGGACCGGCCGGAGCTGATCGAATGGCGCGGCGGCGACCTCGACACCTGGGGGTGATCCCGTGAAGCGTCGTCGTACGGCGTCCGAGGGCGCGTCGATCGAGCCGCCGCCGGGCTACTACACCGCTGACCACCACGCCGCCACGGCAGGAGCCCCCGATGCCGCGCAGCGGGCGCTGATCCTGGACTGGGTGGTGAGCCGCCGCATCGCGAGCGGGTGGCGCGTGGAGTCGCGGTCCGCGAGCCAGGTGATCCTGGTGCGCGGGCAGCCGGTGAACCACGTGCTGCACGCCATCCTCACGGTGTTCTCGTGCCTGGTGTGGGGACTCGTGTGGGCCGGGGTCACCTTGGTCAACCGCGTCGAGCGCGTGGCCCTCACGGTCGACGCCCAGGGGCGTGTCGTCCAGGTCAGCGCGCCGTGAGCTGTCACCCGTACGGGTGCGTCCAGGTGGCTGGTCCCGGGGGCCGGGAGGAACGTCGAAGCTGATCTGCACGCGCTATCAGGGCAGGTCAGGGCAGCAGACGCACACGTCTGTTCCGGCTAAGGAGTCCTCATGTCGCAGACCAGTGAGCCCATCCCCGGCACGTCAGGCACCAGCACGTCAGGCACCGGTACGTCACGCCCCGGGGCCTCGCGACCCGCCAGCCCCTTGCCGGACCGGGGTTCCGGCAGCGGCTGGGCCGCCGGAGGGACGGTGTTCGCCGGTGTCCTCCTCTTCGTGGACGGTGTCCTCGGAGTGCTGAAGGGCATCGCGGGGATCGCCTCCAACGACGTGTACACCCGGATCAACGACTACGTCTTCAAGTTCAGCGTGAGCTCGTGGGGCTGGATCCACCTCGTCCTCGGCGTGGTCCTCGTCCTGGTCGGCTGGGGCATCCTCTCGGGCGCTGCCTGGGCCCGCGGAGTGGGTATCGTGCTCGCCGCGCTGAACCTGATCGCCAACTTCATGTGGCTCCCCTACACACCGGTCTGGGCCATCGTCACCATCGCCCTCGACGTCTTCGTCATCTGGGCCCTGTGCACGGACCGGTCCCGCCCGGGCGATCGGGCGCGGAGCGTCTGAATCCGTCCGGGCCGGGTGCGCGACGGGCGCTCGTCGACGGGCGGCGGGTGTCCGTTGTCAGTGGGGCGGTCCACACTGGAGACATGTGCCGCAGCATCAAGACACTCCGTCCACCCGCCCTCCCCGAAGAGGCCACCGAGGAGGACATGCGGGCCGCCGCCCTTCAGTACGTGCGCAAGGTCTCCGGGTTCCGTGCGCCCGCCGCGCACAACCAGGAGGTCTTCGACCGCGCCGTCGACGAGATCACTACGGCCACGATGAAACTGCTCGACGGCCTGGAGATACGGGGCGCCGCCGCGCGCCACTGAGGCGGGGACGGAGAACCGCTCCGGCTCGTTCTCGGTCAGGGCGTGACAGGCGCCGGTGCCGATACCGGCGCCTGGGCCGGTGTCGTGCTGTCCGCGGGGTCGGAGCCGGGCTTCGGTCCGGGGGCGGAGGTGGTTCCGGTGGCCGGGGCGGCCTTCGACGCCGGTACGGAGGGCTGTGCCGGGACCCCGGGGAGCGTGGTCGCCGTTGTCTCCGGCACCAGCCGCGGTGCCGATGTGTGTGGGGGTGTTGGTGTCGGCGTGGAGGGCTGTCCTGTCGTGGTCTCTGCCCTGCGCGGTGGGCGTGGTGAGGCCGGTGGGTCCGTCGCCTCCGCGGCTTCCGCCGCCGCTCGCACCGCCGCCGGGCGCTTCACTACGTACGCGGCCAGCGCGCCCGCCATGAACAGCGCCAGGACCGACACGGCCGTGCCGAACCACGTCGAGCCCAGCCAGCGGCCCCCGAAGTAGCCGAGCCCCACGCTGTAGCAGGCCCAGGCCAGGCCCGCCAGCGCGGACCACGGCAGGAAGTCCCGCACCCTGCGATGCGCGGCGCCCGCCCCTAGGGAGACCACGGACCGGCCCGCCGGGGCGAACCGGGCGATGACGACGAGAGCCCCACCGCCCCGGCTCAGCGCCACGCCGAGACGTTCCTGCGCGGTGGTGAGACGCCGGGAGCGGGCGATGGCGCGATCCAGCCGGTCACCGCCGCGCCAGGCGAGCCGGTACGCGACGAGATCCCCGAGGACGGAAGCGCTGGTCGCGCACAGGATCAGCACGATGGCGCCGGTGACGCTCGTGGAGCTCGCGGCCGCCGCGGTGGCAGCCGTGATCACGAGGACACCGCTGGGAAGCAGGGGGAGGAAGACGTCCAGGAGCACGGAGAGGGCGACCACCGCGTAGATCCATGGGCTGCTGGTCAGCGCGGCCACACTCTCTAGCACCGTCTACTACTCCCCGGTCGTG
Source organism: Streptomyces sp. NPDC101181 (assembly GCF_044767975.1). Taxonomy (NCBI): domain Bacteria; kingdom Bacillati; phylum Actinomycetota; class Actinomycetes; order Kitasatosporales; family Streptomycetaceae; genus Streptomyces; species Streptomyces sp. NPDC101181. The sequence goes on along the minus strand of NZ_JBIWOX010000004.1, from coordinate 79,364 downwards.
TCAACGCCGCGACGTCGCAGGGGAGCGGCAGGGGCGGCAGGTTCGGCTGTACAGCGTACGCGTGAGGGTATTCCGGCCATCGACCAGGTCGAGTGATGTTGCGCGGCGCACGTTCACCTGACGGGCACTGTGCCGTTAGGCGGGGGGAGTGAACGGAACGAGCGAGGAGCAGCACATGACGGTACGGATGGTACGGACGGGGAGCGGTGCGGCGCACCAGGATTCGGTTGCGCAAGGTTCCCGCGGTGCTCGGGGAGTCCGGCGTGTCCCGGGGGTGCTGGCGGGGGCGGTGGCCCTGCTGGCCCTGGTCGGCGGAGGCGGCGTCGCCCACGGTACGGGCACCCATGGCGTGGACGCCCCCAGCGCGGGTACCCATGGCGCGGACGCCCATGGCGCGGACGGTCACGGAGCCCCGTCCAGTGCGCACGGGGCCGCGTCGGATACGCATGGGGCCGCGTCCGGTGTGCATGAGGCCCAGACGACGGACGGCCTGGCGGAGGTCCCCGCCGGCGGCGGCAACCCGGGGCGCGCCGACCAGATCGTCACCCCGGGCGGGGGGCTCTGGATGCGGGCCGCGGGAGTGTTCTCACCGCCCGGCTCCTACGTTCCCTCCGGCGCCCTGACGTACGACACCGCGCTGGTGCCGGCGGGCGCCCGGATCGAGGTCTCGCAGTACGCGGACCGGACCGGTACCCGGGTCACCGCCCGGCTGCGGGGGCTCGTACCGAGCCGTGCGTACGGGATGCACGTGCACACCTCCCCGTGCGGCGCCGACCCCGCCGCGGCCGGTCCGCACTACCAGAACCGTCCGTCGGCGACGGCGGACCCGGTCAACGAGGTGTGGCTGGACTTCCGCACCGACGCGGACGGGGACGGGCGGGCCGAGGCCCGGCAGGACTGGGGGTTCCGGGAGGGTGGAGCGTGGTCGGTGATCATCCACGACCGGCAGGGCGGCGCGGGGGAGCGGGCGGCCTGTTTCACGGTGCCGTTCGGTTCGACGGGTGAGTCCGGCCGCGGGGCGGTCTGACGGGTCTGCAGGACCGGCATCCGGGGGCCCCGGGCGCAGTGCGGCCTGCTCCCCGTGAGGTCGGCTCCGCGCGGTGACCTCGCGGTGGTACGGCCACGGGGTGCGGCGGTGGTACGGCCGTGGATACGGCGGTGGCCCGCTCCCTCCTGTCCGGAGGGAGCGGGCCACCGTGCGCGTGCGTCGGGCCGCCGGGGTCAGACCGTGAGGGCGGAGGCGTCCTCGCGGCGGGCGGGGTCCCCGGCAGGGGTGTCGGTCCGCCGCGATCCGAAGAACCGGTCCAGTGCCACGGCGCCCGGTCCGGTGAAGACCAGCAGCAGGAACGCCCAGCAGAACAGCGCCGACAGGCCGCCGCCGTTCTCGATCGGCATCAGTCCGTCGGGCTGGTGCACCTTGAAGTACGCGTAGGCCATCGAGCCCGAGGCGAGGAAGGCGGCGGCGCGGGTGCCGAGGCCGAGGGCGACGAGAACGCCGCACACCAGCTGGATCAGCGCGGCGTACCAGCCGGGCCAGGTACCGGTCTCCACCTGGGCGCCACCGAACACCCCGAAGAGCGTGGAGGCGCCGTGACAGGCGAAGAGCAGGCCGATGACGAAGCGGAAGAGGCTCAGTGCGTAGGGCTGGGCCTGGTTCAAGCGAATGAGCATGGGGGGTGAGCTCCTTCGGTCGGGGCGGGGACGGGAACCGACTGAGCGCCTCAGGTTAGGGAAACCTGACCATTGCTTGCAAGTTCAACATTCTGGCGACTGGCTGAAAGTCGACTTCGCCTAGGGGGTGAGTGAACGCTCCAGAACCGTCTCCAGCTGGGCCCCGCTCTCGCCCTCAGTGGCCTGCACCAATGTCAGCGCAGAGTTCCGGCCACGCAACGTCAGCGTCATGAGCTGGTTACCGAACCAGGGGCCACCGTCCCTGCTCCATGTCACGGGTGACTCTCCCGTCCGGCCGTGGCGGGCCAGTGCCCGCCCGATGCGCCGTCCCATCCGGCTCCAGCCGAAGCGAAAGGCCGCACGCATCGGCCGGGGGACCGAATTGTGCACGGGGGAACAGGTCAGCTGGAGGACGCGGGCCCGCAGCGCGTCCGTGTCACGCGCCTCGCCCGTGGCGCCCGCCGCACCCGTGTCGCCTGCCTCGCCCGTCCCGCCGGTGGCAGGCCAGCGGGGCTCGGAGATGTAGGCGTGGTGCACGTCGCCCGAGAGCACACAGATCGTCGCCGGGGCGTCCGGTCCGCTTCCCGCCGTCCGCAGCAGCTCGGCCAACCGGTCGAAGGACGCCGGGAAGGCGGCCCAGTGCTCCAGGTCGGCCGCCCGCCGCAGCTTCTCGCCGAACCGGGCCCAGCGGTCCCCGCGTACGCCCGCGCACAGGGCGGCGTTCCAGCGTTCCGCGTCATGGACGAGCGGAGGCAGCAGCCAGGGCAGCGAGCTGCCGATCAGGAGGTGATCGTATGAAGCCGGGTCGCCCAGCACCTCCTCCTCCAGCCAGCGGACCTCCTCCGGGTCGAGCATCGCGCGGTCCTGCTCGGCCAGGACGCGGGCAGCGCGGGTGTCCACCATCACCAGCCGTACTCGGCCGAAAACACGTCGGTAGCTCCAGCGGGTGCGCAGGGGGTCGGCGTCGGTCTCGGCCGCGAACCGCCGCAGCACCTCGGTGCCCTCGGGAGCGGCCCGCACCGCCGCGTACACGGGGTCGGAGTCCAGCTCGGCGGGGGAGAGGTTGCCCAGATGCTGGTAGATCCAGTACGACATGAACCCGCTGACGATCCGCTCGTGCCACCAGGCGGTGGCGCGCATGTCCTCCTGCCAGGCGGCGCTGGTGTTCCAGTCGTCGATGACGTCGTGATCGTCGAAGATCATGCAGCTGGGGACCGTGGAGAGCAGCCAGCGCACCTTCGGGTCGCCCCATGACTCGTCGTAGAGGTAGGTGTACTCCTCGAAGTCGGCGATCTCCGTCCCCGGCGGCTCGCCCAGATCGCGGCGGGCGGCCAGCCTGCGCCGGGTCTCCTGGGACGTCTCGTCCGCGTACACCTGGTCGCCCAGGAGAAGCAGCACGTCGGGGCGTTCGGCCGCCGGTTCCGTGGCGAGCCGGTGGGCCAGGGTGACCAGGGCGTCCGGTCCCACGGGGTCGTTGCCGCCGCCGGGTGCGGCGGCCCAGCGGCACGAGCCGAACGCGACCCGGACGCCGGCCTCCTCCGCCCCGGCCGACGACCCCGGCGCCCCGCTCTCCGGTGCGCCCGCAGGCGTGGCCGGGGACTCGCCCGCAGGCGTGGACGGGGACGCGCCCGGAGATGCGGACGGGGACGCGCCCGGAGATGCGGGCGGAGGGGTGCCCGGGGGCGAGGCCGCGGGGGTGGTGATGGTGCTCGGGGGAAGGGCCGACTCCTCGGGCGGCCAGACGCGCCGGTCCCCGATCAGCACCTCGTACGCCGTCGTGGAACCGGGCGTCAGCCCCGTCACCACCACCAGGGCGTAGTGGTGCCCCGCCACCGAGAAGGTGTCCGAGGACCCCGACGCGCCGTCCGCGCACCGTACGTCCACGGTGCAGGGACGGGCGGCCTCGACCCAGACGGTCGCGGTGGTCCCCGAATCCCAGTCGACATACCGCAGCAGCGGTCCCAGGCGTAGTCCGGTCATGGGGTGCCTCCTCGCGACGCCCTCGGGCGTCTGTTCAACGACCGGGGAGGCGACGCGGGTTCCGGCAGCGGCGCCCCAGGGGTCGTAAGCGGCCGTCAGTAGCCGTCACAGTAACCCTGTGCACGAGCCTCGGGCTGCCGCGCCCCCCCCGGGGTCTGACGCGACTCCGGGCCTGCCGCGACTCCGGGCCTGCCGCGACCCCGAGGCTGACGCGACCCCGAGGCTGACGCGGGGACCGTCGGGTGGTCGTGACCGTCGGACTACCGCGACCCCGGGGCGGCCGCCGCTCCGGTCCTCAGCAGCCGTTCAGGGCCGTCTGGAGGGCGCTCTTCTCGGCCTGGTCCACGCTCAGGCCGTAGTGGTGCTTCACGTGGACCCAGGCGCGGGCGTACGTGCACGTGTATGCCGAGCGCGACGGCATCCACTTCGCCGGGTCCTTGTCGCCCTTGGACTGGTTGACGTTGTCGGTGACCGCAATCAGCTGAGGGCGGGTCAGGTCGTTGGCGAACGACTGGCGTTGGGCGGTGCTCCAGCTGCTCGCGCCGGAGCGCCAGGCCTCGGCGAGCGGGACCATGTGGTCGATGTCCACGTCGGACGCGGCGCTCCAGGTGGCGCCGTCGTACGGCGAGTACCAACTACCGCTCACCGCCGCGCAGGAGGCGTCCTGCTGGACGTTGGACCCGTCGCGCTTCAGGACGACCTCGCGCGTGTTGCAGGCCCCTGACTGGGTGATCCAGTGCGGGAACTTGTCCCTGCTGTAGCCGCTGGAGGAGCCCTCCGCGCCGACGGCCAGCTGGCCGAGGTACGCCCGCGCGGTCGCCCCGCTGACCGGGGTGGGCATGGCGGCCTGGGCGGACGGTGCGGTGAACAGGGCGGACGTGGCGGCGAGCGCCGCGGTTGCGGCGACGACGGAGAAGCGACGCGCGTAGACACCGGACATGCGAACTCCCTTGATGTGGGGGGTGCTTGGGCAGGCGGTGAGGCGAGCCCGGCCATCGTGGCGACGCCAGGTTTCTGTGGGGTGGGCGTCAGGTAACAGAGTGGCGACATGTGCACGTCACATCAAGGGGTGTGCGGGGGGGTGGTGCGGAGCGCGGTGGATCGCGCGGGGCGTGCGGAACGGTCGCGCGGGTTCGGCCTCCGGCCTCGCTCACGCCTGGAGGTGGCTCGCCGTTCCGTCGCGGGGCGCTCGGCCAACTCGCCGCGTGGGGCGGGGAGATGGAGACGGCGCCTCACCCGTGGAGGGAGGCGCCGTGCGTGTCGTCGTGCTGGTGGCTCTGGTGGCTCTGGTGGCTCTGGTGGCTCTGGTGGTCCCGTGGCCTGGGTGGCCTGGGTGGCTCAGGCGGTGGTCCGGATCACCGATCGGGCCTTGGTGCGCTCCGGCCCCGCTGACGTGCGGGCAGGGCCCTAAGGGTGGGCTCAGGCCGCGCTGATGTGCAGGCGGATCGAGCCGTCGCCCGTCGCCTCCACCCGTACCCGCGTCAGGTCCTCGACATGGGCATCCGGTGCCAGAGTCGCGGCGCGCGGGCCGACACCCAAGACCCGCATTCCGGCCGCCCGGCCCGCGGCGATGCCCGCCTCGGAGTCCTCGAACACCACGCAGTCCGCCGGGTCGAAGCCCAGCTCCGCCGCGCCCTTGAGGAAGCCCTCGGGGTCCGGCTTGCTCGCGCCGACCTGCTCGGCGGTGACGCGGACGGCGGGCATCGGCAGGGCGGCCGCACCCATCCGTGCCGTCGCGAGGGCGGAGTCGGCCGAGGTCACCAGGGCGTGCGGGAGGTCGGCGATCGCGGCCATGAACGCGGGAGCCCCGCCGATCGGCACGACGCCGTCGACGTCGGCGGTCTCCTCGGCGAGCATCACCCGGTTGTCCGCGTAGTTCTCCTCCACAGGGCGGTCCGGAAGCAGGACGGCCATCGTGGCGTACCCCTGGCGGCCGTGGACCACCTTGAGTGCGGCTTCGGGGTCCAGCCCGTGCCGGAGGGCCCACCGGCGCCAGCAGCGCTCGACGACCGCGTCGGAGTTCACGAGGGTGCCGTCCATGTCCAGGAGAAGGGCACGTGCGGTGAGGACGGTGGCCGACATCGGCTGGCTCCAGAGCGCGGGGGGACGGTGGTGCGGTGCTGCGCGACAACGGTACGGCGGTACAAGAGCAGCCCCGCCCGCCGGTCAGGGAGTACGGGCGGGAGCTACTTTGTTCCCCGAACATACAAAAACCTGGACCAGAAAGCCAATCGGCCTGCCCCGGCCCCGTCCCCGGCCCCGGCTCCGGCGAGCCCCCGGCCCGGCTTCGGCTGGCCCCGTCCCCGGCTCGGCCTGCCGTACGCCCCGGGGGCCCAGCGGCCTGCCGTACGCCCCGAGGGGCCCAACGGCCCGCCGCGCGCGGGCGGCTCCCGTAGGCCTTCGGCAGGCCATAACGGCACAGAACGGCCAGGATGGGGGTGTAGTGGATCAGGTGCCGTCAGCGCGGCGCAGCGCGTCGGCGGACCGAGGAGGCGCCCATGGCCCGGCAACCCAGGAGGTCTTCATGGCCCAGCAGCTGAGCCAGCCGCCCCTGGCCCCCGGTGACGGGCAGTCCCGGCGGACCGTGCTGGTGGCGATCGGCGCGCTGCTCCTCGGGATGCTGCTCGCGGCACTCGATCAGACCATCGTCTCGACGGCGCTGCCGACGATCGTCAGCGAGCTGGGCGGCCTGGACCACCTGTCGTGGGTCGTCACCGCCTACATGCTGGCGGCGACCGCCGCGACCCCGCTCTGGGGCAAGCTCGGGGACCAGTACGGGCGCAAGCGGCTCTTCCAGGCCGCGATCGTCATCTTCCTGATCGGCTCCGCCCTCTGCGGTGTCGCCCAGAACATGCCCCAGCTCATCGGCTTCCGCGCCCTCCAGGGGCTCGGCGGCGGCGGGCTGATGGTGCTGTCGATGGCGATCGTCGGTGACCTCGTCACGCCCCGCGAACGCGGCAAGTACCAGGGGCTGTTCGGTGCCGTCTTCGGCGTGACCAGCGTGCTGGGACCGCTGTTGGGCGGGTTCTTCACCGAACACCTCAGCTGGCGTTGGGTGTTCTACATCAACCTGCCGGTCGGCGTCGTCGCGCTGATCGTCATCGCGGCCGTGCTGCACATCCCGGTCCGCCGGGAGAAGCACACCATCGACTACCTGGGCACCTTCCTCATCGCCTCCGTCGCCACGTGCCTGGTCCTCATCGCCTCCCTCGGCGGCACGACCTGGGCCTGGGGCTCGGTGTGGATCATCGGGCTCGCGGTGCTCGCCGCCGTGCTGCTCGCCGCGTTCGTCGCCGTCGAACGGCGGGCGGCGGAGCCGGTGCTGCCGCTGAAGCTGTTCCGTATCCGGACCTTCAGCCTGGTCGCCGTGATCAGCTTCGTCATCGGATTCGCGATGTTCGGCGCGATGACCTACCTGCCGACCTTCCTCCAGGTGGTCCACGGCATCACGCCGACGATGTCCGGCGTACACATGCTGCCGATGGTCCTCGGCCTGCTCCTCACCTCCACCGGCTCCGGCCAGATCGTCAGCCGTACCGGCCGCTGGAAGGTCTTCCCGCTCGCGGGCACCGCCCTCACCGCCGTCGGCCTGCTCCTCCTCCACCGCCTCGACCCGGCCAGCTCCACTTGGGAGATGAGCCTGTACTTCTTCGTCTTCGGCGCCGGGCTCGGCCTCGTCATGCAGGTCCTCGTCCTCGTGGTGCAGAACGCGGTCGCCTACCAGGACCTGGGCGTCGCCACCTCCGGCGCCACGTTCTTCCGCTCCATCGGCGCCTCGTTCGGTGTCGCCATCTTCGGCACGATCTTCACCAACCGGCTCACCGGCAAGCTCGACGGCGCACTGGCGGGACGGCCCCTGCCGGCGGACGTCGACGCCGACCGGCTCGCGTCCGATCCCCGGACCATCGGCGAACTCCCCGCCGGTCTGCGCCCCTCCGTCCTCGACGCGTTCTCCACCTCCATCACGGACGTCTTCCTCTACGCGGCCCCCGTCGTGCTCCTCGCGTTCGTCCTCGCCTGGTTCCTGCGGGAGGACAAGCTCCGGGGCTCGGTGACGGCCCCCGACGCCAGTGAGACCCTGGCGGCGAACCCGGTGGAGCGTTCCTCGTACGACGAGTGCGCACGCGCCCTGTCGGTGCTCGCCACCCGGGAGGGGCGCCGCGAGATCTACCAGGAGATCACCGCGCGGGCCGGGTACGACCTGCTGCCCGCCTCCGCCTGGCTGCTGCTGCGTATCAAGCGACACGGCACCGTCGAACCCGCCCGCCTCGCCGAGACCGCCCCCGTCCCGCTACGGACCATCACCGAGGCCGCCCGGCAGGTGGAGGAGCGGGGACTGGCCCGTCGCGAGGGGCATCAGATGATCCTCACGGACGCCGGTGGCGAGGCGGTCGTCCGGCTCTCGCAGGCCCGCGAGGACTCGCTCGCCGGGCTGCTGGGCGACTGGTGGGGGCCCGACCGCCCCACCGACCTGGTCCAACTGGTGGCCGAGCTGACGGCGGAGGCGAGCGGTTCGCGCGAGGAGCGCCCGCTCAGGGCCGCCCCGCCCCGTGACCACCCGGCCGACCGGCCCCACGACCCGCACCACGGGGACGGCCCGCCTCCGGCGTAGGCCGCCGTTTGCCGAAGTGGCAACTCCGATCGCGTCTGACGGTCGGCGGGTCGCATGATCGACCGGTGTCCGCTCACGCGCGTACCGAGGAGAAGCCCATGCCGCCCGAGTCACCCCAGTCACCCCGGTCCCCCCAGTCACCCGAGCCGGACCAGTCACCCCGGCCTCCCCAGTCACCCCGGTCTCCTCACTCACCTACGCCGGGCCAGGCACCCACGCCGGGCCAGGCACCCACGCCGGGCCAGGCACCTAAGCCGGGCCAGGCACCTAAGCCGGGCCAGGCACCTAAGCCGGGCCAGGCACCTAAGCCGGACCAGGCACCCACGTCGCCCGAGCCGTCCGTCGTACTCCGTCACCGCACCGTGGAGGGTCCCGCCGGACGCCTGCACCTGGTCGAACAGGGCACCGGTCCACTGGTCCTGCTCGTGCACGGCTTCCCCGAGTCCTGGTACTCGTGGCGGCACCAGCTCCCGGCCCTCGCGGCGGCGGGCTACCGAGCGGTGGCGCTCGACGTACGCGGCTACGGGCGCTCGTCCAGGCCCGAGGCGGCCGACGCCTACCGGATGCTGGACCTGGTCGCGGACAACGTGGCGCTCGTGCGGGCCCTCGGTGAGCAGAGCGCGGTGGTGGTCGGCCACGACTGGGGGTCGAACATCGCCGCGACCTCGGCCCTGCTCCACCCCGAGGTCTTCCGGGCCGTCGCCCTGCTGAGCGTCCCCTACGCCCCGCCCGGCGGCCCCCGGCCCTCCGACGTCTTCGACCAGGTCGGCGGTCCCGCTCAGGAGTTCTACGTCTCCTACTTCCAGGAGCCCGGCCGGGCCGAGGCGGAGATCGAGCCCGACGTCCGGGGCTGGCTGGCCGGCTTCTACGCCGCCCTGTCCGCCGACACCATGCCCGGCCCGGGGGACCCGGAGCCGCACTTCGTCGCCCCCGGCGGCCGGCTGCGGGACCGTTTCCCCGTCGGCCGCCGCCCGGCCTGGCTGACCGAGGAGAACCTGGACTTCTACGCCGCGGAGTTCGAGCGCACCGGTCTGACCGGCGCCCTCAACCGCTACCGCTCCATGGACCGCGACTGGGAGGACCTCGCCGACCACCGGGGCGCCCCGCTCGTGCAGCCGTCACTGTTCGTCGGCGGTGCCCTGGACGCCTCGACCACCTGGATGTCCGACGCCATCGACGCCTTCCCCACCACGCTGCCCGGCCTGTCCGCCGCCCACCTGCTGGAGGGCTGCGGCCACTGGATCCAGCAGGAGCGCCCCGAGGAGGTCAACCGGCTGCTGACCGACTGGCTCGCCACCGTCGTCATCTGACCGCCACGGCCCCGACCCTCCGGACCGCCCCGACCCTCCGGACCGCCTCCGGAACTCCTGCCCGCCCGCCTCCGGAACCCATGCCGGGCCACCTCCGAGGCCCACCCCGACCCGACCCTCAGGACCGCCTCCTGGAGGGGCCCCGGACTGTCTTCCGAAGAAAGCATGATGACAGTCAGGCAAAGAGGGGGTTGATTGTGTCTACCTCGTAGGGCAATGCGAGGCTTCATCCGGCACTACCCCCACTCGAAGGGGCGATGCATGGGACGGCGGGAGGGTCGGCGCAGCGTGACGAATGCGGATCACAGTGTGCGCGGGAGCGCGGTGGCGGCCGCGGGAGCGAGGGACGGGCTGATCCGGGCCGTCCTCTGGTTGGTCGTGGCCGCGCTGGCGGTACGGCAGGCGGCGGTGGTGCTCCGGCAGCCGCCGGGAGAACGGCTCACCGATCTGGACACCTGGATCGGGGAGAACGGCGTCCTGCACGCGACCGGCTCGCTCTACGACACCGGCCGCTTCACCGGGACGCCCTTCGCCGTACTGGTGCTGAAGCCCCTCACCGCCACCGCCCAGCAGGCCCTGGGGGTCGTATGGACGTTCGGCTCCCTGCTGCTGGTCGTGGCCCTCGGGGTCGTCGTGGCCCGCGCCCTGCCCCGGCCCGCGAGCCGCCGTACGGTCCTGCTCGCCGCGCCCGTCGCGATCAGCCTGCTCATGCTGTCGCTGCCCGTCCGCAACGCCCTGCACCTGGGCCAGACCAGCATCCTGCCGGTCCTGCTGGTGCTGCTGGCCGCCTTCGCCGTCCGGGAGCACCGGGCGGCGGGCGTCCTCGTCGGCCTCGCCGCCGCCCTCCAGCCGGTGCTGCTGCTGTTCGCGGCCCTGCTCTGGCTGACCGGCAGACGGCAGGCGTCGCTGAGCGCGGCCGCGACGTTCGCCCTCGCCACGGCCGCGGCCTGGGCGGTGGCGCCGAAGGACTCGTGGACGTACTGGGTGCACCACCTCGCGGGCGCCGGTCTGGGGGAGCGGCCGGACAGCCTGGCCAACCAGTCCCTGCACGGGGTGCTGCTCCGGTTCGGGCTCGAAGGCCCCCTGGAGATCGTCCTGTTCCTGGTGCTCGCCGCGGCCGTCGCGTTCTTCGGGCTGCGGCGCGCGGCGCGGTACGCCCAGGACGGGCAGCTGCTCCTCTCCGTGGCCGTGACCGGCTGTGTCGCGGTCGCCGTCGCGCCGACCGCCTGGCAGCACCAGCTGCTGTGGGTGCTCCTCGCGGTCGTCGGCCGGGTCGGCAAGCGCGCCTCGGACCGGCTGGTCTGGCCCGCGGTCGTGGTCCTGGTCGTCACCCTGCCGGGGACGATGCTGCTGCCGAACATCGAGACGCTCCACCCCGTACGCGACAACGTGCTGCTCCTCGCGGCGCTCGGCGCGGCCTGCCTCGTCCCGTTCCTGCCCCGCACCTCGCCGTACTGGCAGCACCCCGTCCCCACCGACCACGCGAAGCCGGTCGCGGCGCGCTGGAGACGCGTGCCGCTCCTGCCGTTCTGGCGCCGGGTCTTTACCCGCCCCAACCTGCTGCTGGAACTCGTGCTCATCCGGGTCGTCTACGACGCCTACGCCCAGGTCCGCCTCGCCGCGCGGGCGGGCCGCCCGATAGCCGAGGAGCACGGCCGGCAGATCCACGCGATCGAGCAGTGGCTGCACATCGACATCGAGCACTGGGTCAACCACACGGTCGTGCAGATCACCTGGCTGCGGGAGTTCTTCGACTACTACTACTCCACGTTCCACTTCATCGTCCCGCTGACGATCCTCGGTGTGCTGTACGTGCGCCGCCCCGCCGACTACCGCTGGGTCCGCTCCTCCATCGGCTTCGCCACACTCCTGGCGCTCGTCGGTTTCTGGCTCTACCCGCTGGCCCCGCCCCGCCTGATGCCCGGCCTCGGCTTCATCGACACCGTCCACGGGGTGCAGGACTTCGCGAAGCCCGACTACGGGACGCTGACCACCGTCACCAACCAGTACGCGGCGATGCCGTCGCTGCACTTCGGCTGGTCGCTGTGGTGCGGGGTGGTGGTCGTGATGCTCGCCCCGAAGCTGTGGATGAAGGCACTCGGCCTGCTGCACCCGCTCTTCACGATCGCCGCGATCGTGGCCACCGCCAACCACTGGGTGCTCGACGCGGCGGGCGGAGCGCTGGTCGTCGCGCTGGGCTTTGGGCTGACGTACGTGCTGTCCGGGCCGCGGAAACTCGCGGCCGGGGTGGCCGGGATGACGGGGGACACCAGAGTCGGCGGGGCCACCGGGGCCACCGGGGCCACCGGGGGCGCCGAAGCGACCGGGGAGCGGGAACCGGCGGCGGAGCCCGTACGGTCGCGGCCCGGGAAACCCTCGACCGAGGAGCGCGAGCCGCGTTCCGGGCCGGACGCCGGGCCCGGCCCCGAGCCCGGCTCCCCGGCCGGTTCCGGGCCGAACTCCGAGCCGCAGCCCGTACCGGCCGGAAAGGGCGGCGACACCTAGGGCTTGTCGTCAAGCTGCCGTCGCTGCCGTCGCTGCCGTCGTCACCCGCTCGGCGGCCGGTGTCAGGACTCCGGGGCGGCGCTCACCTGGAGCTGCTTGATGCCGTTGATCCAGGCCGATCGCAGCCGACGCGGGTCCTCCAGCAGCCGCAGGCCGGGCAGGACGTCGGCGATCGCGTTGAAGATCAGGTCGATCTCCAGCACGGCCAGCGACTTGCCCAGGCAGAAGTGGGGCCCGCCACCGCCGAACCCGAGGTGCGGATTGGGGTCGCGGGAGATGTCGAAGGCCTCCGGGGAGTCGAACACCTCCGGGTCGTTGTTGGCGGAGGAGTAGAACAGCCCCACCCGCTCGCCCTTCCGGATCCGCTGACCGCCCAGCTCCGTGTCCTCGGTGGCCGTCCGCTGGAAGGACACCACCGGGGTCGCCCAGCGCACGATCTCCTCGGCCGTGGTCCTGGGGCGCTCCCGCTTGTACAGCTCCCACTGCTCGGGGTGGGTGAGGAAGGCGTGCATGCCGTGGCTGATCGCGTTGCGGGTCGTCTCGTTGCCCGCGACCGCCAGCAGGATCACGAAGAACCCGAACTCGTCGGAGGACAGGTTGCCTTCGCCCTCGGCCGCGACGAGCTGGGTGACGATGTCTTTCGCCGGGCACTCCTTGCGGGCCGCCGCCAGGTTCATCGAGTAGGCCACGATCTCCATCGCGGCCTCGGCGCCGACCTCCTCGGTGATCGCGTACTCCGGATCGTCGTACGCGGCCATCTTGTTGGACCAGTCGAAGATCCTGGACCGGTCCTGTTGCGGTACGCCGATGAGTTCGGCGATGGCCTGGAGCGGCAGCTCCACCGCGATGTCGGTGACGAAGTCGAAGGAGCCGTCGGCGCCGGCGGACGCGAGGGCCGTCTCCACGATGGAGCGGGCCCGGGTGCGCAGTGCGCTCTCCAGGGAGCGGATCGCGCGCGGGGTGAAACCGCGCTGGACGATCTGCCGGACCCGGGTGTGTTCGGGCGGGTCCATGTTCAGCATGATCAGCTTCTGGACGTCGATCTGGTCGCGGCTGATCGTCTCGTTGAAGCGGATGACGGCGGTGTTGGTCTGCGAGGAGAACAACTCCGGGTGTGTGGAGACGTACTTGACGTCGGCGTGCCGCGTCACGGCCCAGTAGCCCTCGTCGCCGAACCCGGAGATGTTGGCGGGCTGGGCGCACCACCAGACCGGTGCCGTCTCGCGCATCAGGGCGAATTCCGGGTGCGGAACGCGGTCGTGGAGGAGGTCGGGGTCGGTGAAGTCGAACCCGTCGGGCAGATGGGGGCAGCGCATGGGCACCTCTTCCACTCCGGCATCTGGCTTCCGCTCCGGCGTCCGGCGGTGAAGCGCCGCCGCCCGATGGGCTGTTCGGCATTCTGACGACCCATCAGGATGTGCCCGCAAGGTAGTAACGAGTTCTACAAGTGGCAAGGGCCGTGGCCCGATCCGTTGCTTCGGGCGGGAGTGCGGGCGCACTTCCCGGCGAGGGGCGTGCGTTTCGGGGTGGAGTCGCGCCTGTGCGGGTGTGTACGCCCCCTTGCGCGGTGGGGGCACCGTCACGAGACTGCTGGCAGAACTAGAACGCGTACTAGTTCCTTCCGCGGGCGCCGGGACGCCCCAGCGGAGGGTGAGGAGAGGACGAGCTCATGGCCGCGGAACCCGTCATCGTCGAAGCCGTACGCACCCCCATCGGCAAGCGCTCAGGCGCACTCGCCAATCTGCACCCCGCCTACCTGCTCGGCGAGACCTACCGCGAACTCCTCGGCCGCACGGGCATCCAGGCCGACTGTGTCGAGCAGATCGTCGGCGGCACCGTCACCCACGCCGGGGAGCAGTCCATGAACCCGGCCCGCACCGCCTGGCTGACCGTGGGCCTGCCCTACGAGACCGCCGCCACGACGGTGGACTGCCAGTGCGGCTCCTCGCAGCAGGCCTCGCACATGGTCGCCAACATGGTCGCCGCCGGGGTCATCGACGTGGGCATCAGCTGCGGCGTCGAGGCGATGTCCCGGGTGCCGCTGGGCAGCGGCTCCAAGCACGGGCCGGGCAAGCCCTGGCCCGACGAGTGGAACGTGGACCTGCCCAACCAGTTCGAGGCCGCCGAGCGCATCGCCCGCAAACGCGGCCTGACCCGGGAGCGCGTCGACGCGCTCGGCCTCCTCTCCCAGCAGCGGGCGGCCGCCGCCTGGGCCGAGGAGCGCTTCAAGCGCGAGACGTACGCCGTGCAGGTGCCGACCACCGAGGAGGAGCAGGCGGCCCGGCAGGGCATGTGGCGGCTGGTCGACCGGGACGAGGGGCTGCGGGACACCTCGATGGAGGCGCTCGCCGGGCTGAAGGCCGTCATGCCGAACGCGATCCACACCGCGGGCAACTCCTCGCAGATATCGGACGGGGCCGCGGCCATCCTCTGGTCGTCGAAGCGGATGGCGCGCGCTCTGGGGCTCCGGCCCCGGGCCCGGATCGTCGCCCAGGCGCTGGTCGGCTCCGACCCGCACTTCCATCTCGACGGCCCGATCGACGCGACCCGGGCGGTGCTCGGCAAGGCGGGCATGTCGCTGCGGGACATCGACCTCGTGGAGATCAACGAGGCCTTCGCCTCGGTGGTGCTCAGCTGGGCGCGGGAGTTCGAGGCGGATCTCGACGGCCTGGAGAAGGTCAACGTCAACGGCGGCGCGATCGCGCTGGGCCACCCGGTCGGCGCCACGGGGGCCCGCCTGATCACCACGGCCCTGCACGAACTGGAACGCCGCGACAAGGAGTTCGCCCTGATCGCGATGTGCGCGGGCGGCGCGCTGGCGACGGGGACGATCATCCAGCGGCTGTGAGCGCCCCCTCTCCGACCGGGGAGCCCTCGGGCCTCACGCCGAGCGTTCCCCGGGCGCCTCGCGCCCTCCGCCTGCTCCAGGCTCCCGGTCCGTCCCGGGCTTCCCGCCGGTTCCGGGCTCCCCGCCCGCCGTCCCCGGGCCTCCCGCCGTCCCCGAGTCGGATCCCGCCCCCGCGTCGGATGCCGTCCCCGCGTCGAAGGCGGCGCTCGCGTCGAACGCCGCCCGCCGGGTCGCCCGGCGCAGCGCCTTCAGCAGCGTCGGGCCGAGCGTGAGGGTCAGGACCACCGTCAGCACCGCCCGGCCCAGGTCCCAGCCCAGCGATGTCGCCGCGCAGTAGGCCACGAAGCGGCCCAGGTTCGCGGGCAGCGGGTCGCCCGCGACGAACGAGATGCCCGACCCCAGCCCCGTGATGAGCGTCCAGCCCTGGAGGTTCATCACCGTGCCGTACGCGAACGCCGCCCCGCAGCCGTAGACCGCCAGCAGCGCCGACTCGGCCCGCCCGCGCAGCCGGTCGCGCCCCGGCAGCAGGCCCGCGCCCATCGTGAACCAGCCCATCGACAGCATCTGGAACGGCATCCACGGCCCCACCCCACCGGTCAGCAGCGCCGAGGCGAACATGGTCACCGAGCCGAGGACGAAGCCGAAACCGGGACCCAGCACCCGGCCGCTCAGCACCATCAGGAAGAACATCGGCTCCAGCCCCGCCGTCCCCGCGCCCAGCGGGCGCAGCGCCGCCCCCACCGCGGCCAGCACGCCGAGCATCGCGACGGCCTTCGCGTCCATCCCGGACTCCGAGATCGTCGCCACGACCACCGCGACCAGCAGCGGCAGCAGCGCCGCGAACAGCCACGGCGCGTCCCGAGCGTGCGCGAGCCCGGACCCGGCGTCCGCCAGCAGCGGCCACCCGAAGGCGACGACGCCGACGGCCCCGGTCAGCAGCAGCACGGCCACCGACTTCGGCCCCAGCCGCACGGGCCGGGGCGCCCGCTCCCGTACGGTCCGCCCGCGCTCAGCTCGCTCCCGTACGCTCATCGCGCGCCCCGCATCCGTACGTCCCGCTCCGCCACGGGCCGGGGGGCCCGCTCCCGTACGCTCCCCGTGCCTCTCACGCGCCCGCCTCCAGCGCCCCGCGCACCTGGGGCACCGTCAGCCACTCCTGCGGGGCCAGGATCTTCGCCGTCTGCGGGGCGAACGCGGGGGAGGAGACCACCACCCGCCCGGTCGGACCGTCCGCGACGACCTCCCCGTCGGCGAGGATCACCACCCGGTGCGCCAGCTCTGCCGCCAACTCCACGTCGTGCGTCGCCAGGACGATCGCGTGGCCCTCGGCCGCCAGCCCGCGCAGGACGCCGACGAGCCGCCCCTTCGCCGCGTAGTCCAGGCCCCGGGTCGGCTCGTCCAGCAGCAACAGCGGCGGGCGACCGGTCAGCACCAGCGCCAGGGCGAGCGCGAGGCGCTGCCCCTCGGAGAGGTCCCGGGGGTGGGTGTCGTCCCCGACCCCCGGCAGCAACCGGGACACCAGCGCCCGGCAGGTGCCCTCCGCCGCCCCCGCGTCCCGGTCCGCCGCCGCGCACTCGGCGGCCACGGTGTCCGCGTACAGCAGATCGCGCGGTTCCTGCGGTACGAGGCCGACCCGGCGCACCATCGCCCGCGGGTCCGTCCGGGCCGGGGCCAGGCCGCCCACCCG
The DNA here is from genome assembly GCF_044767975.1 of Streptomyces sp. NPDC101181. Lineage (NCBI taxonomy): Bacteria > Bacillati > Actinomycetota > Actinomycetes > Kitasatosporales > Streptomycetaceae > Streptomyces > Streptomyces sp. NPDC101181. The sequence continues at coordinate 62,751 of NZ_JBIWOX010000004.1, read as the reverse complement.
CACGGTCCCCGCGGTGGGCTCGACCATGCCGACGAGCGCGCCCAGCAGCGTGGACTTCCCGGCTCCGTTGCGGCCCATCAGGGCCACCGTCTCGCCCGGGGCCACGGTGAGCGACACCCGCCGCAGCGCCTCCACCCGGCCGCGCCGCACCCCGAGCCCGTCGGCCCGGGTGACCGGATCGCCGGACCCCGGGCTCCCGGACGTCCGCGGGGACTCCGCGCGACCCCGGCCGAGCAGCCGGGCGAGGCGGCCGGGGCGGGGGCGCTCCGCGGCGACCGGCTCCGGACCCGGACCCGGGGGCGGAGGAGCCGCCGTACGGTCCGGGGACGGGGGCGCCAGGTGCGCCAGCCGCTCCCGCAGCCCGTCCGCCGCGCGCCGGGCGTCCCGGACCGACAGGGGCAGCGGGTCCCAGCCCGCCAGCAGGCCCAGCTCGGCCACCGGGGGCCGGACCGGCGACACCTTCATGATCTCGGCGGGCGGCCCCGTCACCGGGGGCGCTCCCGGGGCGGGCAGCAGGATCACCTGGTCCGCGTACTGCACCACCCGCTCCAGCCGGTGCTCGGCCATCAGCACGGTCGTGCCCAGGTCGTGGACGAGGCGCTGGAGCACCGCCAGGACCTCCTCAGCGGCCGCCGGGTCCAGCGCCGAGGTCGGCTCGTCCAGCACCAGCACCCTCGGGTGCGGGGTGAGCACCGAACCGATCGCGACGCGCTGCCGCTGGCCGCCCGACAGGGTCGCGATCGGCCGGTCGCGCAGCTCCGCCAGGCCCAGCAGGTCCAGGGTCTCCTCGACCCGGCGGCGCATCACGTCCGGGGCCAGGCCCAGCGACTCCATGCCGTACGCCAGCTCGTCCTCGACGGTGTCCGTGACGAAGTGGGCCAACGGGTCCTGGCCCACCGTCCCGACCAGATCAGCCAGTTCCCGGGGCTTGTGCGTGCGGGTGTCCCGCCCGCCCACCGTGACCCGGCCCGACAGCAGCCCGCCCGTGAAGTGCGGGACGAGCCCGGAGACCGTACCCAGCAAAGTCGACTTGCCGACACCGGAGGGGCCGACCAGCAGCACGAGTTCGCCCTCGGGGACCGTCAGGTCGACACCGGACAGCGTGGGCCGCTCCGCGTCCTCGTACCGCACGGAGACCCGCTCGAACCTGATCACACCTGCTCCTCGCCGCATCGCTCCTGCTGTGCCGCCCCACGCCGTTGCGTCCCGCGCCGTTCCGCCTCGCGGCGTGCCGTACCGCGGGACGGCGGCGGTACGGGGGCGACCAGCGCGGGCGCCAGACCGGCCAGCACCGCCGCCGCGGGCCACAGCGGCAGCACCGGCGCGGTCAGCGGCACGACACCGGGGCGCAGCGCCTGCGGATCTGCCGCGCCCGCCACGATCATCGCCGCCGCGACCGCCGCACCCGAGCCCGCGACCAGCCAGGCCCGCACCCCCCACCGGTCCGGCCGGTAGCGGGTGCGCACCGAGCGGCGCCCCCCGAGCCACAGCCCCGCCATCGCCGTGACCAGACCGGCCAGCAGCAACGGCAGCCCGTACACCGCCCCCTGCGCGGCCAGCAGCCCGTACGTGCCCGCGCACACCCCGAGCAGCCCACCCAGGGTGAGGACGTTCGTGGTGTGCCGGACGGCCGCCGGGACCCGGGCGGTACGCCCGTAGCCGCGCGCGTCCATCGACGCGGCCAGCGCCACGGACCGCTCCAGCGCCCCCTCCAGCACCGGCAGCCCGATCTGCGCCACCGCCCGCACCCCGCCGGCCGGGCGGCCCCGCAGCCGCCGGGCGGTACGCAGCCGGACCACGTCGGCCACCATGTTCGGCGCGAACGTCATCGCCACCACCACGGCGACCCCCGCCTCGTACAGCGCCCCCGGCAAAGACTTCAGCAGCCGGGCCGGGTTGGCCAGCGCGTTCGCCGCGCCGACGCAGATCAGCAGCGTGGCCAGCTTCATCCCGTCGTAGAACGCGAACACCAACTGCTCCGCCGTGACCCGGCCGCCGATCCGCACCCCCCGCGCCCAGTCGGGCAACGGCACCTCGGGCAGCGTGAACACCGTGTGCGAACCGGGGATCGCCGACCCGAGGAAGACCGAGAACACCAGGCGCAGCGCCACGACGAACAGCCCCAGCTTCACGAAGGCGCCGTAGGACCGGGCCCACGGCGCGTCCGTGCGCCGGGCCGCCACCACATACCCGGTCACCCCCACCAGCAGCCCGAGCAGCAGCGGGTTCGTCGTCCGGGAGGCCGCGGTGGCGAGCCCGAGCGCCCACAGCCACCAGGCCCCGGCGGGCAGCGCGTTGCCCCGGTCCGCCGTCGGCGGGCGCAGAGCGCGGCCGAGCGTTCGGGCGGAGGCCGGGGCGGCGGTCACCGGCGGCGACGGGCCTGGAACACGGCGGCGACGCCCAGCAGCAGGACAGCCCCGATGCCGACGAGCAGGCCGACGGAAGGACCGCCGCCCCCACCGCTCCCGTCGCCCTCGTCGGCGGTGCCAGGCGTCGCGGACGAGGCGGCCGGGGCGGAGGGCTTCGTGCTGCCGCCGTCCTCGGCCACCTGCTCGCCGCAGCCCGACTCCGGGTAGCCGGAGATCGCGCAGAGCATGGCGCTGCTGTCGTAGCGCAGCGGCTTCGCCACCGCGGCGAGCGCCTCGGCGCTGCTGGCGTCCGGTGCGACCCGCGCGCACGCCGTGCGCGGGGCGGGCGGCTTCCGCCCGTCCGGCGCGTCCGCCTCCGTACCCGGGTCGATGACCAGCGCCACGCGCTTGGAGCCGTCCTGGGCGGGGGTGCCCGCACAGATCGCCCCGAAGTCGGGGGCCCGGCGCGGCTGGTCCGCGTCCCCGGAGTCCTCGCTCACGGCGAACCGGAAACCCTGGACCGTACCGTCGTCCGGGCGCAGCACCGACGGGCCCTGGGTGGCGTACTCCCAGTTCTTGCCGTTGCCCTGCCAGAAGGACCAGTAGCGGTAACCGGCCGCCTCGGCGCCGCCCGCGCCCAGCAGCACCGCCGAGGCGGCGAGCAGCGTGGTCAGCAGCGCGACGAGGGCGGCGCGCGGGGCGCCCGGGACCGGCCCGCCCCGCGTCACGGCTGCTGCTTCTTCCGGCGCATGCTGATCAGGAGGCCGATGCCCGTGCCGACCAGCACACCGATGCCGATCAGCCACCCCAGGCTCAGCCCGCCGTCGTCGCTGCTGGTGCCGCTGGTGGGCTGCGCACCGGTCGGCGTGGGCGAGGGGGAGGCGGTGGCGGCCGGGGCGGGACCGGTCGCGTTGAGCTGCTTGACGAGGTCGACGCCGCCGAAGTTCCGGGCGTCGGTGCCGGTGGCGTGCGCCGCGAGGACCAGCTGGGCGCTCGCTGCGGGCCCGCCCTGCTTCGCCCAGGTCCTGGAGTTCTTCTCCAGCCACCGCACCGAGGCGGCGGCCTTGTCCTTGTGCCCGGCGGCGGCGAGCGCGACGACCGCGTCGGCGGTGTTGCCGAAGTCGGGCTGCGGGGCGCTGTCCTCGGCGCCCGGCATCGGGGCCTGTTCCAGGTACGGCGTCTTCTCCAGCGTGGCCGCGAGGAACCAGGCGCCGTTCTGCGCGCTCTGCTCCGGGCTGAGGTCCTCGCCCTTGGTGCAGACGGGGTCCTTGACCGCGTTGGCGTCCCCTATGGCCATGCCCTTGCCGAGCAGCCCGAGCACGGCGGCCGCCGAGGAGTCCAGATTGGCGACCAGTCCGGCCTTGTCGTCGCCCTTGTCATCCTTGTCGCTCTTGCTGTCCTTCTTGCTGTCCTTGCTGTCTTCGTCGGCCTTCTCGTCCTTGTTGCCGTCGTCGCTCTTCTTGCCCGGCTGGTAGGCGAACGCTCCGCCGTCCTTCTCCCCGCAGGGGATGCCGAGCGCCTGGAGCGCGGTGTACGGCGTGCTGCCGTCGGCGGTGGTCAGCTCGTTGACCGGCACGCCGGTCCGGGCCAGAGCGCCGATCACCACGCCGGTGGAGTTGGCGTCGCTCGGGCTGCCCGGGTTGTAGCCCCAGCCGCCGTCCTCGTTCTGGACGGACTTCAGCCAGTCCGCGCCGTTGTCGGCGGCCTCACGGTGCTGTTCGATCTCCACGAGGGCCTGGACGGCGGCGGCGGTGGCGTTGGTGTCCATGACCGTCGAGGCGTCGCAGGGCTTGGCGGCGTCCCGGTACGACGTGAACGCGCCGCTGCCGCACTGCTGCCCCACCAGCCAGTCCACCGCCTGCGTCGAGGGCGTGACGTACTCGATCTTCTGCGCCAGGAACGCCAGCGACTGCCGCCAGACCCCGTCGTAGGTCGGGTCGGTGGTGCCGTAGAGCCCCGGCGGCACCTCGGCCGACGGGGACGGGCTCGGTGCGGCGACCGCCACGGGTGCGGCCGCGCCCAGGAGCACGGCGGTGGTCGCGAGCGCGGCTGCGCTGCGGCGTACGGTCATGGCGGGCTGGGCCTCTCCTGCGAGGGCCGGACGCCCCGGGCGCACGAGAGCACCGGGGTCCGGCCCCGTATGCCTCGACGGTGCCGGCCACCGGGGTTCCGGTGGCCCAGGGCCCCTCCTCGACGTACCGAAGGACCCGAGCCGTCACGCTCCGCGGCCAGGGCTTTCCGGCGGCCGTCGGACGGACGGTTCACGGCTGGGGCCGGCACCGAAGGGCACCGGCTTCCCCTGTACGGGCATGCTGACGACCCGGCCACTCTACCGGTCCGTAGCACCAGGTCCGGGGCGGCGGACCGGGGCGGACGGGCACCCGGCCGGGACCCGCGGACCTGCGCGAGGTCCCCGGCACCGGCGCCCGCCGGACCCGGGCGGGTCCGTCGTCCGGGAGGCCGCGGCGGACCGCCCCGGCGCCCGCCGCGCGGCGAACGGCACACCGCACCCGCCCGGCCGCGCGCCGGGCCGTCTCACGCGGCGATGTACGTGACCGGGGGCCCGCCCGGTACGGCTTCCGCGCGGCCCAGCTTCACCAGCCGCCGCAGATGGGACTCGGCCTCCGACACGGCGATCGACCGCGAACCGTGCGGGATCCGCTCCCAGGGCCGGTTCCACTCCATCCGCTCGGCCAGCTGCCACGGGGTGAGCGGCGTGGCCAGGAGTGCCAGGAGCCCGGTCAGCCGCTCCTCGTGGTGGACCAGCAGCTCCCGCACCCGCCCGGCCGCGTCGGTGAACGCGTGCTGGTGGGCGGGGAGCACCTCGGCCACCCCGAGCCGCCCGATCCGCTCCAGCGAGGCGAGGTAGTCCCCGAGCGGATCGGTGACGGTGGTGTCGTCGGGGTCCTCGTACAAGCCGATGTGCGGGCTGATCCCGGGCAGCAGGTGATCACCGGAGAACAGCCGCCCGTGCCCGGCCAGACCCGCCGGATGCCGCTCCTCCAGATGCAGGCAGACGTGGCCGGGGGTGTGCCCGGGGGTCCATACGGCCCGCAGCCGCCGCCCGGCGAGGTCCAGCAACTCGCCGGGCACGATCTCACGGTCGGGCAGGGCGGCGCGCAGTCCGGGCAGGGTCCGCGGCCGCCCGTCGGCGCGGGCGGCCCGCAGCGGGGCGAGGTGCTCATCGGGGGCGCCGACGGCGGCGAGCTTGCGGGTGAGGTAGTCGAGCCAGGTGCCGGGCTCGGAGTCGCGGGTGCGCCGGACGATGGCGGTGTCGGCCTCGTGCATCGCGATCCAGGCCCCGGAGGCCTCGCGTACCTGCCCGGAGAGGCCGTGGTGGTCGGGGTGGTGGTGGGTGATGACGACGCCGTGGACGTCGGCGGCCGAGGTGCCGAGCGCGGTGAGCCCGGCGGCCAGGGTGTCCCAGGAGGCGGGGTCGTCCCAGCCGGTGTCGACGAGGACGGGCCCGCGGTCGGTGTCGACGAGGTGGACCAGGGTGTGGCCGAGGGGGTTGTCCGGGATGGGGACCTTGATGCTGTGGACGCCTCCGCCGTGGTCGGTCACCTGCGTCTCGTGCGTCACCTGTGCCATGGGCTCCCCCTCTCCGCCGGGACTCCCACTGTAACGAGAACCCGTTCCAGTGGTAGCCCGGGTCTACCACGTGCTCGCGGTACGGGACCCGTTCGCTCCGTACTCCCCGTGGACTCCTGAAACGAGAACTGGTATCAGTTCTGACGAAGGGTCAGTCACGTGTGGGTGGGTGCGGGCCTGCGTGGGCGCGTGCGTGATCGTACGGACGGACGGGTTCGCGGGAGGAGACGGCCATGACGGAACGTTCGGAGCTGGTGGAACACGGACAGCTTTTCATCGGCGGGGAGTTCACCGACCCGCTCGGCGACGACGTCATCGAGGTGATCTCCCCGCACACCGAAGAGGTCATCGGCCGTGTGCCGCACGCCTCCGAGGGGGATGTCGACCGGGCGGTCGCCGCCGCCCGCCGCGCCTTCGACGAGGGCCCCTGGCCGAGGATGCCCCTGGCCGAGCGGATCGCGGTGATCACCCGGATCAAGGACGCCTTCGCCGTACGCCACGAGGAGTTCGCCCGTGTGATCAGCGCGCAGAACGGGACCCCGTACAGCGCGAGCGTGATGGTGCAGGCGCTGGCGGCGATGATGGTCTGGGACGCGGCGATCACGGTGGCACGGACGTTCCCCTGCGAGGAGCGGCGCGACGGCGTGCTGGGCCCCCTCCTGGTCCGCCGTGAGCCGGTGGGCGTGGTCGCGGCGGTCGTCCCGTGGAACGTTCCCCAGTTCACGGCCGCGGCCAAACTGGCCCCCGCGCTGCTCGCGGGCTGCACGGCGGTCCTGAAGGTCTCGCCGGAAACGCCCCTGGACGCCTACCTGCTGGCCGGGATAGCGGCCGAGGCCGGGCTGCCGGAGGGCGTCCTGTCGATCCTCCCGGCCGACCGGGAGGTCAGTGAGTACCTGGTGGGCCACCCGGACGTGGACAAGGTCTCCTTCACCGGCTCTGTGGCGGCCGGACGCCGCGTGATGGAGGTGGCCTCCCGCAACCTGACCCGGGTCACCCTGGAGCTGGGCGGCAAGTCGGCGGCGGTGATCCTCCCGGACGCGGACCTGGAGGCGGCGGTCGCGGGCATCGTCCCGTTCGCCTGGATGATCAACGGCCAGGCGTGCGTGGCCCAGACGCGCATCCTGGCCCCCCGCTCCCGCTACGACGAGGCGGCGGAGGCGTTCGCGGCGGCGGCGGGGGCCCTGCGCGTGGGCGACCCCCTGGACCCGGCGACCGAACTGGGCCCGCTGGTGGCCCGACGCCAGCAACAACGCTCCCTGGATTACGTCGCGTTGGGCCAGGAGGAGGGCGCCAAGATCCTCACCGGCGGCAACCGCCCCGCGTCCCAGGAGCGGGGCTGGTACGTCGAACCCACCCTCTTCGGCGGGGTCGACAACTCCATGCGCATCGCCCGCGAGGAGATCTTCGGCCCGGTCATCTGCCTGATCCCGTACGGGGACGAGGACGAGGCCGTCCGTATCGCCGACGACTCCCCGTACGGTCTCAGCGGCAGCGTCTGGACCGCCGACACGGAACGCGGCCTCGACATCGCCCGCCGCGTCCGCACCGGCACGTACAGCGTGAACACCTTCAGCCTCGACATGCTCGGCCCGTTCGGCGGCTACAAGAACTCCGGACTGGGCCGCGAGTTCGGCCCGGAGGGCTACGGCGAGTTCTTCGAGCACAAGATGATCCACCTGCCGGCCGGTCACCGGGAGGCGTGATGGGCGAGCGTTGGCACGTCCAGGTCGACCGCTCCGTCTGCATCGGCTCCGGCATGTGCGTCCACCACGCCCCCGACGCCTTCCGCCTCGACACCGCCCGTCAGTCCCACCCCCGCGAGGAGGACCACGACGCCGCCGGACAAGTCCTGGCGGCGGCGGAGGGCTGCCCGGTCGAAGCGATCACGCTGACGCTGGCGGGTTCGGGGGAGGCGGTGTTCCCGCCGGAGGCGTGAACCGGGGGCCGGGGTCGACGGTCGGTCAGGCCGGTCCTCGGCAGCCGGGGCCCGTCGGGGGTCAGGCCGGGCGGGCGGGCCGGGGTGCCGTCAGGTCGATCAGGCGGCAGACCGTCTCGATGTCGATCTTCACCTGGGCGATCGAGGCCCGGCCCGAAAGCCAGGTGATCAGCGCCGAGTGCCAGGTGTGCTCGATCACCCGGACCGCGGAGAGCTGTTCCGGCGTCGGGTGCTCCAGCCCCATCGCGTCCAGGATGATCGCCGTGGTCAGCCGGGAGACCGTGTCCACCTCGGGGCTCACGCTGCGGTCCGCGAAGGTGAGGGCGCGGACCATGGCGTCGGCGAGGTGCGGTTCGCGCTGGAGGGCGCGGAACGCTCGCATCAGGGTCTCCGCGACCCGCTGCGCCGCGTCGTCGCCCGCCGGGGGACGCTTGCGCAGCGTGGTGTGCAGGTGCTGGAGCTGGTCCTGCATGGTGGCGACCAACAGGTGGATCTTGGACGGGAAGTAGCGGTAGAGGGTGCCCAGGGCGACCCCGGCCGCCTCGGCCACCTCGCGCATCTGCACCGCCTCGAACCCGCCCCGGCTGGCGAGTTGGGCGCTGGCGTGCAGGATGCGGCGGCGGCGGGCCTCCTGACGCTCGGTCAGCGCGGGCGCCCCGCGGTCCAGCGGAGGCGTGGCGCGGTCGAGCGGAGGCGTGGCGCGGTCGGCGGGGGAGGGGGCGTCGCCGTCCGCCCGCCCGAGCGCCGTGCGGCCGGCCGGTGCGGATGCCGCGCGGCCCGGCGGCGTGGACGATACTGGTCCGGCGTCCGCGGTCATGCTGTCACCATCCATGATCCATGGCCCTGTTCCTCGGCGTCCCGGGCGGACGGGCGGGCCCCGGACGCGCACAGCATGCCAGGGCGTCCGCCGTGGCACGAATCACCTGATCCGGCCGTCACACCGACGCTACCTGCCGGTAGATTCGGTGCACGTCGAACCGACGAGTCTGAAACTTGTTCTAGATTAGCGCGACCGGTTACGCTCCGGCGAACACGCAGCCAGAAGGGGGCCGAGTGTGACCGCTGAGGCCATAGAAACGGGCCCCCGCACGGGCGACGGCGTCTCCTCCGCCGGGGCCGCCGACCGGCCGTTGCGCATCGCACTCCTCACGTACAAGGGCAATCCGTTCTGCGGCGGTCAGGGCGTGTACGTCCGCCACCTCGGCCGGGAGCTCGCGCGCCTGGGCCACAGCGTCGAGGTCATCGGCGCGCAGCCCTATCCGGTGCTCGACGAGGGCGTCCCGCTCACCGAGCTGCCCAGCCTCGACCTCTACCGGCAGCCCGATCCCTTCCGTACGCCGAAGTGGGGCGAGTACCGCGACTGGATCGACCTCGCGGAGGTCGCCACCATGTGGACCGGCGGCTTCCCCGAGCCGCTCACCTTCAGCCTGCGCGCCCGCCGCCATCTCCTGGGAAGGCGCGGCGAGTTCGACGTCGTCCACGACAACCAGACCCTCGGCTACGGGCTCCTCGGTGACCTCGGGGCCCCGCTGGTGACGACGATCCACCACCCCATCACCGTGGACCGCAGACTCGACCTGGCCGCCGCCCCCACCCGCCGCCGCAGGGCCTCCGTACGCCGCTGGTACGCCTTCACCCGGATGCAGAAGCGGGTCGCCCGCAACCTGGACTCCGTCCTCACCGTCTCCGGCTCCTCCCGCGACGAGATCGTCGACGACCTCGGCGTACGCCCGGAGCGGATCAGCGTCGTCCACATCGGCGCCGACACCGGTCTCTGGTCGCCCGACCCGTCCGTCCCCGAGGTCCCGGGCCGCATCGTCACCACCTCCAGCGCCGACGTCCCGCTCAAGGGCCTGGTCCATCTGGTCGACGCCCTCGCCAAGCTGCGTACCGAGAACCCCGACGCCCACCTCGTCGTCGTCGGCAGGCGCGCCGAGGACGGGCCGGTCGCACGGGCCATCGAGCGGCACGGGCTCACCGGCGCCGTCGAGTTCGTCAAGGGCATCAGCGACGCCGAACTGGTCGACCTCGTGCGCGGCGCGCAGGTCTCCTGCGTGCCCTCGCTGTACGAGGGGTTCTCCCTGCCCGCCGCCGAGGCCATGGCCACCGGCACCCCGCTCGTGGCCACCACCGGCGGCGCGATCCCCGAGGTCTCCGGCCGGGACGGGGAGACCTGCCTGGCCGTGGCCCCCGGTGACCCGGACGCGCTCGCCGGGGCGCTGGGGCGGCTGCTGGGCGATGCGGAGCTGCGGGCCAGACTCGGCGCGGCGGGCCGGGCCCGGGTGCTGGAGAAGTTCACCTGGGCCAGGGCCGCCGCCGGGACGGCCGAGCTGTACCGTCGGGCGATCGCCGCCCGCGAAGCCCGTATTGCCACCCCGCACGGCTGAACCGCCCGACTCCGTACCCCGACCTGACTCCGTACCCCCGACCTCGAAGGCAGGCCCACGTGCTGACCGTCGACTTCACCCGCTTCCCGCTCGCCGCAGGCGACCGAGTGCTCGACCTGGGCTGCGGTGCCGGCCGGCATGCCTTCGAGTGCTACCGGCGCGGCGCGCGGGTCGTCGCCCTCGACCGGAACGCCGAGGAGATCCGCGAGGTCGCCGCGTGGTTCGCCGCGATGGAGGAGGCGGGCGAGGCCCCCGCGGGCGCCACCGCCACCGCGATGGAGGGCGACGCGCTCAACCTGCCGTTCCCCGACGACTCCTTCGACGTCGTGATCATCTCCGAGGTCATGGAGCACATCCCGGACGACAAGGGCGTCCTCGCCGAGATGGTCCGGGTCCTCAAGCCCGGCGGGCGCATCGCCGTCACCGTCCCCCGCTACGGCCCCGAGAAGGTCTGCTGGGCCCTCTCCGACGCCTACCACGAGGTCGAGGGCGGCCACATCCGCATCTACAAGGCCGACCAGCTCCTCGCCCGGATCCGCGAGGCCGGACTCAAGCCGTACGGGACCCACCACGCCCACGCCCTGCACGCGCCGTACTGGTGGCTCAAGTGCGCCTTCGGGGTGGACAACGACCGCGCGCTGCCGGTGCGGGCGTACCACAAGCTGCTGGTCTGGGACATCATGAAGAAGCCGCTCGCCACCCGGGTCGCCGAGCAGCTGCTCAACCCGGTCGTCGGCAAGAGCTTCGTCGCCTACGCCACCAAGCCGCACCTTCCGAAGGCCGAGGCGTGAGCACCCCCGAACAGACCGAACACCTGGTCCTCCCGGGAGTTCTGACGGCTGCTCAGGCGGCCGAGACGGTCCGGGCCCTCCTCGCCGTGCAGCGCGAGGACGGCGCGCTGCCCTGGTTCCGGGGCCACCACCTCGACCCGTGGGACCACACCGAGGCCGCGATGGCGCTGGACGCGGCGGGCGAGCACGCCGCCGCCGCCCGCGCCTACGACTGGCTCGCCCGCAACCAGAACGCCGACGGCTCCTGGTACGCCGCCTACCACGACGGCGACCCCGGGCGGCCGACCGACCGGGGGCGGGAGAGCAACTTCTGCGCGTACGTGGCCGTCGGCGTCTGGCATCACTACCTGGCCACCGGCGACGACGCGTTCGTCGACCGGATGTGGCCCACGGTCTTCGCGGCGACCGAGTTCGTGCTCGGTCTCCAGCAGCCCGGCGGGCAGATCGGCTGGAAACGGGAGGCCGACGGCAGGCCCGTGAACGACGCGCTGCTGACCGGGTCCTCCTCGATCCACCAGGCGTTGCGCTGCGCGCTGGCCATCGCGGAGATGCGTGAAGAGGCCCAGCCCGACTGGGAGTTGGCGACCGGGGCGCTGGCCCACGCGATCCGCGGCCACCCCGAGCGCTTCCTCGACAAGCGCCAGTACTCGATGGACTGGTACTACCCGGTCCTCGGTGGCGCGGTCACCGGGGCCGAGGCGACCGCCCGTATCCAGGAGGGCTGGGAGCGCTTCGTCGTCCCCGGTCTCGGGGTGCGCTGCGTGCTGCCCAACCCCTGGGTCACCGGCGGCGAGAGCTGCGAACTGGCCCTCGCGCTCTGGGTGACGGGGGAGTCCGACCGGGCGCTGGAGATCCTTCAGTCCGTGCAACACCTGCGCGCCGAGGGCGGGTTGTACTGGACGGGGTACGTCTTCGAGGGCAACAAGGCCTTCTGGCCCGAGGAGCTCACCACGTGGACCGCGGGCTCCCTGCTGCTCGCGGTGGCCGCGCTCGGGGGGGACGAGGCGACCACCGCGGTCTTCGGGGGAGAACGGCTGCCGACCGGCCTGGAGCCGGACTGCTGCCGCTGAACACCGCCTGAGGCGGTGCCGGTTCAGCGTCGGATCCGGCTCGCCACGGCGTGCCCGATGAAGAGGTACACCACGGCCGCCAGACCGTAACCGGCGACGACCCGCGCCCACTCGGCGTCGAACGTGAACAGGTCGTGGGACCATCCCGCCAGCCAGGTGGCGGCATCGTAGATCCACTGCACGAAGTCGTTGCCGCGATTGGCGTCCAGCAAGTACATCAAGATCCACAGGATGATGATGAAGGCCAGAATGTCGGCCACGACGGCGATGATGCGCGCCGCTGAACTGCTACCTGAACGGGTTCTGGGAGACATGGCACTCGGATTGCCGCTTTACGCAGGGTGAAACCTGGGGGATTGATTGAGACCTGTCAATCGATCCCCCGGCTTTCTCGGGCCCCTCACCCCCCTCCGACGGCCCGCACCGAGTGGCGGCCGGTGCGGGGAGGGGCGACGCTGACCGGGTGTGCCGGGACGCGTCGCCCACCGTGGCGCTCCCGGTGACGTCCCCGGTCCATGTCCCGGTCAGGAGGCCCGCCGTGCCCCGTTCCGTACCGCTCCGCCGCACCCTGGCGGCCCTGCTGCTGTCCTGCGCCGTCCTGGCGGGCACCACCGGGTGCGGAGACTCCGGCGACTCCGCGGCCTCGACGAACGCCTCCGCCAGCGCCTCCGCGTCCGCCGCCGCCTCGGCGGCCAGCCCGTCGGCCTCCGCCGAGAAGCAGCGCCTGGCCAAGACACGGTTCGTGGCCAACGCGGGGCTGGCGGCTGGGGCGACCTACCAGTGGATCGTGAAGCCGTACCGCGCCGGGACGTTCAAAAAGGGCGCCGACGGACGGACGTTCGCCCTGGTCAAGGCGGGGCTCGCGGGCGGGTTCGCCTACAACCGGCTCAAGGCCGCCACGGAGAACGCCCAGGGAGACCCGCTGCTGTCGAAGGCCGTCGCCCCGCTCACCGCCGGGATCGAATCGCTCAAGGGACTGGGCACCAAGCTCCGCAAGGGCGAGGCGGGGGAGGGCGACATCGGCGCGTTCGAGAGCGTCATCGACGGCATCAAGAACGCGGGCAGAGACGCGGGTGCCGAGGTGAAGGACAAGGTGCCCTCCACCTCGCAGCTGAGCGGATAGCCGCGTACGGGTCCGCCGGCACCGGACCGACGACCGGCGGAGACGGGAATACCCGGATGATCCGGCCGGGCGTCGCGGATTAGGGTCCCGCCATGACGCTTCTCCCTTACAACCGTTACTGCGACGAGATCCTTGTCCAGACCGACGCCCTGCGCGCCGCGCTGGCCGGCGCCGACCTCGCCGCGACCGTGCCCACCTGCCCCGACTGGACCCTGCGGGAACTCGCCGTGCACCTCGGCGGTGCGCACCGCTGGGTCGGGGAGATCGTGCGGACCCGGGCCGCCGAGAACGTGCCCGAGGAGCGGGTGCCCGGCTTCGGGGGGCCGGACGGCGAGGACTTCGCCGCGCTGGACGCCTGGCTCGCCGAGGGGGCGGCGGGCGCCGTGGCCGCTCTGCGGGAGGCGGGTCCGGACGCCGGGGTGTGGACGTGGGCCTGGGAGGGGCGGACCGCGTTCTGGGCGCGGCGCATGACCCACGAGACGGTGGTCCACCGCGCCGACGCAGCGCTCGCCGCGAAAGCCCCGTACACCGTGGCCCCCGAGATCGCCGCCGACACCATCGAGGAATGGCTGCGTATCGTCTCCTTCGCCCAGGAGAGCGGCGACCCGGAGGCGGCCGAACTGCGCGGCGGTGGGCGCTCGTTGCATCTGCACGCCACCGACGTGCCGGGTGCCGAGTGGCTGATCGAGTTCGGCGGGGACCGGTTCACCTGGCGGCACGCGCACGAGAAGGCGACGGTCGCGCTGCGCGGACCGCTCACCGAGCTGATGCTGGTCCTCAACCGCCGCCTGGAGCCGGGCGGTGGACAGGCGGAAGTGCTGGGAGACGCGCGGTTGCTGGACTTCTGGCTGGAGCGGTCCTCGTTCGGCTGAGCCCGCGCGTCGCGCTGCCCGGCCTCTCAGGTGTTCAGCTCCGCCAGCACCCGCAGCGTCTGCGGGTCGGCCTCTCGGGCGTTCAGCTCCGCGTCCGGCCTCTCAGGTGTTCAGCTCCGCCAGCACCCGCAGCGTCTGCGGGTCCGGGGCGGTCACCAGCAGGTCCGTGACCGGGCCCGCGCGCCACAGCTCCAGCCGCTCCTCGATCCGGGCGCGCGGCCCCACCAGGGAGATCTCATCGGCGAACGCGTCGGGCACCGCCCGGACCGCCTCCTCCTTGCGGCCCTGGCCGAACAGCTCCTGGATGCGGCGGGCCTCCTCCTCGAACCCCATCCGGGCCATCAGGTCCGCGTGGAAGTTGCGGGCCGCGTGCCCCATCCCGCCGATGTAGAAGCCGAGCATCGCCTTCACCGGCCACAGCCCCTCGGCCACGTCGTCGCAGACCTGCGCCCGGGTCATCGGCGCGATCATGAACCCGTCCCGGAGTCCGGCGAGGGACGCTTCGTACACCTCCGTGCGCAGCGGTGACCAATACAGCGGCAGCCAGCCGTCCGCGATCGCCACCGTCTGCGCGATGTTCTTCGGCCCCTCCGCGCCCAGCAGGACGGGGAGGGACGCGCGCAGCGGGTGGGTGATCGGCTTCAGCGGCTTGCCGAGGCCGGTGGCGTCGGGCCCGTCGTACGGGTGGGAGTGGAAGCGGCCCGCCAGCTCGACCGGCCCCTCGCGGGCCAGCACCTGCCGGATCACCTCGACGTACTCCCGGGTCGCGGTCAGCGGGCTGCGCGGAAACGGCCGTCCGTACCACCCCTCCACCACCTGGGGACCGGACAGGCCGAGGCCGAGCAGCATCCGGCCGCCGGAGAGGTGGTCCAGGGTCAGCGCGTGCATGGCCGTCGCGGTGGGCGTGCGGGCCGCCATCTGCGCGATGCCGGTGCCCAGCCGGATGCGCGAGGTGTGGGCCGCGATCCAGGTCAGCGCGGTGAAGGCGTCCGATCCCCAGGCCTCCGCCGTCCACACCGAGTCGTAGCCGAGCCGCTCGGCCTCCAGGGCGAGGGTGAGATGGCCGGGGTCCGGGCCGCGGCCCCAGTAGCCGAGCGCGAGTCCTAGACGCATGGATTCCGTTCCCTCCGGCCCCTGCTGACGCTATGTCAGCTCTCGTCAGGGCTGGACTGTACGACAGCGGCCCCCCACCCGGAAGGGCGAGGGGCCGCTGTGCGGTGCGCGGGGATCAGCCGCGCTGGATGCCCGTGGTGTCCTGGAGGACGCCGCGACGGCCGTCCTGCGTCTGGGCGATGAGGGCCTGGCCGCGCTGCTCCACCGCGAGATACCAGGTGCCCGGAGCCAGCTCCGCGATCGGGTTCGGCGAACCGTCCTCGCCGTACAGCGGGCGCGCCACCGGCACGGCGAACCAGAACGGGGTGAAGTCGCCCGCCGGAGCCGCGCCGCCCTGCGCGGGCTGGGTCTGCGCCTGCTGCGCGTGCTGCGCCGGGTCGGCCTGGCCGTGCTGAGCGTGCTGACCGCCGGGCTGCGCACCCGGGTAGCCGTAACCCTGGCCCGGCTGCGCACCGTAGGGCTGCTGCTGGGCGCCCGGGTAGCCGTAGCCCTGGCCGGGCTGCGTGCCGTAGGGGGGCTGGACGCCCTGCGCGGGCTTGGGGGCGCCGACGAGCGGGGCCTTGAGCGGGGGGACCAGCGGACCGGCGACGGCGGCCGCGGCGAGCACGATGGCGGCCAGCAGACCGAGGATGAGACCGGCGCCCGCGTTGTTGATGTCGAGGATCGTCCAGAACGCGGTCCACAGCGCGAAGACGGCGAGCGCGACGCCGAACTGGCCGATGTCGAGCCCGGCGACCTTCCGCCCCGGCATGATCCGGCCGACGACCATCAGCGCCGCGGCGATGACCCCAGCGAGGTAGACGCTCATCAGCAGCCCGAGCGAGTCCCAGGCGTTCGGGCTGTCGAAGCGGGAGCAGTCGACGCCGGAGGGGCAGTCGTAACTGGAGTAGTCGAGGAAAGAGGCGATGAACAGCAGGACCGCTGCTCCGATCACCACGCCATCGCCTCTAGTGAGCGAGCGGATATTCACGTGAAGGTCCTTAGTCGGTCGTCTCGTCTAGGCGGTCGTCGCTGCCGCCGGTGCGGCGGGTACGGCCCGAAGCCCGGGAGCGGGTCCCCATCGTACGGATGAATCTATCGTCTGCTCGGTCGGGTCACTTCCCTGCCCGGTTCGTGCATCCGTATCCCCCGGCAACACCGCGGAACTACCCGTCACTACCCCTGAGATAGCCGCTGATGCCGTCCGCCAGGCCTCGGGCGGCCTTCTGTCGCCAATCGGCGCTGGTGAGCAGGGCGGCATCCTTCGGATCACGCATATTGCCGCATTCGATGAACACTTTGGGCACGGTCGACAGATTCAGTCCGCCCAGATCCCCACGGGTGTCCAGTCCTGTATTCCCCCCGATGTAATTGGAGGGCGCGCTTCCGGTCGTGCGGACGAAGTGGCCCGCGATGCGTTCCCCGAGTTCGGCCGAACTCTTCACGATCTTCGTGGTGTCGGCCCCGCCGCCTTTCACCAGGGCGGGCAGGATCACATGGAAGCCCCGGTTGCCCGCCGCCGAACCGTCGGCGTGCACCGAGACCACCGCGTCGGCCTTCGCCTCGTTCCCGATCCGGGCCCGCTCGTCGATGCACGGCCCGAACGGCCGGTCGTCCTCGTGCGTCAGCCGGACCCGGGCCCCCTCGGCCTCCAGCAGGGCGCGCAGCCGCCGGGACACGTCGAGGGTGAACTGGGCCTCCGGATAACCGTCGTTCGTGGACGTACCGGTCGTGTCGCACTCCTTGTGGGCGGTGCCGATGTCGACCTTCTCGTTGATCTCCCGGGTGTGCTCGCGGTTACCGGGGTTGTGGCCCGGGTCGATCACCACGGTCCGGCCGGTCAGCAGGCCGCGCGGCAGCGGCTTCGCGGGCGACGCGGAGGGGTCCGGCCGCTGCCCGGCCGACGACGGCGATGAGGAACGTGCCGGTGCGCCGGCCGTGGCGGAAGCGCCGTCTCCGCCCGGCCGGGGTGCGTCCGCCCCCTTCTCGTCCGCTTCGGGACCGCCCCCGCAACCGGCGGCGGTCAGACAGAGGACGGCCAGTGCGGCGGCCGTGGTCAGGGGCCGGGCGCGGCGGGCGGGGGGAGGACTGTCGTCGTTCGGCACGCGGCGATGCTACCCACCCGCCCGACGGTGTGCCCCGCACCCGGCCGCCGGTCGGCGCGGATTGCCGATCGGATCCCGGCGACCGGTCCCGGCCGGTCGGTACGGGGTCGGGTGCCGTTCTCTGGTCTCCTGGCCGTCGGTGGGTCCGTACGGGGTCGGGTGCCGGTCCCTGCTCTCATGGTCACTGGTGGGTCCGTACGGGGTCGGATGCCGACCCCCGCTCTCCTGGTCGCCGATCGGCCTGTGCTCGGTCGGATTCCCTTGCCTCGTCACCGGGGCGCTCCGGGCGGAGGTCAGCTGCCGGTGCCCGTCCGGCGCAGCACGCGCAGCGAGTCCGTCTCCGACACCTCCGAGAACGCGCCGGAGGCCAGCGCCCGCCGATACACCCGGTACGGGGCCTGCCCGCCGTCCGCCGGGTCGGGGAACACGTCGTGGATCACCAGCAGCCCGCCCTCGGCGAGATGCGGGGCCCAGCCCTCGTAGTCGCCGTGCGCGTGCTCGTCCGTGTGGCCGCCGTCGATGAAGACGAGCCCCAGCGGACCGCCCCACACCGCGGCGATCTGCGGGGAGCGCCCGACGAGCGCCACCACGTGCGGCTCCAGCCCGGCCCGGCGCAGGGTGCGGCGGAACGTCGGCAGGGTGTCCATCAGCCCGACCTCGGCGTCCACCACGCTCGGGTCGTGGTACTCCCAGCCGGGCTGCTGCTCCTCGCTGCCCCGGTGGTGGTCGACGGTGAGCGCGCTCACCCCGGCCGCCCGCGCGGCGTCCGCCAGCAGGATGGTGGAGCGTCCGCAGTACGTGCCCACCTCCAGCAGCGGCAGCCCGAGCGTGCCCGCCTCGACGGCGGCGGCGTACAGGGCGAGCCCTTCGTGGACCGGCATGAAGCCCTTGGCGGCCTCGAACGAGGCGAGGATCTCCGGCTCGGGCCCGGCGGCGGACGCGGGGGACTCGACGGTCAACGGGTTCCTCCAGGTGGGCGGGGGTACGGGGACGGTGTCCCGGTACGCCTACGACGGCGCCCCATCGTGCCGCACGGCCGTGACGGGGGGTCCGGCGGGGGCGGCCGGTGCAGCGCCGACGGTGTCCCCGACGGGCCCGTCGTCCGCGCTCCTGGCCAGCAGCACCGGGCGGCCCGACGGGCGCTGGGAGGGGAGGAAGAACGCCAGCACGAGCCCGGCGAGGACCGCGCCCATGGCGATCAGGAACGAGATCCGGAAGCCCGCCATGGAGGGCACCTCCACCGCGCCCACCCGCACCGAGGTGTTGGCCAGCACCATGCCGATCACCGCGCTCGACACCGAGGTGCCGATCGACCGCATGAGGGTGTTGAGCCCGTTGGCCGCGCCGGTCTCCGAAGGGTCGACGGCTCCGATGATCAGGGCGGGGAGCGAGGAGTAGGCGAGGCCGATCCCGGCCCCGAGCGTCACCGACACCAGCACGGTCTGCCACGCGGCGCTCATCAGCCCGAGCCCTGCCCCGTAACCGACGGCGATGATCAGCATCCCCAGCATCAGGGTGGCCTTCGGCCCCCGGCGGGCGGAGAGGCGGGCGTACAGCGGGGATACGAACATCATCGTCAGGCCCAGCGGGGCCACGCACAGCCCGGCGACGATCATGGACTGCCCGAGACCGTGACCGGTGGCGGCGGGGAGTTGCAGCAGCTGGGGCAGGACGAGGGAGACGGCGTAGAAGGCGACACCGATCATGATCGAGGCGAGGTTGGTCAGCAGCACCTCGCGGCGTGCGGTGGTCCGCAGGTCCACCAGGGGGGCCGGGATGCGCAGCTCGAACACCCCCCACAGGAGGAGGACCACCACGGCGGCGGCCAGCAGGCCGAGGGTGGCGGGCGAGGTCCAGCCCCAGTCGCTGCCCTTGGTGATCGGGAGCAGCAGGCAGACCAGGCCGAGGGAGAGACCGAAGGCGCCGATGTGATCGAACGTGCCCGGCGCGCGCAGCGGGGGCTCGGGCACGAGCGCGAGTGCCAGTCCCATCGCGAGCAGGCCGAGCCCGGCCGAGCCGAGGAACAGCGCGTGCCAGTCGGCGTGCTGGGCGATCAGCGCGGCGGCGGGCAGGGCCAAGCCGCCGCCCACGCCGATGGAGGAGCTCATCAGCGCCATCGCGGAGCCGAGCCGCTCGCGCGGCAGCTCGTCGCGCATGATGCCGATACCGAGCGGGATCGCGCCCATGGCGAAGCCCTGGAGGGCGCGACCGGCGATCATCACCACGAGATCGTCGGTGGAGGCGCAGATCAGCGAACCGACCACCATCACGGCGAGCGAGACCAGCAGCATCCGCCGCTTGCCGTACAGGTCGCCGAGCCGTCCCATGATCGGGGTGGCGACGGCGCCCGCGAGCAGGGTGGAGGTCATCACCCACGTCGCGTCGGCCGGGGTGGTGTCCAGCAGGACGGGCAGATCCTTGATGACGGGCACCAGCAGCGTCTGCATCACCGCGACGGTGATGCCCGCGAAGGCCAGCACGGGCACCAGGGCGGTGCGCCGGGGGCTCGGCGCGGCTATGCCCGTACCGAGCAGGTCGTCTGTCGTCCGTCCCATACGTGCGGCCTCCGGGTGGCGTCCGTCACCCGGGCGTCCCCCGAAGTGCGTGCATACTGAACGCTTCCCCGGGGGTGCCGTATTCCCGTCCGGGGGCCCGTTGTTCTGACCTTCCGTCTGAAAACACGGAACGTGAAAGCCCGCATCGTCGGCGTCGGAGTCGCCGTCGGTGTCGGTGTCGGCGTCGGCAGGATGAAGTCGGAGCAACGTCGGGCTGTACGGGGCGGGGTCGCCCCGAGCCGTAGGTCAGGTCGGTCGGTGACGGGACGTCAGCTCTGCGCGTCCCGGTCCTCCTCGCCGTCGGTCGTCCGGGCGGCGGCCGCCCGGCGCAGATGGCGGTGGCGGGAGGGCGGCTGGTTGCCCATCTCCTCACCGACCATGACCCGCACGGCATCGCGCATGCCGTGCAGCCCCTCGCTGCGCTTGGGGCCGCCGCCGGGGTCGGTGCGCAGCTCCCGCAGCAGGGACCAGCAGAGGAAGAGCATCACCACGACGAAGGGCAGCGCCACCAGGATCGTCGCGCTCTGGAGCGATTCCAGCCCGCCCGCCACCAGCAGGGCCGCCGCGACCGCCGCCATGAGCAGACCCCAGGTCACGACCAGCCAGCGCCGGGGGTGCAGGGCGCCCCGGCTGGTCAGCGAACCCATGACCAGGGAGGCGGAGTCGGCGCTCGTGACGAAGTACATCATGATCAGGATCATCGCGACCCAGGTCGTCACCGTGCTGAGCGGCAGGGCGTCGAGCATTGCGAACAGGGTCGCCTCCGTGCCCTCCTTCGCCTTCTCCGCCATGTCGACGACGTCGGTCTCGGCGAGGCGGATGCCGGTTCCGCCGAGCACCACGAACCACAGGGCGGTCGCCCCGCTCGGTACGAGCAGCACGGCGAGGAGGAACTCGCGGATCGTGCGGCCCTTGGAGATGCGTGCGATGAAGGTGCCGACGAAGGGCGCCCACGACAGCCACCAGGCCCAGTAGAAGATCGTCCACATGCCGAGCCAGCTCTCGCCGCCGAAGGCGCCGGTGCGCGAGGCCATGGGGAGGAGCTGGTCCAGGTAGCCGCCGACCGAGGACGGCAGCACGTCCATGAGGTAGACGGTGGGACCGGCGAAGAAGACGAAGACCATGAGGACGGCGGCGACGACGAGGTTGATCGAGCTGAGCCACTTCACGCCGCCGTGCAGGCCGGTGAAGGCGGAGATCACGAAGGCCGCGCTGAGTACGGCGATGATGACCAGCTGCACGCCGGTGCTCTGGTCGAGGCCCGCCGTCAGGTCGAGCCCGATGGCGATCTGCAGGGCGCCGAGCCCCAGGCTCGTCGCGGTGCCGAAGACGGTGGCGAAGACGGCGAGCAGGTCCAGCACCTTGCCGAAGAGCCCGTTGGCGCGGCGGGCGCCGATGAGCGGGACGAACACGGCGCTCAGCCGGTTGCCCCGGCCCTGACGGAAGCTCGCGTAGCCCAGCGCGAGACCCACGATCCCGTAGATCGCCCACGGCGTCAGGGTCCAGTGGAAGAAGGAGTACTCCATGGCGGCGCTCGCCGCCCCGGACGACTGGGGCGCGGCCCCGCTGGAGGGCGGCGGGCTCAGGTAGTGCGCGACGGGCTCCCCGACGCCGTAGAAGATCAGCCCGATGCCCATGCCCGCGCTGAACATCATCGCGATCCACGAGAAGTTGGAGAATTCCGGAGGGGAATCGTCCCTGCTCAGCCGGATACGGCCGAAGCGGCTGAAGGCGATCATGAGGCACAGCACCAGGAAGACGTCGGCGGCGATGACGAAGAGCCACGCGAAGTTGGCGAGCACCCAGGGCAGGGCCGCGTCCGACGCGCTTTCGAAGCTGTCCTGCCCGAAGGCCGCCCACAGCACGATCCCGATGACACCCAACGCCCCGACGGTCACGACCACCCGGTCCGGAGAGGAGTCCGTCCCGGGGGCGGGGTCCGGGCCCGGACCGGGGGTCGCACCGGATTCCGGGGGTCCGGGGGGCGACTGACCGGTGGGCGGGTGGGCGTTCTCCGTAGTCATAGCGCACCACTATGAGGGCGTATGTCGCCATACGGGCGATCTGCCACGCCGGGTCGGCCGCCGAGGCCGAAGCCACGGGCCTCTCGCCTCCGCCCAGGCCGGAGCTACGAGTCGGCCGCCCCGCCGAGGCCGATGCACCGGGCTCGCCGCCTGGGCCGAGGCCTTCGGCCTGCCGCCCCTGCCGCCCCTGCCGCCCCGGCCGAGGCGCCGGGCCCGTTGCTTTGCCTCCCCCCCCCGCCGGGGGCCCCGGCCCAAGGCCCAAGGACCCCGGCCCCCGGCCCCAGGCCAAAGGACCCCAGACCCGGGCCCAAGGTCCCAGGCGCCGGGTCCGGGGACCGGGACCCCTGCCCGATGTACGGGCCATTCGCCGCCTGCGACCATGACTCCATGCCCGACGTCACCACGCCCCTCCCCGCTCCGCCCGCCGCCTCCCGAATACGGCCCAGCACCTGGGCCGTCGTTCTCGCCGCCTGCACCGGGCAGTTCCTCGTCGTCCTGGACGTCTCCGTCGTCAACGTGGCGCTGCCGTCCATGCGGGCCGACCTGGGGCTGAGCGCCGCCGCCCTCCAGTGGGTGGTCAACGCCTACTCGATCGCCTTCGCCGGGTTCATGCTGCTGGGCGGGCGGGCCGCCGACATCTACGGGCGCAAGCTGATGTTCCTCGTCGGGCTCGGCCTCTTCACCGCCGCCTCCCTCGCGGGCGGCCTGGCCCAGGAGGGCTGGCAGCTCCTGGCCGCCCGTGCCGTCCAGGGCCTCGGGGCCGCCGTCCTCGCCCCGGCCACCCTCACCATCCTCACCGCCGCCGTCCCCGAAGGTCCCGCCCGCACCCGGGCCATCGGCACCTGGATGGCGGTCGGTGCGGGCGGCGGCGCGGCGGGCGGGCTCATCGGCGGGGTGCTCACCGACGCCCTGTCCTGGCGCTGGGTCCTCCTGATCAACGTGCCCATCGGGGCGCTCGTCCTGATCGCCGCCGCCCTGCGGATCACCGAGGGCCGCGCGGGTGACCGGCGCCGCGTCGACCTGCTGGGCGCGGTCCTCGTCACCGCGGGCCTCGCCGCCGTCGCGTACGGGATCGTCCAGACGGAGGCCGAGGGGTGGGCGGCCGCCGCCACGCTCGTTCCGCTGCTCTCCGGGGTGGCGCTGCTCGCCGCGTTCGTGGTGGTCGAGGCGCGGACGGCGGTCCCGTTGGTGCCGCTGCGCGTGTTCTCCGTACGGGCGGTGTCGTCGGCCAACGTGTCGATGCTGCTGATGGGGTCGGCGACCTTCTCCATGTGGTATTTCATGACCGTGTACGCCCAGAACGTCCTCGGCTACACGCCGTTGCAGGCCGGTCTCGCGCTGATTCCGACCTCGGCCGCCGTGATCATCGGCTCCAAGCTCGCGCCCCGGCTGATGGTCCGTACGGGGGCCAAGAGCCTCGCGGTCACTGGGGTGCTGATCACCGCGGTGGGCTTCGGGTGGCAGTCCACCCTGGGTGTCGACGGCTCCTACCTGACCGCGGTCATGTTCCCCGGCATCCTGATGATGGCCGGGGCGGGCCTCGCCTCCACCCCGCTCGCCACCCTCGCCACCTCCGGCGCGGCCCCCGGGGACTCCGGCCTCGTCTCCGGTCTGGTCAACACCTCCCGCACGATGGGCGGGGCGCTGGGTCTCGCGGTGCTCTCGACCGTCGCCGCCGCTCGCACCGCCGGTTCCGGTGAGGCCGCCGAGCTCACCGCCGGGTACGCGGCGGCCTTCCGTACGGCGAGCGGGGTGCTGCTCGCCGGGGTGATCGTCATGCTGCTCTGGCTGCCGAACCACCGGACACCCCGCCCGACGGCCTGACCGCCGGACACCCTCCGGCCCCGGGAAGGGGGATCAGGCGTCGTCGGGGGAGAGGGGCCGCCGGGCCGGGCCGGGTCGGTCCTGCTCAGGGGGGTGTCGGGGCGTCCGGGGTGCGGCCCGACCTCCCCGTGAACGCCGGGTCGATCACCGTCTCCCCGGTCAGGGCCGCCCGGACCGCCCGGACCAGGTCCTCCACCGGGCCGTCCTCGACCAGGAACCCGGCGGCCCCGGCCGCCAGTACCTGCCGCAGCCGCTGCGGCCCGCCGAACGTGGCCAGCATCAGGACCCGGCACTCCGGCACCTCCGCCAGCAGCGCGGCGGCGGTCGCCGGGCCGCCCGCGCCCGGCAGTTCGAAGTCCACCAGTGCCACGTCGGGACGTACGGCGGTGGCTGCGGCCACCGCCTCGTCCCCGGTGGCCGCCCGTGCGACCACCGCGAAGCCCGGCACCATCCCGAGCCGTATCGCCAGAGCGCCGCGGGCGGCCGCCCCGCTCTCCGCGAGCAGGATGCGGACGGACCTCGTGGGCCGGTGCTCCCGGGGCATCTCGTTCACCGGCCCAGCGTAGGCAGGGTTCCCCGTGAAGCCCGTGATCTGACGCCGTGTCAGTGGTCTTCCCAACGTCCGGACGCTGCGTTATACATGGGCCATCGGCTAGAACGCGTTCTAGAAGGGGGCCCGGTCTGCCGGTCACCGCACGACCTCGGTGCGGGCGACGGTGCGGACGGCCGCGCCGAGGTCTTCCCACCACCAAGGAGCGGCTCCGTCATGCCCATCGACGCCCGAGCGGCCATCGCCGCCGAACCCCGCCGAGCCGAGATCGCCTGGGACCACAAGGACGTCCAGCTCTACCACCTGGGCCTCGGCGCGGGCAGCCCCGCCACCGACCCCGACGAACTGCGCTACACCCTGGAGTCCCGCCTCCAGGTGCTGCCCAGCTTCGCCACCGTCGCGGGCGCGGGCACCGCCGCGTTCGGCGGCATGGGGGCACCGGGGATCGACGTGGACCTGGCGGCGGTGCTGCACGGCGGGCAGTCCGTACGGGTCCACCGGCCGCTCCCGGTGACCGGCCGCGCCGCACAGACCTCCAAGGTCGCCGCGGTGTACGACAAGGGCAAGGCCGCCGTCATCGTGCTGCGCACCGAGGCGAGCGACCACGACGGGGCGCTGTGGACCAACGACGCGGAGATCTTCGTACGGGGGGAGGGCGGGTTCGGCGGGGAGCGCGGGCCCTCCGACCGGCTCGCCGCCCCCGGACGGGCCCCCGACCGCACGGTCGAGCGCCCGGTCCGCGACGACCAGGCGCTGCTCTACCGGCTGTCGGGGGACTGGAACCCGCTCCACGCCGACCCCGCCTTCGCCAAGCTCGCCGGGTTCGACCGGCCGATCCTGCACGGCCTGTGCACCTACGGCATGACCCTCAAGGCCGTCACCGACACCCTGCTCGACGGCGACGTCTCCCGCATCCACGCCTACCGCACCCGCTTCGCCGGGGTGGTGTTCCCCGGCGAGACGCTCCGTATCCGGATGTGGGCCGACGACGGCCGCGTCCAGGTCACCGTCACCGCCGCCGAGCGGGACGACGCGCCGGTCCTCACGGACACGCTGGTCGAACACTCCTGAACGCACCCGAACCGCGATGTAGCCGCCGATGTGAGGGGAGCCCACCCATGCGCGCAGCCGTCCTGCACGAGACAGGCCAGGAGAAGCTGGAAGTCCTCGACGACATCGAGGCGGTGGGCTTCGGCCCGGGAAAGGTCAGGCTCCGCATCCGGGCCACCGGACTCTGCCACTCCGACGTCTCCGCGATGAACGGCGTCCTCCCGCAGCCCGCCCCCTTCGTCCCCGGCCACGAGGGCGCGGGCGAGATCGTCGACGTCGGCGACGGGGTGACCGGGCTCAGCGCCGGGGACCGGGTCCTCATCTGCTGGCTGCCCGCCTGCGGGGCCTGCCCCTCCTGCAAACGCGGCCAGACCCAGCTGTGCCTGGCGGGCTTCACGAACGCCGGGACCCCCAACTTCCAGCGCCCCGGCGGCGACGTCTTCGGCTTCGCCGGCACCGGGACCTTCGCCGAGGAGGTCGTCGTCGGCGCGGGCTGCGCGGTGCCGATCCCCGACGACGTCCCCTTCGAGATCGCCGCCCTGATCGGCTGCGGCGTCACCACCGGCCTCGGCGCGGCCATCAACACGGCGCGGGTGGAGGCCGGTTCGTCGGTCGCCGTGATCGGCTGCGGCGGTGTCGGCATCTCCACGATCCAGGGCGCCCGCGTCCAGGGCGCCGCCCAGATCGTCGCCGTCGACCCGGTCGCCTCCCGGCGCGAGGCCGCCCTGGGCTTCGGCGCCACCGAGGCCGTCGCCCCGGACGCACTGGCCGACGCCAAGCAGCGCCTCACCGGCGGCGAGGGCTTCGACTACGTCTTCGAGGTCGTCGGCACGTCCGCGACCACCCGCACCGCCTACGAGCACACCCGCCGCGGCGGCACCCTCTGCGTCGTCGGCGCCGGGGCCATGGACGACACCTTCCAGGTCAACATGTTCGAGCTGTTCTTCGACGAGAAGCGCATCCTGCCCTCCCTCTACGGCGGCGGGGACGTCCTGCGCTCCTACGAACGGGCCATCGCGCTCTGGCGGGCGGGCCGGATCGACCTGGAGTCGATGATCACCCACCGGGTCCGGCTGGAGGAGGTCAACGACGCCCTGGACCAGATGCGTTCGGGCCAGGCGCTGCGCACCTGCATCCAACTCTGAAGGCGCGGAAGGCCGTCCGGCCGTCCGGCTACCCGGCCGTCCCACCACCCGACCACCCGACCACCCGGCCGACGACATCGACTGAGGAACGCGATGCCTCTTCCCCTCCCGCTGGACGGACTGTCCGCGATCGTCACCGGCGCGGGCCGCGGCCTCGGCCGGGCCGAGGCCCTCGAACTGGCCCGGCTCGGCGCGGCCGTCGTCGTCAACGACTACGGACAGCCCGGCCGCGACGGCTCCGGCGAGGCGTCCGCCGCGCCCGCCGAGGAGGTCGCCGCCGAGATCCGGGCGGCGGGCGGCCGGGCCACCGCCCACCTCGGCGACGTGGCCGACCACGAACAGGCCCGCGAGCTGGTCGAGTTGGCGGTCACCACCTACGGCAAGCTCGACATCCTGGTCAACAACGCGGGCATCCTGCGGGACCGCATGATCTTCTCGATGACCGAGGGCGAGTGGGACGCGGTCATCCGCGTCCACCTCAAAGGCCACTTCAACACCACCCACTTCGCCGCCGCCCACTGGCGCACCCGCTCCAAGGAGAGCGGCGGCCCGGTGCACGGGCGGATCGTCAACACCTCGTCGGAGGCGTATCTGGCGGGCTCGGCGGGGCAGCCCAACTACGCGGCGGCCAAGGGCGGCATCGTCGGCCTCACCACCTCCACCGCGCTCGCCCTCGCCCGGTACGGCGTCACCGCCAACGCCATCTGCCCGCGCGCCCGGACCCGGATGACCGAGGACGTCTTCGCGGGCTTCCAGGAACCGGCCGACGGCACCCTCGACCCACTGGCGCCCGAACACGTCGCCCCGCTCGTCGGCTATCTCGCCTCCCCGGCGGCGGCCGGGATCAACGGACAACTGCTCGTCGTCCACGGGGGCATGGTCGCGATCGTGGAGCGGCCGCGTGTGGCGGCCCGATTCGACGCGGCGAACGAGACGTTCACCTTCGCCGAACTGGACGAGTCGCTCACCCCCTACTACGCGGACCGGCCGCCGAACGAGACGTTCGCGGCAGCCGAGGTGCTGGCGCTGAAACGCCGCCGGACGTGACAGCGGGAAGGCCCGGACCCGGCGGTCTGCCGGGTCCGGGCCCTCCTGTTCACGCGCTGCTCGCCGGTCAGGCCGCGTTGGACGCGTCCTCGGCGGGCCGCCGGTGGCGTCCGTGCGGCTGCACCGGTGCGCTCTCCGCCGACGCACCCCCTCGGTGCTTGCCGGGACCGGCGTCGGCCGCCGCCTCGTCCACCCCCTGCGGGCGCGTCTGGGTCGTGTCGGTTCGCGCTTCGGACATGTGGGAAGTCACCCCGGTGTGATCGCTTGCTGGTGTTGCGTACGGGTGCCGCACGCGCGGTTCTGAGCCAAGAGGCCCGAGTTTAGCCAGGCGGCGCGGCGCGGTGCAGAGGCGCCTGCCCCAACGGGACGGGCTTGCACACGGCGGGGGCGGTGACCGCCGTCGACGGGTCCGCTCCGCTGTCCGCGACCTGCGCCCGGCCGGGGCCGGAGAGGGGGTGCGTATCCTCCGGAGCCTCCAGCCGGGCCACCCCGCAGGGCGTCGCGGCGTTGGCGTACGGGAGGTGCAGGACCCCGGCCCGGCTCCAGTAACCGGCCCCCGGCGACCAGCCCTCCGGCGCCGCGAACTGGTGCAGCCTGCGCCCCGCGGGACGCCAGGCCCCCAGCCAGCTGCCCGCCGCCCCGTCGATCCGCAGCGCCACCGCGCAGCTCTCCGGCATCAGCATCTGGCCGGGCTGCACCGCGAACGGCGTCACCGTGATGTCCGCCGGGTCACCCGGGCGCAGGCACTCCGGGAACCGCACGGGCAGGCAACTGCCCAGCACCCCCCACCCGAGCCGGTCCTGCCCCGGGGCGTCCGAACGGAGCAGCAGCAGTCCGCTGTCGGGGTCGGCGAGCAGCAGCCGGTCATCGCTCTCCGGGGCGATCTGGAGCAGCGGCGTCACCTCGCCCTCCCGGCCGAGATCCACGGCGACCGCCTTTACCGGCCCCCCGCCCGGCGGCTCCCGGTCCAGTGCCAGCATCCGGCCCGCCCGGTCCAGCCACACCCCGCCCGAGCAGCGGCCGGGGATTGTCGCGACCCGTTCGGGCCCGAAGGCCCCGCCCGCCACCCGCCACAGGGACGAGACGTGCCCGTCGACCGCGAGGGCGTAGACACCGCTGCCGTCCGGGGACGGCGGCAGCAAGGTCATCGCCGTGGACTCGACCGCTCCCAGCGGGAGTTCACCGGTGCCGGGGCCGGTCGGGTAGAGCAGCGAGAACATCTGCCGGTCCGCGACCCGGCGGGCGATCAGCACCCGCCCGTCCGCGAGCGGGGCCACCTGGGAGTCCGGCTCCTCGGGCTGGTCGAGGGGGAGGGGCACCGCGTACGGCTCGGGCCCGTCCAGCGTCCAGCGCTCCGGATACCAGGCCCGCTCGCCGGGAGCCCCGGGCGCCGCGGTGAGCCGCGCCGCGTAGGCCCCGTCCGCGGTGAGGGTGAGGACGCCGGCGGGCGTGCGCGCGGCCTCGGACGGGCGGGGGCCGGCCGCCGCCGGGCGAGCCGGGCGCTCCGGGGGAGCGGCGGCGTCGGACGGGGGGAACGGGGGCGGTTCGGGGATCGTCGCCCCGGCGCGCGCCACGGCCTCGGCGGGCCGCTCCTCCTCCGGTCCTGGTTCCTCCTCCGGCCCCGTCGCCGGTTCCGTTCCCGGTCCCGATCCCGGTTCCGCCGTCGTGGCGGATCCGGCGGTTCCACCCTCGATGGCACAGGCAGTCATGGACTCGTCACCTCCGGCTACGAAAGCTAGTTTTCGCACTTCCAGCCGAACAACACGAGCCACCTCACTTCACACATAAGGGTGGCGATGCCCGGATTCTCCTGAGGCGGAGGGGGTGGGTGTGCTGCCGGTAACAGCCGCGCCTAAGGTGAGGCATACCTGACCAACGACCCGCGCGCCGCCGTGCACCCCGGCGGACCACTGGAGCAACCGATGTCCCCTCGCCCCCGCGGCACCGCCGCCCTCGCCCTCGCGGTCACCGCCGCCCTCACCCTCGCGGCCTGCGGGAGCGACGGCCAGGCCGGGCCGGGAAAGGGTGGCGACAGGAAGGCCGCTGTCGCCACCGGTGGCCAGGACTTCGCGGACGCGGCGAAGAAGACGGCGGCGTACGGCACCGACGTCGAACCCGGTGAGTTCCCGCGTACGGTCACCCACGCCATGGGGACGACGGAGATCAAGGCCGCACCGAAGCGGGTGGTGGTGCTGGACGTCGGCGAGTTCGACAACGTGGTCTCCCTGGGGCTGCGGCCGGTCGGCTACGCGCCCAGCGAGGGGGACGTGGCCATCCCCTCGTACCTGAAGAAGGACGCGGGCGGGCCGAAGAGCGTCGGCACGATCAACAGCCTCAACCTCGAAGCCATCGCAGGCCTCCAGCCGGACCTGATCCTCGGCAGCCAGTTGCGCGCGGCCGACAAGTACGACGAGCTGTCCAAGATCGCCCCGACCGTCTTCTCCATCCGCCCCGGCTTCACCTGGAAGGAGAACTACCTCCTCAACGCCGCCGCCCTGGACCGCACCGAGCAGGCCCACACGGCGCTCGCCGCGTACCAGGCGAAGGCGGAGAAGCTCGGCAAGGACCTCGGCGCCGACAAGCCGACCGTCTCGATGGTCCGTTACATGCCCGACCGCCTCCGCCTCTACGCGAAGGCCTCGTTCATCGGCACCATCCTCGACGACGTCGGCCTGCCCCGCCCGGAGAACCAGCGCGTCGACGACCTCGCCACCGAGATCAGCCCGGAGCGCATCGACGAGGCGGACGCCGACTGGATCTTCACCGGCGTCTACGGCGACCCGAAGGCCACCCAGCGCGACACGGCCCGGTCCAACCCGCTCTGGAAGAACCTGGAGGCGGTCAAGGCGGGCCGGGCCAAGGACGTCTCCGACGAGACCTGGTACCTCGGCCTCGGCGTCACGTCGGCCGACCTGGTCCTGGACGACCTCCGTACGAACCTGGTGAAGTGACGCCCTCGGCGCTGCTCCGGGACCCTGGGCCCCGGTGAGGTGGCGCCCTCGGCGGGCCCGGGGGCCGGTGAAGTGGCGTCCTCAGGGGAGGCACCGGGGCCCCGGTGGCGTAACGACGCGTGTCAGGCCCCCGGGCCCGGTGACGTGACGAGCGGGTCCGACCCCCGGGGCCGGTGAAGTGACGTCCTCAGGGGAGCCCCGGGGCCTGGTGGCGTAACGACGCGTGTCAGGCCCTCGGGCCTGGTGACGTAACGATGTGTGTCCGGTCCCCGGGCCTCGCGTAGCGGTCCGGCGCTCAGGGGCGACCGGTCACGCCGGACAGGTAGCCTTTCCCCCGTGCCCCGTCTGTCTGAAGTCATCGCCGCTCTCGACGCCCTCTGGCCCCCCGAGCGGGCCGAAGGATGGGACGCGGTCGGTACGGTCTGCGGCGACCCGGATGCCGAGGTCGGCCGGGTGCTGTTCGCCGTCGACCCCGTCCAGGAGATCGCCGACGAGGCCCGGGAGCTGGGCGCCCAGCTGATCGTCACCCACCACCCGCTCTATCTGCGCGGGACGACGACGGTCGCCGCCGACACCTTCAAGGGCCGGGTCGTCCACACCCTGATCAGGCACGGCATCGCCCTCCACGTCGCGCACACCAACGCCGACACCGCCGACCCGGGGGTCTCCGACGCCCTCGCCGGCGCCCTGGACCTGCGGGTCACCGGACCCCTCGTCCCCGACCCCACCGACCCCGGCGGGCGGCGCGGACTCGGCCGGATCTGCGAGCTGGACCACCCCGAGACCCTGGCCGACTTCGCCGCCCGCGCCGCCGCCCGGCTCCCCGCCACCGCGCAGGGCATCCGGCTGGCGGGCGACCCGGCGGCGCTCGTGCGGACCGTCGCCGTCAGCGGCGGCTCCGGCGACAGCCTCTTCGACGCCGTACGCGCCGCTGGCGTCGACGCCTTCCTCACCGCGGACCTGCGCCACCACCCGGCGTCCGAGGCCGTGCAGCACTCGCCGCTCGGCCTGCTCGACGCCGCGCACTGGGCCACCGAGTGGCCCTGGTGCGAGCAGGCGGCCGCGCAGCTCGACGCGCTTTCCGACCGCCACGGATGGGACCTGCGGGTCCATGTCTCGAAGCAGGTCACCGACCCCTGGACCACCCACCATTCCTCTGGAGCCCCCAACTGAACGCCGCGCCCGCCGACCAGATCCGACTTCTCGACGTCCAGGCACTCGACGTACGTCTCGCCCAGCTCTCCCACAAGCGCACCTCGCTGCCGGAGCACGCCGAGATCGAGCAGCTCAGCAGCGACCTCGCCCAGCTGCGTGACCTCCTGGTCGCCTCCACGACCGAGGAGAGCGACACCACCCGCGAGCAGACCAAGGCCGAACAGGACGTGGACCAGGTGCGCCAGCGCGCCGTCCGCGACCAGCAGCGCCTGGACTCCGGCGCGGTCTCCTCGCCCAAGGACCTGGAGAGCCTCCAGCGCGAGATCACCTCGCTCGCCAAGCGGCAGGCGGACCTGGAGGACGTCGTCCTGGAGATCATGGAGCGCCGCGAGGCCGCCCAGGAGCGGGTCGCCGAGCTGACCGAGCGGGTCTCCGCCGTCCAGGCCAAGGTCGACGACGCGACCGCACGCCGCGACGCCGCCACCGCCGAACTGGACGCCGAGGCCGCCACGGTGTCCAAGGACCGCCAGGTCGTGGCCGAGGTCATCCCCGCCGACCTGCTGAAGCTGTACGACAAGCTCCGTGCCCAGCAGGGCGGGGTCGGCGCCGCCCGCCTCTACCAGCGCCGCTGCGAGGGCTGCCGCCTGGAGCTGAACATGGCGGAGGTGAGCGAGGTGAAGGCCGCGTCCCCCGAAACGGTCCTGCGCTGCGAGAACTGCCACCGCATCCTGGTCCGCACCTCGGAGTCGGGCCTGTAATGAGCGCTGCCCGCCGGCTGGTGGTCGAGGCGGACGGCGGCTCCCGGGGCAACCCGGGGCCCGCCGGTTACGGTGCCGTCGTCATCGACGCGGCCACCGGCGAGACCCTCGCCGAGGCCGCCGAGTACATCGGCGTCGCGACGAACAACGTCGCCGAGTACCGCGGTCTGATCGCCGGACTGACCGCCGCGAAGGCGCTGTTCCCGGACGCGGCGGGAGCGACGGGCGAGGCCGGTGAGGCTGGTGCGGGGGAGCCACTGGAGGTCCGCGTCCGGATGGACTCCAAGCTGGTGGTCGAGCAGATGTCGGGGCGCTGGAAGATCAAGCACCCCGACATGAAGCCGCTGGCGGCCCGCGCCGCCGCGATCCTGCCGCCGTCCTCGGTGACGTACGAGTGGATTCCGCGCGCGCGGAACCAGCACGCCGACCGGCTCGCCAACGAGGCGATGGACGCGGCCCGCGACGGCAGGCAGTGGGAGGCCGCCGATTCGAGGGCCGCGCTCGACGCCCCCGAGGGGCTGTTCCCCGTGCCGGGCACGGCCACGACCGGACCGGCGGACGCCCGGCCCGCACCGGCGTCGCATCCCGCCGAGGCCCCGCGGACCGCACGGGCGGCGCAGGCCGCGGAGGCTCCGCTGCCCGCCGAGGCCCCGCTGCCCGCTGGGGCACCGCAGCCCGCCCGGACGCCGCAGACCGGCTGGGGCGCGGCGCCCGACCTGGGCGAGCCCGCCACCCTCTTCCTGCTCCGGCACGGCGAGACCGCGCTCACCCCGCAGAAGCGGTTCTCCGGGAGCGGCGGCACCGACCCCGGACTCTCCGCCACCGGCCGCGAGCAGGCCACCCGGGCCGCCGCCCGCTTCGCCGCCCTCGGTACCGTCCAGGAGATCGTCAGCTCCCCGCTGCGCCGCTGCCGCGAGACCGCCACCGCCGTCGCGGCCCGCCTCGGTCTGGAGGTCCGGGTCGACGAGGGCCTGCGCGAGACGGACTTCGGGGCGTGGGAGGGGCTGACCTTCGGTCAGGTACGGGAGCGGTACGGCGACGACCTGACCGCCTGGCTGGCCTCCCCGGACACCGCGCCGACCGGGGGCGGCGAGAGCTTCACGGAGGTCGCCGACCGGGTCGCGGCCGCCCGGGACCGGATCGTCGCCCGGTACGCGGGGCGCACGGTCCTCCTGGTCACCCATGTGACCCCGGTCAAGACGCTGGTCCGCCTCGCCCTGGGGGCCCCGGCCGAGGCGCTGTTCCGGATGGAGCTGTCGGCCGCGTCGGTCTCCGCGATCGCGTACTACGCGGACGGCAACGCCTCCGTGACGCTGCTCAACGACACCTCCCACCTGCGCTAGCGGCACGCGACGGGCCACCGCCCACCGGCGATCGGCCACCAGGGCGCCGGCACCGCGCGGGGCGGTCGGCCGCCGTGCTCCGCGCGGGCCGGATCGCGCGCCGTACTACGCTCCGAGCGCCGCCGCCTCGGCCGCCAGCCGGGTCACCCGGTCCCAGTCCTTGTCGGCCACCGCGTCGGCCGGGACCATCCAACTGCCGCCCACGCAACCGACGTTCGGCAGAGCCAGATACGAGGGCGCGGAGGCGAGCGAGATGCCTCCGGTCGGGCAGAAACGGGCCTGGGGGAGCGGTGCGGACAGCGCCTTGAGGTAGGCCGTGCCGCCCGCCGCCTCGGCCGGGAAGAACTTCATCTCGCTCACCCCGCGCTCCAGCAGGGCCACCACCTCGGAGGTCGTCGAGACCCCGGGCAGGAACGGCACACCGGACGCCTTCATCGCGTCGAGCAGCGCGTCCGTCCAGCCCGGACTGACCAGGAAGCGGGCCCCGGCGTCGACGGTCTCCCGTACGTGCCGCGGGGAGATGACCGTACCCGCGCCGACCACCGCGCCCGGGACCTCGGCGGCCATGGCCCGGATGGACTCCAGCGCGGCGGGCGTCCGCAGCGTCACCTCGATCGCCGGGAGCCCGCCCGCCACCAGGGCCCGCGCCAGCGGCACCGCGTCGGCCGCGTCGTGCAGCACGACGACGGGGACGACGGGAGCGAGATCCAGGACGGAGGGCGACGCGGAGGAGTTCATGGGGGTCATACTGCCGCGCTGCCGTCATTATCTGCAACGAGCGTTGCGTAGGACGCAACGCGCAGCTGGGTGGGCCGCCGCCTTCCGCTGGTCGAGCCGAACTCCGCTGGTCGAGCCGCCCACTGGTGGACCTCCGCCACAGGATCTCCGTCAGTGGATCTCCGTCACCACCACGTCCAGCGACCACGGCCGCCCGGCCCGAACCGGGGCCTGCGCCTCCACCGTGTACCCGAGGTCCCGCAACGCCTCCACCAGCCGCGCCGGGTCCTTCGGCCGCGCATCCGCCAGGAGCAGGTCCCGCACCAGCCGCCCCTTCGTCGCCTTGTTGAAGTGGCTGACGACGGACCGCTTCTCGACCCCGCCCACCACCTGGGAGTGGAGCACCCGCACGCTCGCCGTACGCTCGGCCACCTCGCCCTTCGGCTTCCAGGCCGCGGTGTACGCCGAGGACCGCAGGTCCAGGACGAGCCCGTCCCCCGCGGCCTCGGGCATGACGGCCGCCATGGGCGTACGCCAGTACGCGCCGAGCGCGCCGAGACCGGGCAGCTTCACGCCCCCCGAGCAGCGGTACGGCGGGATCCGGTCGTCGATCCGCACCGCGCCCCACAGCCCGGAGAAGACCAGCAGCGACTTCATGGCCCGGCGCCGCGCCGCCGGGGGCAGGGACGCCAGGTCGAGGGCGTCGTACAGCACACCCGTGTACAGCTCCCCGGCCGGCCGGGCCCCGGCGGTACGCAGTTCGGCGTTCTTCGCCACCTCGCCCCGCAGCCCCACGCTGAGCCCGAGCACCTCGCGGGCCTTCTGCTCGTCCGCCTGGCACAGCTCGACCAGCTCGTCCAGCACCGCCGACCGGGCCGGGGCGAGCCCCGGAAGCGACAGCGACTCCGGTTTCAGGGGCGCCCCCCGTCCCGAGGCGGCCTTTCCTTCGGAGGGCGGCAACAGCACGAGCACGGCGGTTCTCCTTCGTACGTACGGCGCAAGCGCGGCCCCGGTCCGCGTGCGGGCGCTCCGGGTCCCCGGCAAGGGTACGGGGACCCAGCGGCCGCCCCCGCCCACCGGGACCGGGCCGGTGACCTGGCCAGGAGCAACCCCGCGGCGCCCCTCCGGGAGCGCACTACCTGGCTGCGCACTGCGCCGTCTCGGCAGGGCGAACTCTTCGACGCGTACGTCATCGACCTCCAGGATCGCGACCCCTCCACCGGCGCGGTCCTGTCAGCGCCGGCGTGAGCGGGGTCGGCGTCGGATTCCGTACGAGCGCGGCGACGGCCGCCCGCGGATCGTCCGCATGAAACCGGAGCGTCCGCGCGCTCCCGCCCCGCCCGAGCGGCCGGACGTACTCCACCGGTCCGGCCAGCTCCACGGTCACCGTGGTCTGGCTCCCCACCGCCAGATCGAGGGTTCCGTTCTCATCGGCCCGCACCAGCCCGCCACCCGGGTAGCGGCGCTCCACCCGGGCGGAGTCGATGAGGGCGGCGGGCACCCGCAGATCGAACAGGGCGCCATAGCGCAGCCGCAGCGAACCGTCCGCCGTCACGAGGTGCGGCCGGGTCACGCAGGCCGCGTGCAGCGCGACGATCAGCACCGTCCCGTAGACGCCCACGACGAGCAGGACCAGGTGGACCAGCGGCCAGGGGGTCACCAGGGCCAGCACCACGGTCTCCAGGACGGAAGCGAAGAAGAACGCCCCCATGGTCCCGGTCTGCAGTTCGGTGTACGAGAAGGACTGGGCCCCTTCCGGGACCCGGTGGTGGCGGCGCAGCACCCACAGGCCGAGGCTGTGCAGGGCGCGGAACTCGTGCGTCAGCAGCCGCCGCACGACCACCGGGACCACGGTGCGCACCGCCGACAGCGCTGCCGCCCGCCGCCGGGCGCCCTTCCGCCGCCGGGCCGCGTACAACGGCCACAGCACGCTGGTCTCCAGCGCGACCACCCCCATGACCAGAACCTCCGCTGCCATCAGGGCCGCGCCGGACAGTCGCACCCCGGCCACCAGGCCGACGACGAGGGCCAGTTCGGCGAGGAGCCCGGTCCACACGGCGATCCGGGCCACCCGCAGCCGTGCCGCGCTCACGACGTACCGCCCCGCGCCGCGCGCACCCGGGTGGCCAGTGTCTCCATCAGCTGACGGACCACCTCGCGCTGGGCGGGCGGGTAGTCGTCCAGCAGCACCCGCCCGAAGCCGGTCGCCGAGGGCTCGCCGACCGGGATCACCGCCAGCGCCTCGTCCGGTACGGCGGCGGCCATGTCGGCAGCCAGCGGCGCGATCCGCGGATCGTCGGTCCCGGCCCCGGCCAGTTCGTCGAGCCGCTCGTACAGCACCAGAACGCCGGGGTCCTCCGCCAGCGGCTTCAGCACTGCGTACACCTGAGCCTCGTCTCCGCCGTCCACGGCGTCCAGCAGGGACAGGTGCTCGCGGTCCTTCGCGGCGGCCGGTGAAGCGGTGGGCGGCGCGCTCTCCAGCAACGCGGCCAGGGCGGGGGAGAGCGGTCCGTCCGCGGTGGGTGGCGACGCCAGCAGCGCGGCCAGCATCCGCCGCCGCTCGTGGATCTCCCGCTCCTGCTGGGCCAGGTCCGCGTCCAGTTCGCCGAGCACCTCGGCCAGCTCCCGGCCCGCGTCGTCCGCGAGCACGTCCCGTACCTCGTCCAGCGAGAGCCCCAGCTCGGTCAGCCGCCGGACACGGGTCAGCAGCACGGCGTCCCGGACGCGGTACACCCGGTATCCGTTGGCCCGCCGACCGGGCTCGGGGAGCAGGCCGATGTGGTGGTAGTGCCGGACGGCCCGGGAGGTGACTCCCGCGAGCGCGGCGATCTCTCCGATGCGCATGCGGCCAGGAGACACCCTGACGCCGCGACAAGGTCAAGGGCCGCTTTCGCCGCTTCCGTCCCGGCGCTGTGGAGCTGTGCCACGATCGGGGGAAGAACTCCCATCTCACGGAGGGCTGGTCCCCCGATGTCCCAGTCTGGCGAGCGACCGAGGAAGGAGCGTGACATGACTGCCATGGCGCACGAGCCGTTCACGCAGGCAGAAGTCCTTCTGGAGGGCTTCCTTGCCCTGGACACGCCGGAAGGCTTCCGGGCGGAACTGATCGAGGGGGAGATCGTCGTGACGCCGCCGCCGGACGGGGACCACGAGGACTACATCAGCCTGGTCCTCAAGCAGGTGTTGAAGAAGTCCCGCACCGAGATGGACTTCTCCGGGAACAAGGGTCTGAAGCTCCGCAGCGGGGGTGGCTGCCCCAAGAACCACGTGATCCCCGACGGAACCTTCGCCCCCACCGCCCTCCGGCTCTTCCGCGGCGCCGACCCCTGGATGCCCCCCGAAGGCGTCGCCCTGGTCGTGGAGGTCACCTCCACCAGGCCGCAGGCCGACCGCGGGGCCAAGCGCCGCTGCTACGCCCGTGGCGGCATCCCGCTCTACCTGCTCATCGACCGGGACGAGAGTTCGGTGACCCTGTTCAGCGACCCGGGAGACGCCGACTACCGCCAGCACCTCACCCTCCCGTACGGAAAGCCGCTCGCGCTCCCCGAGCCGTTCGCCTTCGACCTGGAGACCGTGGACTTCGGCTGAGGGCCGCGGACGGACCCGCCGGTCTGCCCGGTAGCATGGTGATCGCGGCAGACGAGTCGTGCGGACGGTCGCGTGAGGTTCCCCCGGGAGCCTCCCGAGGAACGTCCGGGCTCCACAGAGCAGGGTGGTGGCTAACGGCCACCCGGGGTGACCCGCGGGACAGTGCCACAGAAAACAGACCGCCCGGGACTCCGGTCCCGGGTAAGGGTGAAACGGTGGTGTAAGAGACCACCAGCGCCTGAGGTGACTCAGGCGGCTAGGTAAACCCCACTCGGAGCAAGGTCAAGAGGGGCGCCCGGAGACGGGAGGCCCTGCGTGAACGTTCGAGGGCTGCTCGCCCGAGTTCGCGGGTGGACCGCAGGAGGCCGGCAGCAATGCCGGTCCTAGATGGATGGCCGTCTCCCCGGCCGCCGCGAGGCGACCGGGTGACAGAACCCGGCGTACAGCGCGACTCGTCTGCCCCTCAGGGCCCGTGAACCGGTGAAGATCCCGGTCAGGGGCCCTTTTTCGTTGCCCGGCCTCCCCAACGGCCGCCCGCGCGGGCTGGATCGCGGGCGGCCGGGGGGTGGTGGCTTCCGGGGAATCTTGACGGCCTGACGCGGCCACCTTACCGTGTATTCCGCGAGGCAGAATAAAGTTTCCGCATTACGGAAGTAGCGGAGCGGCAAGACCACTCGACCCAGGAATTCACAGCTCACCGCGGGGCGCGACGCGAGCTGAATCCGCCAGCCGAAGCAGGAGAACCTCCATGGCTCGTATGACCGCTGTCCGCGCGGCAGTTGAGATCCTCAAGCGCGAAGGCGTCACCAACGCGTTCGGAGTTCCCGGCGCCGCGATCAACCCCTTCTACAAGGCGCTCCAGCAGGGCGGCGGCATCGACCACACGCTCGCCCGGCACGTCGAGGGCGCCTCGCACATGGCCGAGGGCTACACCCGCGCCAACCCCGGCAACATCGGGGTCTGCATCGGTACGTCGGGTCCGGCGGGCACCGACATGATCACCGGCCTGTACTCCGCGACCGGTGACTCCATCCCGATCCTCTGCATCACGGGCCAGGCCCCGACGCACCTCCTCCACAAGGAGGACTTCCAGGCCGTCGACATCGCGACGATCGCCAAGCCGGTCACGAAGATGGCCGTCACGGTCCTGGAGGCGGCGCAGGTGCCCGGCGTCTTCCAGCAGGCGTTCCACCTGATGCGTTCGGGCCGTCCGGGGCCGGTCCTCATCGACCTGCCCATCGACGTCCAGCAGGCCGAGATCGAATTCGACCCCGAGACGTACGAGCCGCTGCCGGTCTACAAGCCGTCCGCGACCCGCGCGCAGATCGAGAAGGCCGTCGGCCTGCTCCTGGAGTCGCGGCGCCCGCTGATCGTCGCGGGCGGAGGCATCATCAACGCCGACGCCTCCGACCTGCTCGTGGAGTTCGCCGAGATCACCGGCACGCCGGTCGTCCCGACCCTGATGGGCTGGGGCACGATCCCCGACGACCACGAGCTGAACGCGGGCATGGTCGGCCAGCAGACCGGCCACCGCTACGGCAACGCCACGTTCCTGGAGTCGGACTTCGTCCTCGGTATCGGCAACCGCTGGGCCAACCGCCACACCGGCTACAAGCTGGACGTGTACACCGAGGGCCGCACGTTCGTGCACGTCGACATCGAGCCCACCCAGATCGGCAAGATCTTCGCCCCGGACTACGGGATCACCTCCGACGCCAGGGCCGCCCTCGAACTCTTCGTCGAGGTCGCCAAGGAGCTGAAGGCGGCGGGCCGGCTCCCCGACCGCTCGGCGTGGATCGCGTCGCACCTGGAGCGCAAGAGCACGTTGCAGCGCCGGACGCACTTCGACGACATCCCCATGAAGCCCCAGCGCGTCTACGAGGAGATGAACAAGGCGTTCGGCCCCGACACGCGCTACGTCACCACCATCGGTCTGTCGCAGATCGCCGGTGCGCAGATGCTCCACGTCTACAAGCCGCGCCACTGGATCAACTGCGGCCAGGCCGGCCCGCTCGGCTGGACCATCCCGGCCGCGCTGGGCGTGGCCACCGCGGACCCGGACACCCCGGTCGTCGCCCTGTCCGGCGACTACGACTTCCAGTTCATGATCGAGGAGCTGGCGGTCGGCGCGCAGCACCGCATCCCGTACGTCCACGTCCTGGTCAACAACGCGTACCTGGGCCTGATCCGCCAGGCCCAGATCGGCCTGGACATCAACTTCCAGGTGAACCTGGAGTTCGAGAACCAGAACAGCCCCGAGCTGGGCGTCTACGGCGTCGACCACGTCAAGGTCGCCGAGGGCCTGGGCTGCAAGGCCATCCGCGTCACCGACCCGAACGAGCTGGGCGCGGCCTTCGAGCAGGCCAGGAAGCTGGCCCAGGAGCACCGGGTGCCGGTCGTCGTCGAGGCGATCCTGGAGCGCATCACCAACATCGCCATGAGCAAGACCGCCGACATCAGCGACGTCTCCGAGTTCGAGGAGCTCGCCACGGAGCCCGGCCACGCGCCGACCGCGATCCGCCCGCTGAAGGTCTGAGCCGACGGGAGCCCCCGACCCGCCGGATTCCGGTGGACGGGGGTGTCCGGCGCGGGACCGGACCGTGTCCGGCACGACGACCGGCCCGCTGTAGCTCCCGGCCCCGCGGGCCGGTCCCGCGTTCGCCTGTGCGCGGTGCGGCCCCGTGGCCGGGGGCGCGGCCGCTCGCCGGGGAATGCCCTAAGCGCTGCGGCCCCGTGGTCGGGAGCGCGGCCGCCCGCGCCCGGGGCCGCCCGTGCGCGCCGCGGCCCCGGGGGCCGGAGCGCGGTCAGATGACCGGCGGCCGCCCCAGCCGGGTCATCCGCCACACCGTGGACCAGCGGATCGGCCGCCGCCGCCCGCACGGGGTGCGGACACCCTCGGCGAAGCCGCCCGCCCAGGCGCGCAGGCCCTTCGGGTCGTGGGTGCGGGCCAGGGTGAGCAGGGTCCAGGTGCCCAGGTAGGCGGGCACCAGGGGGAGGGGGAGGTGGCGGCGGGCCAGCCAGACGCGGTTGCGGGCCGTCATCCGGTAGTACACCGCGTGCCGGGCCGGGCTCGTCTTCGGGTGCTGGAGCAGCAGCTCGGGGGCGTACTCCACCTTCCAGCCCGCGTCCAGCGCCCGCCAGGCCAGGTCCGTCTCCTCGTGGGTGAAGAAGAACTCCGCCGGCCACAGGCCCGTCTCCGCCAGCATCCTCATCGAGAACGCGTGGCCGCCGCCCAGGAACGCGGTGACCGGGCCGCCGCGCATCGGGTCGCCCGCCCGCAGCCGGGGCACGTGGCGGCGCTGGGTCTCGCCGTGCTCGTCGGCGATCCGGAAGCCGACGATCCCGAGCCGGTCCTCGGCGGCGAAGCGATCCCGGACCCGGCGGATGACGTCCTTGTCGACCAGGAGTCCGTCGTCGTCCAGCTCGATGACCACGTCCACGTCGCCGATCTCGGCGAGCCTGCGCAGCCCCTCGTTGCGGCCGCCGGGGCAGCCGAGGTTCTCCGGCAGCTCGATGGTGGTGACCCCGCCGTCGAGATCCGTCAGGCCGGGGGTGGTGGAGTAGTCCGGGAGCGCCGTGCCGTTGCCGATGATCACGAGCCGGGTGGGCCGGACGTCCTGCATCGCGACGGACGCGAGCAGCGCGTCGACCGCCTGCGGGCGGTCTCCCATGGTCACGATGGATACGCCGATGCGCGGTGCGGACAAGGTCGGTACTCCTGGGGCTCGGCTGCCGGTCGCCGGCGGCTGGTCGGCAGCGGGTCGCCCGCGATCGTAACGCCTCGCCGTTCAGTTCGTTGTTACCCCCCGGCCATCCACGGGTCCATCCTCGTTCAACAACCCGTACACGGCCATGTCCCGCCGTCGGCCGCCCACCTGCTGCCAACCCCGCAGCAGCCCCTCGCGCCGGAAACCGACGTCCTCGGCGGCCCGTGCGGACGCGGTGTTCCAAGGCTCGACGAAGAGCTGGAGGCGGGGGACGCCGAGGTCGCGCAGGGCCCAGCCGGACACCGTACGCAGCGCGGCGCGGGCCACGCCCCGGCCGCGGGCGGACGCGGCCAGCCAGTAGCCGAGGGTGGCGCGGCCCGCGGACAGGTCCCGCAGCCAGAGCCCGATCGCGCCGACCGGGCGCCGGTCGCGGGAGCGGACGATGGCGAAGGGGTACCCGGCGCCGGTGGCCGCACGCTCCCACTGGCGGCGCACGAACGCCTCGCCGGCCTGGTCCGAATAGGGGGACGGGACGGTGGTGACGAGCGGGATGTACGGGTCCCGCGCGGCCTCCCGGAGGAGTGGCAGATCACTCATCTCCCACGGGCGCAGCACGAAGTCCGG
The DNA here is from genome assembly GCF_044767975.1 of Streptomyces sp. NPDC101181. Lineage (NCBI taxonomy): Bacteria > Bacillati > Actinomycetota > Actinomycetes > Kitasatosporales > Streptomycetaceae > Streptomyces > Streptomyces sp. NPDC101181. The sequence continues at coordinate 20,398 of NZ_JBIWOX010000004.1, read as the reverse complement.
GCCCGCGGACATGCTCGGGACGGTCAGTGGCGTGGGCTCGGCCATGTCCGCATCCTCCCGCGACCGGGCCCGTCCCGCTCCCCGGAACCTCCCGCGTCCTTCCGCGCTCTTCGGCACGGGCGCGCTTCTGGAACCCTTCCGGCCCTCCCGGGCCCGGTCCGGTCGTGCCGCGTCGATACAGTGCTGGAATGATTTTCGGTAGAACCGGGTTCGGGGGAGCCGTCGCGGACTTCGAGGCCGCCGTGGTGGCGCGGGACGCGAAGCGGTCCGGCAAGGCGTTCGTCCGGTTGCAGGAGACCTTCGGGCAGGCCACGGAGGCGGACCTGCTGGACGGCGGGCCGCGGCTCGCCGCCGTCCTGGACCAGGTGGAGCCCGGCCACCGTGCCGTCGTCGCCGCCCTGGTCGGGGCCTGCGTCGAACGTGGCGCGGACGCCGGGCGGTGCGCTCCGCCCGTACTGGCCGGGCTGCGGGAGGTCCTGGAGCAGGCGGCGGTCTTCGCCGACGCGTGGGCCGCGAGCGGGGGCGGGGCGCTTCCGGCCGTGCGCGGTGAGCGGCCCGGCGACGAGATCGTCGACCGGGTGGGCCTCGAAGCGGCCGTCGCGTGGTGGACGCTGCCGCAGTGGGAGACGGCCGCCGTCGCGATGCTGAACCACCTGGAGGTGCGCCGAGCCGCCGCCGACGACCTGGACACACTGTCCCGGCTGCTCACCGCGGTGGAACGGGCCTCCGGCGAGGACCACACCTACCTGGCCCACGCGCTCCGGGTGCTGGACGGCGCACCGCTCGTCGCCCTCCACCGCGCGAGCGGCACCGGCTATCTGCTCCGGATCTCCGGCATCGGGGACAACTTCCAGCTGCACACCCTGCTGGCCGACGCGCTCATCGGCGGCGGTCACGTGGAGGGCGACGCCCCCACACCCCAGGAGGCGGCCGTCTGCCGGGAGACCCCCGGCCAGGTGGAGACCACGGGCTCCTTCGACCTGGTCGCCCCGGACGGCGGAACGATCCGGAACGAGGGCGCCCCCGCAGACATCCCGGTCGTCGACGGGGTCCGGCTGCTGGTCCTGGACGAGCCGTCCCACCGGCGGTCCTGGCCCGCCGGCCGCTTCTTCCCCGGGATGCGGGGGGACGCCCTGCTGGAGCGCGCCCTGGAACCGGAGGAGACGGAGCGCTGGTACGCCAGGGTCGCCCCGGCCGGGGTCACCACGGCCTGAGCTGCTCCCGCGCCCTGACGCAGGGTCGGCGCGTCCGTCTCCGGGGTGTTGCGTCCGCCGGTCAGTGGCAGTCCTTGACGCCCTTGTTCGCCTTCGTCGACCTGCCCCAGGAGCAGGAGTCCTGGAGCTTCCCGTTCGGCTTGAGCAGCCGGGCCTTGTCGCCGGTGTTGTTCCAGACGTACGAGCCCCGGTTCCAGTGCGCGGTGCCCGCGCTGTTCCTGCCCTTGCCGGTCCGGAGTTTGACGGTCTTGCCCGCGCCGAGGGTGTGGTTGCCGAAGGTGTAGGTGTAGCCGGTGTTGTCCTTCACCGTGAAGCCCTTGAGCTGGACCTTCTTCTTGCTGTTGTTGTGGATGTTCACCCACTCGGCGTTCAGGGAGGTGTTCGACCGGTCGTCCTTGCCGGGGCCGTCGTACTGGACCGTTCCGAAGTGCAGTCCGCCCTGATGGGCGGCCGCCGTGGCCGGAGTCGCCGTGGCGAGGAGAGAGGCGGCCAGTGCGGTGGCGGCGGCCAGAGCGATCGGCGCAGCGGTGCGTATGCGCATGGGGTGTTCCTTCTGTGTCGTTCCGGTGAAGGCGTAACGAGATGCGATCATACGGACAGCACGCGCTTGCCCTACTACGAGTGACGAAATTGGCAAACTGCGTCAGTTAGCGGCCAGTTCGAGCAAATGTGATCAGATGTGTACCCGGTTCCGTGCGCATCCTGACTGCGACTGCGACTGCGACTGCCTCTGGGTTTTGTGCGCGTCCGCCTCCGGCCCCGGCTCAGCCCCGTCCGACGTACGGCATGTTCGTCGCCATCACCGTCACGAACGGGACGTTGGCCTCCAGCGGCAGTTCCGCCATGTGCAGCACCGTCCGCGCCACGTCGGCCGCCGCCATCACCGGCTCCACCGCCAGCTCGCCGTTGGCCTGGAGGGTGCCGGTCCGCATCCGCTCGGTCATCTCCGTCGCCGCGTTGCCGATGTCGATCTGCCCGGAGGCGATCCGGTACGGGCGGCCGTCCAGTGACAGCGACTTCGTCAGCCCGGTCACCGCGTGCTTGGTCGCGGTGTAGGCGACCGAGTGCGGGCGCGGGGCGTGCGCGGAGATCGAGCCGTTGTTGATGATCCGGCCGCCCTGCGGCTCCTGTTCCTTCATCAGTCGGTACGCGGCCTGCGCGCACAGGAACGCGCCCGTCAGGTTCACGTCCACCACCGCCCGCCAGTCCTCGGCGGCGAGGTCCTCCAGCGGGCCGCCGGAGCCGAAGGTTCCCGCGTTGTTGAACAGCAGGTCCAGCCGCCCGAACCGCTCCCGTACGGCCGCGAAGAGCGCGGTCACCTCCTGCTCGTCGGTGACGTCCGTGGTGACGCACAGCGCCTCCGGCGCCCCGGCCGCGGCCGCCGTCCGCGCCAGCGGCTCCGCCCGGCGCCCGGCCAGCGCGAGCGACCAGCCCGCGCCCGCCAGGGCGAGCGCGACCGCCCGGCCGATCCCCGAACCGGCTCCCGTGACGACGGCGACTTTGTGATCCGTGTGCTCAGTGTTCATGGCCCGGCAGCGTACGGGAGGGGTCGGTGCACCGGGCACGCGGTGCTCATCGACCCGCCATGCGGATGTTGTGCACGCGACAACGGTGCGTCGTCGCGTTCCGTTGCCATGAGGTCCGACAGCATCCGGCTGAGGAGGGCATATGACAGCCGCACAGACCAGCACGGCGCCCGACCACCACCGCCACCGGACCGCCGCCGCACCCCACGACCACCACGCGCGACCCCGCCACCGGACCGCCGCCGCACCCCACGACCTCTCGGCCGAACTCCGCGCGGCCGCGGCCGCCTTACCCCGCACCGGGGTGGGGAGGCGGCGCTTCCTGACCACCACCGGCGCGGCCGCCGCGCTGGCCTTCACCGTCAACCTGCCCGCCGCCGGCACCGCGAGCGCCGCCGAACTGGACGCCCGCCGGATCGCCGACGACCCCTTCACCCTGGGCGTCGCCTCCGGCGACCCGCACCCCACGTCCGTCCTGATCTGGACCCGGCTGGCCCCGCGCCCCTACGAGTCCGGGGGCGGACTGCCCGCCGCCCGGGTGGCGGTGCGCTGGGAGATCGCCCGGGACGAACGCTTCCGCCGCGTCGAGCGGAGCGGAACGGTCACCGCCCACCCCGAGTTCGCCCACAGCGTCCGCGCCGACGTCCAGGGTCTCGCCTCCGGCCGGGACTACTACTACCGCTTCCGCACCGGAAACTGGACCAGCCCCACCGGCCGCACCCGCACCGCCCCCGCCGCCGGAGCCCGTACCAGCTCCCTCACCCTGGCCGCCGTCTCCTGCCAGGCGTACCACGACGGGTACTTCACCGCCCTGCGGCACCTCGCCGCCGAGGACGTCGACGCGGTGTTCCACCTCGGCGACTACATCTACGAGTACGCCGTCAACGCCACCGGCGGAGCCCGCGCCTACACCGACCGCCGCCTCCCGGACGTCTTCAACCGCGAGACGACCACCCTGGAGGACTACCGGCTGCGCTACGCCCTCTACAAGTCCGACCCGGACCTGCGGGCCGCCCACGCCGCCCACCCCTTCGTCCTCACCTGGGACGACCACGAGGCCGAGAACAACTACGCGGGCGACATCCCCGAGAACGACGTCCCCCCGGAGGAGTTCCTGGTCCGCCGGGCCGCCGCCTACCGCGCGTACTGGGAGAACCAGCCCCTGCGCGTCCCGCAGCGCCCCTCCGGCCCGGACATGCGGCTCTACCGCCGCCTGCGCTTCGGTCGGCTCGCCCAGTTCGACATCCTCGACACCCGCCAGTACCGCGACGACCAGGCGTACGGCGACGGCTGGCGTACCCCGGGCCCCGAGTCCGAGGACCCCGCGCGCACCCTCACCGGGGCCACCCAGGAACGCTGGCTGATCGACGGCTGGCGCGCCTCGGACGCCACCTGGAACGTCGTCCCGCAGCAGGTCGCCTTCGCCCGGCGGCGGGACGTGCCCACCGACGCCTACAAGCTGTCCATGGACGCCTGGGACGGCTACCCGGCCTCCCGGCAGCGGGTGCTGGCCGGGGCGGAGGCCGCCGGGGTGGCCAACCTGATGGTCCTCACCGGCGACGTCCACGTCTCCTACGCCTTCGACCTGAAGAAGGACTTCGACGACCCCGCCTCGCGCACCGTCGGCACGGAGATCGTCACCACGTCGATCACCAGCGGCAAGGACGGCGCGGACCGGCCCGCCAACTGGGACAACCAGACCCGCGCCAACCCGCACCTGAAGCACTACAACGGGCGGCGCGGCTACACGGTGATCGCCCTCACGGAGGATCAGGCCCGCGCCGACTTCCGTACGGTGGCGGCCGTCACCACCCCCGGGGCGGCGCTCACCACGGCGGCGTCCTTCGTCACCGAGGCGGGCAACCCGGGGCTCACGCCCGCGTAACCGGGCTCAGTCCTCCCCCGGATAGCGGACGCCGACGCGGTCCCGTACCGCGTCGAGCGTCCGCATCACCGCCAGCGAACCCTCCAGCGGGACCAGCGGGGACTCCGTCTCACCGGCCCGCACCGCGCGCGCCACCTCGACCGCCTCGTACTGCATGCCGGACAGCCCGCTCGGGCCCGGCCCCGAGGTGATCGTCTCCGGCTCCCGGCCCGGCCGGTGCAGCACCAGGTGGTCCGGGTGGAAGAAGTCGCGCGGCAGGTCGATCCGCCCGGCCGAGCCGATCACGGTCGCCGCCGTCGGGTGGTGGCCGACGATCGAGCAGGACAGCAGCGCGGTCGCGCCCGACTCCCAGCCCAGCAGCATCGCCGTGTTCAGGTCGACGCCCTCCGGGGACAGCAGCGCCTCCGCCCGCACCCGGTCCGGCTCACCGAGGAGCAGGTGGGCGAACGACACCGGGTACACCCCCAGGTCCAGCAGCGCCCCGCCGCCGAGCGCCGGGTCACGCAGCCGGTGGCCGGGGGCGAAGTCGCCCGTGAAGCCGAAGTCCGCCTGCACTGTACGGATCTCGCCGATCGCCCCGTCCCGCACCAGCTCGGTCAGCCGCCGGACCACCGGGTTCAGATACGTCCACATCGCCTCCATCAGGAAGAGACCGCGCTCCCGGGCGAGCGCCACCAGCTCCTCTGCCTCCCGGCTGTTGAGCGTGAACGCCTTCTCGCACAGCACGTGCTTCCCGGCCCGCAGGGCGAGCGAGGCCGCCGCGTGGTGCGCGGAGTGCGGGGTGGCCACGTACACCACGTCCACGGTGTCGTCGGCGACCAGCTCCGCCCAGCTCCCGTAGGCCCGCCCGATGCCGTGCCGCTCGGCGAAGGCCCGCGCCGGGGCCTCCGTACGCGAGGCGACGGCCACCACCTCGGCGTCCGGCAGGGCCTGGACGTCCGCCGTGAAGGTCCCCGCTATGCCGCCCGTCGCCAGCACACCCCAGCGCACTGTCCGATCACCCATGCCCGCCCCCACTGCCGTGACGAAAGAGGTATCGACCACTCCGGTCGAGCTGAGAGCATAGATGCGGATTCAACGATGTGGAGAAAGAGAATGCCGGACGACGGCGGCGGCCAGGCCCAGCGGGCACACATACCCACCCCCGGGACGGGCCCCGCGACCCCTCCCTCATCCGCCAACCCGCCCGGGACCGTGCGCACCTCCCCAGCCGAGCGCGTCCCGGCCGCTTCCGGTCTCGCGGCCGCCGGGAGTCTGCCACCCACCGCGGGCCTCCCGGCCGCCACCGGCCTCCCCGCCCCCGCGGTGAAGGCCGCCCGGCGCACCGGACTCCTGGTCACCCTGGTCCTCGGCGGGCTCACCGCGCTGCCGCCGCTCTCCATGGACATGTACCTCCCGGCGCTCCCCGCGGTCACCGACTCCCTGAGCGCCCCCGCCGCCACCATCCAGCTCACCCTGACCGCCTGCCTGGCCGGGATGGCGCTCGGGCAGCTCGTCGTCGGCCCGATGAGCGACCGGTGGGGCCGCCGCAGGCCGCTGCTGCTCGGCATGGTCGTCTACGTCGTCGCCACCGCGATGTGCGCGCTGGCCCCCACCGCCGGGCTCCTCATCGGCTTCCGTCTCCTCCAGGGCCTCGCGGGCGCGGCCGGGATCGTGATCGCCCGAGCGGTGGTGCGCGACCTGTACGACGGCGTGGACATGGCCCGGTTCTTCTCCACCCTGATGCTGATCTCCGGCGTCGCCCCGATCATCGCCCCGCTGATCGGCGGTCAGGTGATGCGGTTCACCGACTGGCGCGGCATCTTCGTCGTGCTGACCGGCGTCGGCGTCCTGCTCACCCTCGTCGTGGTCAAGTGGCTGCCCGAGACGCTGCCGCCCGCCGCCCGCCACACCGGCGGGGTCCGTGAGGCCCTGCGCACCATGCGCGGGCTGCTCGCCGACCGGGTCTTCACCGGCTACATGGTCGCGGGCGGACTCGCCTTCGCCGTCCTCTTCGCGTACATCTCGGCGTCCCCGTTCGTCGTGCAGGAGATCTACGGAGCCTCCCCGCAGACCTTCAGCCTGCTGTTCGGGCTCAACTCGATCGGGCTGATCATCGTCGGGCAGGTCAACGGCAAGCTGCTGGTGGGCCGGTTCAGCCTGGACAAGGTCCTCGGCCTCGGCCTCGCGGTCATCGTGCTCGCCGCCGTCGCGCTGCTGCTCACGACGGCCGGGGTCTTCGGCGAGGTCGGCCTCGTGCCGATCGCGGCCGGGCTGTTCGTGCTGATGTCGGCGATGGGGCTCGCGATGCCGAACACCAACGCCCAGGCTCTGATGCGGACCAAACACGCGGCGGGCTCGGCCTCCGCGCTGCTGGGCACGTCCTCGTTCCTGATCGGCGCGATCGCCTCCCCGCTGGTGGGGATCGCGGGGGAGGGCACCGCCGTTCCGATGGCCGTGGTGCAGGTGGTCTGCGCGCTGGCCGCGATCGGCTGCTTCCTGGGGCTGTGCCGCCCGTGGCAGCGCACGGGCCGGGAGGCCGGTGGGCTGTGAGGCCCGGGGCCTCCGGGGCCGGTGCGCTGTGAGGTGCGGAGCTTCACGGGGCCGGGGTTCTTCGGGGCCCTCTGGAGCGTGAAGCTCTCCGGCGCCGGGGCCCGGGTCGGTCCGAGCCCCCGCTCCCTACGGCGGCGCCGGGGCCCGGGTCAGTCCGAGCGCGGATAGCCGATCAGGTGCGCGCGCTCCTGCCGGTCCGTCCAGCGGAACACCCCGACCCCGGTCGTCTCCGTCAGCGGCAGCCGCGCGTCGCGGGCCAGCCGGTCCGTCGTCCAGGTCGCGAAGTCGACCGACACCGGGAGCCCGCCGCCCGCCAGCGCCTCGGACGCGTCGCGCGCGTTCTCCGCCCCGTAGGCGATGCCGTCGTCCGTCACCGTGGCCAGCGTCAGATGGGGGACGCCGCTCTCGTCCTCGAAGCAGTGGCCCCGCCCCGCCTTCAGGTCGAAGGCCAGGTTCCCGGCGACCAGCCGGTCGCCCGCGGGGGACAGCACCGCCTGGGGGTAGGCCCCCGGTTCTATGGCGGGCCGGTGGCACTCCACCGCGGCGACCACCTTGCCGCTCGCCGCGTCGTGCACCGCCCACAGCTCATGGGTCCTCGCCCGCTTCGCCTTCCGGTCCAGGGACCACCTGGCCAGCACCTGGCCCGAGGTCACCGAGGTGGGGACGCCGCTGGTCCGGTCGGTGCCCCTGGGAGCGACGTCCCGGCTGAACCAGCCCTCGTTCACCCAGAACTCCCGTGCCCCGCCCACCAGCAGCCCGCCGGTGGTCTGCCCGTGCACCTCGGTGAGCTGCGCGCAGGCCCGGCAGCCCTTCGGGTAGGTCAGCTCGTCCGCGCTCAGCTCGGAGACCGTGGCCGTCACCGGGTCGATGAGCACGCTGTTGGCCCTGCCGTCGCTGATCACGATCCCGGGTCCGCTGGTGCTGACGTCCGGGGCGCCCGACCACGGCACCTCGACGCGCTCCCGGGCCCCGTCCGTCACGTCGTACAGGTCGAGCGAGACGAAGGTGCTCGACGGCGACATCCCGTCGCCGACCTTCCCGTACGACCAGGTCACGAAGTACTGCCGGTCGTCCCGGGCGACGGTGGCGAGCCTCGGGTAGTGCAGCGGGTCCGGCGGCCGCCAGGCCTGACCGCGCCAGCCCAGCCTGCCGGTCGCCGTGTCGACGGTGCGCAGCCGGTAGCGGTCTCCGGCGGACCGCTCCAGATAGGCCAGCAGCCCGCTGGTGTGGGAGACGGCGACCTCGGGGGAGGAGCCGATGATCTCCCAGCCCCGGTCCGTCGTGTACGGCGGCGGCACGCTCAGCCGGGTCACCGGTCCGCCGCCCGCCGCGCCCGTCGCCGCGGGGGCCGTCGCGCCGCCCGGCGTACCGTCCTCCTCGCCGGGGCTCCCGCCGAACGCGGCGAGCAGCAGGAGGAGGGCGAGGAACACCACCCCGCCCACCAGGGCCAGCCGTACGATCTTCTGTCTCATGGCTCCCGGCTCCCCCGATGCACAAGGCCGCGCCTGCTCATGGCCGTCTGGACGTGGCCGCTGGGGCCGGGCCGAACTCGCGCCGGTCAGCGTAGCAACAGGCCGCCCGGGAGGAGGAGTTCGCCCGCCGTCCTGTTCTGCGGCTGTTCCCGGGCCGTTCCCGGGCTGTTGCGCGGGCGCCGGACCGCGTGCGTCCGCTGGGCCGCCGGTGCCTACAATTCGGCGGTGAACGCCACCCTCCCCACCGCCCAGTCCCTGCGGGCGGCGCTGTCCGGACTGCTCGACGGACTGCCGCCCAAGCAGGCCGCGCAGGCCGTCGACCGGCTGATCGCCAGCTACCGCGGGGAGACCCCGACCGGCGCCCCGATCCTGCGGGACCGCTCCGACGTCGTCGCGTACGCCGCCTACCGGATGCCCGCCACCTTCGAAGCCGTACGCTCCGCCCTGGACGCCCTCGTCGACGCCGCGCCCGAGTGGACGCCCGCCACCCACACCGACGTCGGCGGCGGCACGGGCGCGGCGAGCTGGGCGGTCGCCGGTGCCTGGGAGGGGACGGCCACCACCGTCCTGGACTGGGCCGAGCCCGCCCTCGCGCTCGGCCGCGAACTGGCCGCGGCCTCCGGGGCGCCGGGGCTGCGGGCGGCCCGCTGGGAGCGGGCCCGGATCGGGACGGCGCTGGAGCTGGCACCCGCGGACCTGGTCACCGTCAGCTACGTGCTCAAGGAGCTGACGGCCGGTGCCAGGACCGAACTGGCCGACGCGGCCGCCGCGGCCGGGCAGGCCGTGGTGATCGTCGAGCCGGGCACCCCCGACGGCTACGCCCGGATCATCGAGGCCCGGGACCGGCTGATCGCCGCCGGAATGCGCGTGGCGGCCCCCTGCCCGCACAGCGGCGCCTGCCCGATCGCCCCCGGCGCCGACTGGTGCCACTTCTCGGCCCGGGTCAGCCGCTCCTCCCTGCACCGGCAGGTCAAGGGCGGGTCGCTCAGCCACGAGGACGAGAAGTTCGCCTACGTCGTCGCCACCCGCTTCCCCGCCACCCGGGCCCCCGCCCGGATCACCCGCAAGCCGCAGCTCCGCAAAGGGCAGGTGCTGCTGGAGCTGTGCACCCGCGACGACGGGCTGGCCCGCTCCACGGTGACCAAGCGCCACGGCGAGCTGTACCGGGCGGCCAGGGACATCGCCTGGGGCGAGCCCTGGCCACCGGAGGGCACCGGCTGAGGGGCCGCTCGGCCCGCTCGTCGGAGGCACGGGCGGGCGGGCCGCCGGGGCCTTGGAAGCCGGCAGGGCTTCTAGGCCCGCAGCTCCTGCGTACAGCACTTCACGCTGCCGCCGCCCTTCAGCAGCTCGCCCAGGTCCATGGGGACCGGCTCGAAGCCCCGGTCCCGCAGCGGGTCGAGCAGCCCGGTCGCGCCCTGCGGCAGCAGCACATGGCGCCCGTCGCTGACCGAGTTGAGGCCGAAGGCCGCCGCGTCCGCCTCGCCGGCCAGCAGCGCGTCCGGGAACAGCCGTCGCAGCACCGCCCGGCTGCCGGGGGAGAACGCGTCCGGGTAGTACATGATCTCGTCGGCCGCCGCGTCCAGCACGCACAGCGCCGTGTCCAGGTGGTAGTAGCGCGGGTCCACCAGGTCCAGCCCGATGACCGGCGCCCCGAAGAACTCCTGGGCCTCGGCGTGCGAGAGGGGGCTGGAGCGGAAGCCGCGCCCGGCCAGCAGGTACGAGGCCGTGACGGCGAAGTCGCCCTCGCCCTCGTTGACGTGCTCCGGCTCGTGGATCTCGATGAAGCCGTGGTCCCGGAACCAGTCCCGGTGCGCCCCGGCCTCCTCGTAACGCTCCCGGTAGGCGAACAGGGCGCCGAGCACCCGCCCGTCGATCACCGTGGCGCCGTTGGCCGCGAAGACCATGTCCGGCAGGTCGTGGCGGGGCGTGAGCAGTTCGACCGTGTGGCCGAGGCTGCGGTAGCGGTCGCGCAGGTCCTCCCACTGGGTCTGGGCCAGCGGCAGGTCGACGGGTTTGGACGGGTCCATCCACGGGTTGATGGAGTAGGTGACCCGGAAGTGCGTCGGCGCGCACATCAGGTAGCGACGAGGGGTGGCGTCACGGTTCAACTGGGGCTCCTCGCGAACGGCGGCCGCGACCGCGGAACGGTGGGATGCGCACGGTCTGTGCGTGAGCCCATGGTGCGCCGTGCGCGCCCGATCCGCAGTGATCCGATCGGGTGGTTCACCGGACCGCCCGGTCACGGCCGCGCTCCGGCCACCGGGGCGGACCCGGGCGCGGCGGCAGACGTATCCGGCAAGACGGTACGTATCGGCTCGCGGCGGGTTAGATTGACCGCATGGCACCCAGCAAGGCTCCCGACTCCAGCCGCCGCAGCGACCGTTCCCGCCGCGCCATCCACGACGCCGCGCTCGCCCTCGTCGGCGAAGTGGGCTACCCCCGTACGACGGTCGAGGGTATCGCCGCCCGCGCCGGGGTCGGCAAGCAGACCATCTACCGCTGGTGGCCCTCCAAGGCCGCCGTCCTGATGGAGGCCTTCCTCGACCTGGCCGCACGGACCGCGGAGCGGGACACCGGGCACTCCGGCGAGGCAGGTTCGGTCATCCCCGACACCGGCGACCCGGTCGCCGACCTCAAGCGCGTCCTGCGCGCCACCGTGGACGAGCTGAACGACCCGGCGCTGGAGGCCACCACCCGCGCGCTCACCGCCGAGGGCATCGTGGACGCCCGGCTGGGCGCCGAGTTCGTCGAGAAACTGCTCGCCCCCCAGCTCGCCGCCTACGTCACCCGGCTGCGGGCCGCCCAGGAGGCCGGGCAGCTGCGCCCGGACGCCGATCCGCGGATCGCCCTGGAACTGCTCGTCGGCCCGCTCTTCCACCGCTGGCTGCTGCGGACCCTGCCGCTCACCCACGACTACGCCGACGCGATCGTCGACTACGCCCTGGCCGGGCTGACCCCCCGCCCCTGACACCGAACGGCCCCGCTATCCGTTATGTGCCGACATCGGGCGTGATGGTGCTCACTCGGCGCAGCGGTACGCGGCCCCGTGGTCGAACTCTGGCCACCCGAAGAGCAGGATGGTGCGACCATGGAGGAGCAACGCTGAGGTGAGGGGATAGATGGGTGCCGATTCCGGCCGCTATCGCGGCACAGAGAGCAGGATCTCCCAGTGGCTGCGACGACGCTCCAAACCGCAGGGCGCCGAGGCCGCTGATCCGGCCAGAGCGGAGCTGCTCCTGGCCGTCGCCGACGCGGGTATGCCCATCGCCCCCGCGGCCCATCCCCAGGGATACCGATGTTCGTGCGAACGCATCGGCTGTCCCACCCCCGCCCGGCATCCCGTCTCCTTCGCCTGGCAGACGCAGTCGACCACCGACCGCGCCCAGATCGAGCGCTGGGCCGACAACCAGCCGCTGGCCAACTTCATCACCGCCACCGGCATGATCCACGATGTACTGGACGTCCCGCTCCCCGCCGGTGAGCAGGCCCTGGAGCGGCTGCTCACCGCGGGCATCGACGTCGGGCCGGTCGCCACGTCCGGCGAGGACCGGATGCTCTTCTTCACCGCCACCCGCGGCACCCCCGAGGACGAGGACGAGTGGTGGCCCTGCGAGCTGGACTGCCACCCCGAGACCATGGACGCCCACCCGGGCCTGCGCTGGCACTGCCGGGGCAGCTACGTCCTGCTGCCGCCCGCCCGGCTCCCCGGCGAGCTGGACGTCCGATGGGTGCGCGGACCCGAGCACGAGCTGCCCGACCCGCTGACCCTGCTGGAGACGCTCACCGAGGCCTGTGCGCGGTATGCGGGCAGCGCCGGGCAGAGCGAACTGGACCGCGGCGCGGTCGCCTGGCCGATGAGCCGCTGAGCCGGTGAGCCGGTGAGGGTGCTGAGTCGCCGAGGGTGCTGACGCCCGGCCTCCGGGTTCGCCGGGCCGCTGCTCCGATGGTCCGCCGGGCTTCCGCGCGACGCCGGGGCCGTCCTGGGCCGACCGCGTCCGGTCCGGGTCGGGCCGCGTGCCGCACGGGCCCGTCGTCCACCGCCTACTCGCCCTTCGCCGCGACCAGGCCCGGCAGCCTGCTCAGCATCCGCACCTTGCCGCCGCCGTCGGCGCGCGGGGGCACGTACACCAGCTGACTGGAGACCCGCTCCTTGGTCAGGCTGCTGGTCACCTCGCCGGTCAGCAGCGCCCGCACGTCCGCGCTGACCTCCGGCCGGAGCCCCTTCGCCGCGGTCTGCCGCTCGTAGTGCCTGCTGCTGAAGAAGACCAGCGCCCCGCCGTCCTCGGTGCGCAGCCCGAGCGGCGCGAACGTCCCCGCCGTCAGCGGCTGATCGGCGTACTGGTAGGTGAACCCCGCCCGCCGCGTCGTCCGGCGCACCTCGCGCCAGCCGGAGGTCCCCGTGCCGGGCGCGAACACACCGGGCTCGCCGTCCTGGAGGTACGCGGCGTAGGTGCTGCTCAACTCCGCCGGATCGAGGGCCAGTCCACCGTCTCGCGGCTCGACCGGTTCGGCCGACCCGTCCGCGTCCCGGGTGAACTCCGGTACCTGGGAGACCGGGAGGACCCCGAGGTAGGCCGCCTTCCACACCGCGTCGGCGGACGTCCGGACGAACACCACCAGCCAGCGGGTGTCCAGCTCGCCGCCGTCCTCGTCCCGGTTGGAGTCGGTGTCCGCGACGAACCACCGCGGCCAGCCCGCCTTCTTGGGGATGACGTAGGCCGCGTCGTCGAGGACCAGCGGCCGGTGGGCCTTGTTGCCGCCGGGGTTGTACGTCCGGCGGGCCTTCAGCCCGGCCTGGTTGATCGCGCCGAGCGAACCGGTCACCCGCTCCGCGTCCAGCGCCGGATCGAACGCCTGGTCCGCCGCGTTGTAGGCGGTGACGAAGTCGGTGAGGGCGCGCGCCGCCTCGGACTCGGTCGCCCCGGGCAGGACGGCCAGCTCACCGTGGACCGTCACACAGCCGCTCGCCGTCAGGCTCAGCACCGTCGCCGCCGCGAGCCCCGCCGTCAGCCGGCCCAGCCCAGGGTGTCTCGTCATCCGTTGCTTCCGCGCCTTCTGATCCGTCGCCCGCACTGACCGTCGAAACCCTACCGGGCGGCGAACGGGGTACGGGCGGGGACCTGACCCGGCGTCCGCACCATGCCCGAGGGAGACTGCGGCGCTCCCTCAGGCCTCGCGCACCGGCACGATCAGCGGGGTCCCGGTGCGCGGGTGCGGGAAGACCTCCACCGGCTGCCGGTAGACCTCGCCGAGCAGCTCGCCGGTGAACACCCGCTCCGGCGGGCCCAGTTCGGCGATCCGGCCGTCGTGCAGCACTGCGGCCCGGTCCGCGTGGGCGGCGGCCAGACCGAGGTCGTGCAGCACGACCACCACGGCGTCCCCGGCGGCGGCCCGCTCCCGGCAGATCCGCAGCACCAGCTCCTGATGGCGCAGGTCCAGGGCGGCGGTCGGCTCGTCCAGCAGCATCAGCGGGGCCCGCTGCGCCAGCACCCGGGCGAGCGCCACCCGGGCCTTCTCCCCGCCCGACAGCGCGGAGAAGGGGCGGCCGGCGAACCGGGTCACCTCGGTGGCCGCCATCGCCGTGGCCACCGCCGCGTCGTCCTCGTCCTCCCGCTCCGTACCCGACCAGGGCGCCCGCCCCATCCGTACGACGTCCTCCACCGGGAACGGGAAGGACAGCGCCGCCGACTGCGGCAGCACCGAGCGCCGCAGCGCCAGTTCGGGCGCGGACCACGCGGTGGCCGGGCGCCCGTCGATCCGTACCTCGCCGCTCCCGGCGGGCAGATCGGCGGCCAGCGCGGCCAGCAGGGTCGACTTGCCCGCGCCGTTCGGACCGACCAGGGCCACCACCTCGCCCGCGTGGGCGGTCAGGTCCACGGAGTCCAGCACCTGCCGCCCCCCGAGGCGCACCGACAGGCCGGCGGCCTCGACGACGGGGGAGCCGGGGGCGGGAGGCGAGGGCAGCTCCCGGGTGCGTACCGCGAACAGGTCTCTCAGCGCCATCACGCCCAACCACCTTGCTTACGACGGGTCCTGCGCAGCAGCCAGAAGAAGAACGGGCTGCCGAAGAGCGCGGTCAGCACCCCGAGCGGCAGCTCGGCCGGGGCCGCCACCGTCCGGGCCCCGAGGTCGCCCGCCACCAGCACCACGGCCCCGCCCAGCGCGCTGCCCGGGACCAGGAAACGGTGACCGGGGCCGTTCGCCATCCGCAGCAGATGCGGGACGAGCAGCCCGACGAAGGAGATGATCCCGGCCACGGCGACCGCCGCCGCCGTCAGCAGCGCCACCACCAGCACCAGCACGATCCGCAGCCGCTCGACGTCCACGCCCAGATGGCGGGCGGGCCGTTCGCCGAGGGCCAGCAGGTCCAGCTTGCGGGCGTAGAAGGGGGCGATGAGCAGTCCGGCGACCGCGCACGGCAGGACGGCGAGCACCTTGGGCCAGGTGGCCTGGGAGAGCGAACCGAGCTGCCAGAAGGTGATCTGGGTGATCTGCGCGTTGTCCGCGAAGAAGATGAACAGGCCGATCAGCGCGCCCGCGAAGGCGTTGACGGCGATGCCGGTGAGGATCAGCGTCACCACCTCGGTCCGGCCGCCGGAGCGCGACAGCGCGTAGACGAGCAGCACGGTCGCCAGGCCCGCGACGAACGCGAAGACGGTGATGGTCCAGTTGCCGAAGAAGGTCAGGCCGAGCGCGATCGAGGCGACCGCGCCGACCGCGGCGCCCGCCGAGATCCCGATCACGCCGGGCTCGGCGAGCGGATTGCCGAACACCCCCTGCATCAGGGCGCCCGCGCAGCCGAGGGAGGCGCCGACGAGCAGGGCGAGGGCGACCCGGGGGAAGCGCACGTTCCACAGGACGCTCTCGCCGACCCGGTCCAGCGCCTGGCCGCCGAGCCCGATCCGGTGCTGCACGGAGCCCAGGACGTCGCCCAGCGGGATGCTGTAGGCGCCGATCGCCGCGGACAGCAGGCAGAGGGCGAGCAGGGCCGCGGCGAGCCCCACGGTCAGCAGATACGCCGTGCCGCGCGAGGACGTGATGGCCGGGGTCTCCGGGGCGGCGCCCCGGGCCGGCCCGCCCGCGGACTTCTCCACGGCGCCGGTGCGTTCCTCGTACGAGGTGGTCACTGGCCCGCGCCGCCCTTCGCGTACAGCTGCTCCACGATCTCGGTGAGCACCTGGTCGGTGCGCGGACCATAGTTCAGCAGCACTCCGTCGTCGACCGTGACGACCCGGCGGTCCATCCCGGCCGGGGTCTCCGCGATACCGGGGATCTTCACCAGCCCGTCCATCCCGCCGACCGACTCGAAGCCCTTGGTCATCAGCAGGATCGCGTCCGGGGCGGCCTTGGCGAGGGCCTCGCTGGTGATGGCGGTGAAGTCCTTCTCCAGCCCGGACTCCTTCCCGGCGTCGACCGCGCCCGCCGCCTCCAGCAGCGAACTCGCCCCGGACTCCGCGCCGCCCAGCAGATAGACGGAGGCCGAGCCGCGCAGATAGAGGAAGGCGACCCGGGGCCTCTTGCCGTCGGCGTGGTCCGGGATGGACTTCTGGACGGCGGCGATCCGGTCCTCGGTGCGCTGCTTGAGCTCCGTACCGGCGGACGGTACGCCGAGTGCCTCGGCGACGGTGTCGATCCGGCGGCCCACGTCGTCGAGCCCCTTGGCCGGGTCGACGACGACCAGCGGGATGCCCGCGTCGCGGATCTGGTCGACGGCCTCGGCCGGGCCCGTGGTGGTGTCGGCCAGCACGATCGTCGGCTTCAGGGAGAGCACGCTCTCCGCCGAGACGTCGTGAGCGCGGGTCACCACCGGGAGTTTCTCCGCCTGTTCGAAGGTGGCGGTGATGTCCCGGGCCACGACCTGCTCGCCGAAGCCGAGGGTGAAGACGATCTCGCTCAGCGACCCGGTCAGCGGCACGATGCGGTCGGTGGAGTCGATGGTGACCTTCTTGCCGTCCGCCGAGTCCACCGTCACCGGGAGCTCCGGCTTCGGCACACCGGCCAGCGGCTCCACCCGGTCCGCGTCGGCGGAGCTCTTGGCGGACGCGGACTTCGGCGCCGCGTCGCTCCCGCCGCCGCAGCCGGTCAGAACCAGGGCGAGGGCGACAGCTGCGGTGAGCGCGGCGGCAGCCCTGCCCCGGGCCGGGCGACGGTGGGCCGTCGTCACGGCGTCCGGGCCCGTCGGGGCGAAGTCCTGCGAAATGCGCACGGGGGCACCGTCCTGTCGTTCTGCGGCGTGCGGTCGGCCGTTCGCCGTAACGGCGTGACCGGAAGGGGTTCCGGCCGGGGCTGGGAATACCTTAGGTTAGCCTTACCTGCGTATCCAGTCCTCGGAGGGTCCGTCATGCCGTCGTCCAGATCCAGCCGCGCGCTCGCCGTCGCGCTCCTCGCGGTACTGCTGGGAGCCCTGCTCCCGGCCGCCACCGCGCAAGCGGCCAGCCGCACGGTGCAGGGCGGCCGACTGGACTGGGGTATCAAGTCCTCCTTCCAGAGCTACGTCACCGGCCCGATAGCGAACGGCAGTTGGAGCCTGACCGGCGGCGCCGCCACGGTCGGCGGCAGCCAGTTCCGCTTCCACTCGGCGACCGGCTCCTACGACCCGGACACCGGCGCGTTCAGCTCCGGCTTCTCCGGCGGGGTGCACTTCACCGGCCACAAGAAGGCCGACGGCAGCAACGAGCTGGACCTCACCATCAGCCGCCCCACCGTGCGGATCAGCGGCGGCGACGGCACGCTCTACGCGGACATGGTCAGCAAGGAGCGGGGGACCGGCAAGGTCTCCAACCGCTCCCAGGTCCCGCTCGCCAAGCTCGCCCTCGGCGGCATCGACATGAGGGGCGGCTCCACTCCCGTCGCCCTCACCAACGTGCCCACCACCCTGACCGCCGAGGGCGCGTCCGCCTTCGCGGGCTACTACACCGCGGGCACCCCGCTCGACCCGGTCAGCCTCTCCGTCGACACCAAGGGCGCGGCTCAGCCGAAGCCCTCGGCCCCGGCGAAGAAGGACGACGGTTCCGGGCCGGGCGAGAAGGCCGAGAAGGACGCAGCCAAGGACGAGGCCGAGCGGGAGAAGGCGGGCCGTTTCGAGGACGCCGCCGTCGACTGGGGGGTGCGCCGCACCTTCCGGGAGTACGTCACCGGCTCCATCGGCCAGGGCGAATGGAAGCTCGCCGACGGCGCCGAGGACGGCGGGGCGCTGTTCCGCTTCCCGAAGGGCAAGGGCACCTACGACGCGAAGAAGCAGACCCTGGACGCCGAGTTCAGCGGCTCCGTCCGCTTCACCGGCGCCCACGACCTCGACCTGAGGCTCGCCGCCGTCACCGTGGCCGTGGCCAAGGGCGAAGGCACCCTCTCGGCGGACGTCACCAGCGAAGGCAGGACCACCAAGAGCGTGCCGCTGGTCACCTTCGAGGCCGAGGACTTCGCGCCGGAGAGGGGCCTGGCCCACCTCACCGAGGCCCCCGCCACCCTCACCGCCGAAGGCTCCAAGGCGTTCGGCTCGCTGTACAAGGCGGGCACCGCCATGGACCCGGTCTCACTGGCCGTGGCCGTCGACGAGAAGGCCCAGCTGCCCGCGCTCCCCGACCTCGGCAGTGCGCCGACGGCGGCCGCCGAACCCTCCGCGAAGCCCTCGGCCGAGCCCTCCGCCGCTCCGGTGGCTGCCGCCTCCGACTCGGGGCCGGGCGCCGGGACCTGGGCCGCCATCGGCGGCGGGGTGCTCCTCCTGCTCGGAGCGGTGGCGGCGTTCTTCGCCCTGCGCCGCCGGGGCGGACAGCCGGCCGCCGGAGCGCCCGACTCCCCGCAGACCTCCTGACCTCCCCCCATGCGCGCCTTACGGATCATCACCCCCTCCCCCCAACACTTCTCGTCCGCCCCTGTCGTCATAGGAGAACCACCGACATGGCAGCAACCCGCCGCCCCATAGCCCTCGCCGCAGCCGTCGCCACGGCCGCCGCCCTGGGCGCGACCGCCTTCGCCCTCCCGGCGATCGCCGCCGGATCCCCGGCCGCCGCACCCACCGCCGCTCCCCAGCTGGAACTGGTGGACGGCAAGCTGGAGTGGGGCATCAAGGAGTCCTTCCGCAAGTACCTCGTCGGCCCCATCGCGCAGGGCAGGATCACCGTCGCGGACGGCGCTCAGCAGGCAGCGGACAACGGGGTGTTCGTCCTCTCCGACGGCAAGGGCACCTACGACACGGGTACGCACGCCTCCGAGACCGCCTTCAAGGGCAGCGTCCGCTTCGAGGGCCACCACGGTCGGCTCGACGTCAAGCTGAGCGACCTCAAGATCGGCACGGGCCGTCAGTCCGGCGCCATCACCGCCGACTTCACCAGCAAGCAGAAGGACGGCACCGTCCTCAGCAAGGACGACGCGGCCATCGCCAGCCTCGACATGACCGGCGTCAAGCCGGGCCGCGGCGAGGGCGGCGCGATGCTCTTCGAGAACATCCCCGCCAAGCTGACCGCCGCCGGCTCCCAGGCCTTCGCGGGCTTCTACCAGGAGGGCGACGCGCTGGACCCGGCGACGCTGTCGGTGAAGCAGGCGTCGACGCCCCCCACCGGCCAGCCGACGGGCCAGCCCACCGGCCAGCCCACGGGCCAGCCGACCGGGCAGCCCACCGAACAGCCGACGGGCCAGCCGACCGGGCAGCCCACGGGACAGCCGAGCACCGGCCCCACCCCGACCACCTCGGAGACCGCCAAGCCCACCAGCGGCCCGGTCGTCGACGGAACCCTGGACTGGGGCGTCAAGAAGTCCTTCCGCTCCTACATCGTCGGCCCGATCGCCCACGGCAAGGTCGAGACGAGCGGCGGCGCCACCACCGTCGGCGACGGCTACCGTTTCGGCAAGGCCACCGGCCGGCTCGACGCCGACAAGAACACCCTGAACGCCGCGTTCACGGGCCAGGTGCGCTTCCTCGGCCACGAGACGAACGGCGCGTACGTCCTCGACCTCTCGCTCAGCAAGCTGAAGGCCGACATCAAGGGCACCTCCGGCAAGCTCCTGGCCGACGTCTCCGCCAAGGACCGCACCAGCGGCAAGGTCGCCACGTTCACCGGCCTGGCCCTCGCCGACCTGAAGGTCCCCTCGGGCGCGCTCGCCGCCAAGGACGGGATCGTGCAGCTCAAGGGCGTTCCGGCGACCCTCACCGAGGAGGGCTCCAAGGCGTTCGCCGGCATGTACAAGAAGGGCGAGCAGCTCGACGCCTTGAACATCGCGGTCTCCCTGGACAAGGACGCGCAGCTCCCGGACGGCTCGACGGACTACGAGAACTGCGCGGCGGCCGAGGCCGCCGGTGCGGCCCCCATCAAGAAGGGCGAGCCGGGCTACTCGGCCGACCTCGACGCCGACGGCGACGGCGTCGCCTGTGAGTCCGGGGAGTCCGGTGGCTCCGCCGGGTCCACCGGCGGTTCCACCGCGGGCGGTTCGACCACCGGCGGCGGTACGGTCGGCGGCTCCACCGGCGGCTCCACTGGCGGCTCCGGCGCCCTGGCCTCCACCGGCTCCGACGTCCCGGCCGGCGCCCTGATCGGCGCCTCGGGCGTCGTCGTGGCGGCCGGCGCCGGCGTCGTGATCGCGGCGCGCCGCCGCCGTAACGCCACCGCCTGACCCTCACGCACCACTTGCACCACTTGCACCACCCGCAGGGGCCGGGCCCCCCCCGCGGGGCCCCCCCCCCCCCCCCCCCCCCCCCCCCCCCCCGCCCCCCCCCCCGCCCCGCGGGGGGGGGCGCCCCCCCCCCCCCCCCCCCCCCCCCCCCCCCCCCCCCCC